>NZ_CP062973.1:1335714-1669642 GCF_017311165.1 Psychroflexus sp. ALD_RP9 | reverse complement strand
TTGGTAAAGTTAGGCTTATATAGAGGGCATTTTCCGCATGGTACGGTTGGTGCCCTTTATTTATTTGATGAATTTTTAAGCTTTACGATAGAACTTCCTTGGGTAAGGAATCAACGAAATATTTCAGCTATTCCTGATGGTGTTTATGAGTTAAAAATGAGGTATTCAGCAAAATTCAAATGGCATCTTCAACTGGACGATGTGCCGAATAGGAGTTGGATTTTGATGCATCCTGCCAATGATGCTTCCACCGAATTAGAAGGCTGTATTGCTCCTGTTAGCAGCTTAGTCGATATTGCCAGAGGTTATTCCTCTCGGAAAGCTTTAGAGCATATTTTAGGCAAGCTTCGCCCCTATTTTATGGCTAAACACAGGGTAGAATTAGAAGTGCGAAGTTCACATTTTGAAGATCATATTCTTCAACAAAAACAAATGAGACATGACAATTAAAGAACGTTATCAATCAAAAACCCCTCGGTTTTTCAAGAAGTTAAGAAATATTGGTTTAGGCATCACCGCTGTGGCGGGTGCTCTATTAACTGCTCCTGTTGCGCTTCCTGCCTTGGTGGTTAGCGTTGCTGGTTACGGACTGGCGGTTGGAACAGCAGTTTCGGCGGTGAGTCAGGTGGTCACTAAAGCCGATGATCAAGCGGCGGAAGTCTTGGATGATCCCAAAGGAAAGTCAACCCAAAAATAATGGCTTATGGTACTAGGACATGGGCGCATCGGTTATATTGGTGGTACTTTATCCAGTGTATTGGGGAGCTTACAATTTGACGATTATGCGGCCACTTGTGTGTTGGCCGTGTTTGGATCGGCGGTTAGTTTTGTAAGTTCAGTAGCATTTAAACAGCTGAGAAAACACTTTAAACGCAAGCGAAAGCGTAAAAAAAACACTAGGTAAATTTGCTATTTATGCTTATATTTGGTTATCCCTAGAAAGCCCTGCTCCCCACAGGGTTTTTGTATTTCTGTATGTTTAGAGCACCAAAACTTCGTTTGTTGTGAGTCAAAAAAATCATAAATCATCGGCTTTTAGGGCTGTAATTGAGCGTAATTTATTAATTTTATATCGCTTATTAATGGCATAATTCATAATAGATTGGTTAGGTTGAAACGTCCTCATGTTAGTGGGGACGTTTTTTCGTTTTCAATAATAAAAGCAAAAGTTAAGTTCAGCATGTGCAAGCTTGTCAACCAAAGGCTTTCAATAAGTAAACCCTTCAATTAAGAAGGGTTTTTAATTAAGCCTTTAGCATGTTGAGGGCGATGATCTGTTTAAGCTCGTCATATTTCTGCAATTGGAGCTTCAACAATTCTTGTTGCTTTTGAACGGCTTTAAAAGATTTCACCTGCTGCATGAGTCGGGATGCGTTGAGGTTGATAAGACATTCATTAATCACAAACTTGGTGTCGCCTGTGGTTATAAAAGGAATTACCGAACCCCTTAAAAACGGTCTAAACCCTTGTGTTTGCCAAGCCGAATAACACAGCCAATACAGGCTATCGCGTTCGGTTTCAGTTTTGGTTGAGACCACAAAGCAATTCGGGCAAGGCAAGACCATCGGTCGGCCAGCATTGTTCCCTTTGTTTAAGATGTAAAACTTTGGATTTTTGGTTGGTTTATGGCTTTCAACATAAACCTTCAACTTGTAAGCATTCAATTTGAACATAGTTATGGTTTTAAAAATTATGTTCATTCGCTTCGCTCACTATTTTTTTCAGAAAAAGAAAAATATAGGCTGTAAACATCAGCCTTGTGGCAGGACTGTCAAGCTTTTTTCAAAAAAAATGGACTAAAATTGGATAAAGCTTATTGAAAAACTTTAATAAACAAAAGGTCAAATAAAGCAGGCTTCATTTTTTATGAAAAACCTTTGGCTTGAGCTTTACAGGACTAGCCTTGGGTGGTGGAAAGGCTGATATACTTGCCTAGATTTTTATTTTTTTATTCAAAACTAAAGCAAGTATTGAAGTCAATTTGAAGACGGCTATACAAACCCAAAAACCAGCATGCTTAGGTAAGTCAAATAACTGAGGTTTGATTGAAGTTAGACAAGTCTAGCCCGTACAAATGTTGAATCAGGGCAGGTAATCCCGAAGGCGCGAGCCGACTGCGAGTTGAGTGCCTATGTGCTAAAAGGACGTTGTGAATAGCAAGATTAGCACAACGTATGCGCCACTTAACAAGTGAAGTCAAAACCAATTTGGGAGGGCTGGCATTTAAGGGCGATGATGCAGATGTTATGAAGCTTTAAGCCTCAAATTGAAGCCAATGTCGCTGAAAATGATGAAACTTCGATGTTTAGTTTTGAAGTTTAAGCAAGTATAGACAACCATTTAACGAGCAGTTGAAGAGAACTAAAAACTAGCTTGCCCTTAACATGGTAGCGCTCCAGACTGTTTGCCGGCATGGGTTAGCCTTAGCTCAACAGTTGTACACAACTTGACAACATTAATGAGAGAGTTATATTTCTATAGCCGATGTACAGGTAGGCTAACTTATGTACGGCAAGACTACTCAACTTGACTTTACTTGGTAAGTGGTAGGCACGATGCGCAGGCTCGCGAAACATGCAGCTGTGGTTTTACCCTAATGCGAATAAACAAGCTTGGCTTGACCGCTTCGGGTGTTAGGGTAAAAGAGAACAGCGGGTGACACTGCACTGGCGTGTGTGAAAAAGCACAAAGCTTCAGGACTAAAAGCGCCTGAGGATGGAAGGCGCTTAGTGCTGAAGCTGGTGCCTACAAGGGACATTTTAAACTTTAAGATTAACTGAACCTAAGATTTAGCTTACACAAAAGATCAGATCTTAAACGAATTACCCTTGTAGGGATGTGCTTTGGAGCAAAACAGCGGTGCTGTGGCACACCTTATTACCTGCCCACGAATATTGCTATTTAGTTCGATTAATATTTATGCAAACGATACTTTAGGATGTTACTACTTAGACTGAATTTGTTATGAAAATGCTAGTGAACGCAAAGGCAAAAAGTAAATGCTATTATCATAAACCTTCATATACCTAGAAACATGATATAGCTTTTACTGCGGGGAAGCAAAATGGGTATAGCTGAAGAGCAACGGAAGCTATACTTGTTTTGCTGGGGAAAATTACACTATTTGCTTTTATAAGGAATATCTAATTTTGCATATAAAACTTTTACCTTTTGACGCCAATAGATTCTAGCTTCAACCCATGATTTTGCATTTGTAGCAACTTTAATATTATCATGAGCATGAAAATGTCTGCTGTTTTTAAATTTTGTTTTGTCAAATTTCAAAAGTGTGTAAGGATCGTCTATTGGGTCTGGTGCTTTGTCTAAATCGAAGATATTTCTATCATTTGGTTTGTTAAATTTATATTTTTTCTCTTTCAAGAGATTATATAAATCTAGTAGTTGTATTGAATCTGTTATATACTCTAAATCATAAATATCTTTTTTTGCAGGTCTGTTAGCACAACTTACCAATTTGAACAAACCAATATCATTTACATCATAACACTTGATTTTTTTATATGTTTCAAAAGGATAAAGTGCTTTCATATTGTGAATGATATCTACTTTTATAGTGACATCATCTTTTACAATTAAAAAACGTAGAAATACGAACTGATCATTTTCTCTAACTGGGTAACTCATGTTTAAAACCTGGTCACCGTAAAATGATTTAACTTCAGCTGCGATAGATTCAAAGCCTTTAAAACCAACTATAGATGTAGAGAATAAGTCAATATCTTCAGATATACGGTGATTAAATCTTAATGCTAAATTTGTACCGCCTGCTAAGGCAAACATAGACAAACTAGGTAAAGCTTGTAATTCTATAATAGTTTTAAATAGTGCAGAGGAAACCGCTTGCATGCTTATACTGCGTAACGATAAAAAGGTGCCGTATTGTAGCGTTTACTAACGAGTACACACACCTCATTGCTAATATTTTCTTTGGTATGCTTTAAAATATTTAAAATATCGCTTTTTGAGTAATAACGCTCTAGAACCAAAATATCTTTAGAGAATGTTTCTTTAGTAGTAGCATATAAAGCTCTGGGAATAATAATTTCTTTATCTCTTTTTAAAGAAAGTTTACTCCTGTCCATATCCCAAAACAAATATTTTGGAAAGACATTTAATATGTTCCTGTTAGCTTTCATATACATTACAAAATAATGAATATAAAACATTACAACAAAACAATTTAACACCTATTTGACGGTACTACGTATTACCTGCCCCCGAATGTTGCTACCCTATTCTGCGTCCCCAAACAAATGATAATGTTTATATGACTTGATTACTCAAAGAATGCTGTAAAATGTTAGCATCGAAAGCGGTGTTTTGCAGAAACACGGCTTGTGGTTGATTGGAAACGAAAACAATTAGACTGAACTTGAAGCGATGTTAGTAAAAGCTTGGGCCATAAGCTATAATTAAATTTACTATTAAGCTAACTATTACTGCAGTAGATGGGTTTTTAAGCTTGTGATAGAATAAGTTGCTTATGGCTTGAGCTGTGAAGATGATACCTGCTTTAATTTTTAATTACCGGTACTACACCTACTTTTTTGAAATGCTCAATAATTTGTGCAATAAGATCAAATGATAATATTTTATGCTCTAAAATTGAGTTAAGTTTCTTTATATGATTATAAGCCTAAAACACCTATTGATTATTTCTTCATGAAATCACTTAGTCTTTTTACGGGTTTATCAAAAGCCTTTTTCATTTTAACAGACACATCGATTAGGAAATCGTTCATTTTATTCCAATCGGATTGGTTAAAATAACTTACGCCATTCATTTGAGCTTTGATGCGTGACGTAACATTTTCGTCCATTCTTTCCCATATTAGCTTGTTTCCAAAAGCATGTTCTATTTCATCTTTCAATCTAAATAGGAAGTCGAACATTTCTTTATTTAATTCTTGATCTCCTTTGTTGATGAAGATTTCGGCTCTGCAATAAGTACTTGATGCCACCAAGTTTAAACTCACACCGCTCATACCAATACCTTTACCTATCCAATTGTCTTTTGACGGTGAATGATTGGTAAACAGGTTATTTTTTTTATTACTGGCCTCTAAAAACTGTTCCCAAAAGTTTAATCGTTTTCTATGGCTATTCTTTAAAGTTTCTAGGGTTTCAATTTCTTGTTGTGCTTTTGAAGCTATGCTAATGGCAAAATCTTCTGTATCCTTAGTAGGTAAAATCTGTTCTACATTTAAAAATAAATTATCTTTAAATTCGAATGGTGTTACTTTGAAACATTGAATTCTGATTTTAAAATTCATCAGCCACAGCACGGAGGAAGTGACTTCTTTTCTGAAATTAGCTGCGACCAGGATTAGTCTTTGAGAATTTAAGCCCTGGTTGAGTACAATTTCTGAAATGTCTTTGTTGTCAAAAAACTCTGAAATTTTATCTTGTGCTACTGCTGAAGATTTTAAATAATCTTGGTAGATCTTAATGATATCTTGTTTGGTAAGGCTTGCGCAATAAGATGCATATTTTATGGCTTGCCAAGTTACATCTTTACCGGAATCGTCTAATTTATTTTCTATAATGACTAAATTACCATATTTATCTAGTGCTAATAAATCTAGTCTTTCGTTGGTATTATTAAAACCGCTGAACTCTTTTTGAATGATGAGTAATTCTTCGCCTAAGGAATTTGGATTTTTGGCAATCCATTCTTGAAGGTGTTCTCTTTCTTTGAGTTTTAACTCAGAAAAGGTTTTTTGTTTTAGTTTAGAAATGTTGTTGTTTAGTTTATTGATGAGATACATCTACAAGTTGATTATTGGTTATGTATTTGTTGCTTCTCAAATATAAACATTTAAAATTATTATTAATTTTAAAAGACTATTGGGTTTTTAAATTGATGTTAAGCGGTGATTCTAGAAACACCGCTTAACATCAATAAAAGTCGTTGCATTTTTGAGTTTAACTCAGAGCAAATTTTATCAATCTCCTTTTTTATGCTTGTGTGGTTTGAGCTAAGGTGATCTTTATGACATCTATTTTTATCTAATATCTAAACCTGCTGAACTTTAATAATTCTATTTGTTGATGCTATTTAGACCATCAAAGTGTTTTTTATCTGTCCATTAAGAAAAATGTAACGTATCACAATCTTCAATCTTATCTAATGAGAAGTAAAACCTAAGCAGCTTAGGTGGCCAATTAAAATTTAGGATGTTGAATTTGAGGTGTCTTGGATCAATAAAAGTTTTAAATATATTTATGACTTTATTTGAATTGTGCCGTTATTTCTAAGCCTTGTTTAATTATTAGTTCGAGATCATGACTACTTTTAGCTTTTGTATTTAATGATTGTAAAAGACTCCATTTTTCCTGAAATTCATGATTTGCATCATTTTTAAAGAATATCTCAATAGCTTGATCGATTCTACCTTTTAATATTTTAATTTCTTTGGAGAACGCCCCTTGCTTATCGGCTCTAATTAAATTTTTAAATTCAGCTTTTGAAGGTCTTCTTATCCGTTTATCTAATTTATAAGCTTTCATCATAAATATTTCAAATTGAAATGCTAGTAATTCTGATGTTATCATAGGCTAACTATTTTTATTGTCGTTATTATAATTATTATGTGCCTTCAAATGTTTTTCAAAATCTGAAATGATTTTTTGGGTTTTATTAAATGTATCATATTCTTTAGCTGCTTTTGCAACTGCCTGTTTGTTTGAAATACGTCCTTTACCTTCTAGAATTTGATATTCGTTAAAGTTTAAAAACTTGTCTACGCTTTCTGCAAGACCTTGCATAGTAAAGGTGTTACGTCTTTTGATTAGGTTTTCGATATAATCGAAGTAGCCAGAAACATTGCGTTCTAACTCTTTAATTTCATCTTCCTCTAAATAGTTTTTTGCAATTTTAGCATCGGTTCTTAAGACTCTGCCGTCTGGTGCATTTTTGTATGTGGTTAAGCCCATTTTTGGCTTTTTGCTATCTGCACGTTTATGAATAATTTCGGCTGCTGTTTGACCTGTAATGGCGAAATGAAATTTGTTTTGCACCATTGCATAAAAATTTTTAGTAATCTCGCTTTTAGGATTATAATCTATACTACACTCTGCAAATATTTGTGTTACCTGGTGGTAAATGCGTTGCTCGCTGGCACGTATAGAGCGAACTCTATCGAGTAACTCTCTGAAATAGTCTTTACCGAATGTGCTTTGTGCTTGTTTTAAACGGTTATCGTCTATAGCAAAGCCTTTGATAATATATTCACGTAAGGTTTTTGTAGCCCAAATACGGAATTGTGTACCTTGAAACGATTTTACACGATAGCCTACTGAAATAATTACATCTAGATTGTAAAACGAGGTATTGTATTTTTTACCATCTGATGCAGTTGTTCGGAAATCCCGAACAACTGACTCTTTTTCTAGTTCTCCTTCTTGGAATACATTAGAAATATGCTCGCTAATGGTAGATTTTGCTCTACCAAACAATTCTTGCATCCCCTCTTGTGTGAGCCAAACGGTTTCGTCTAAAATGAGTACCTGTAAGTTTACCTCACCCTGCGGTGTTGTGTACAGTAAAAACTCGCTTTCTTTTGGTAAATGGTCTGCCATACTATTAGTAATATTAATTTGTTTTTATAAGCTACCAGATATTATATCATTTATCATTAAAAGTAAATGAGACGCACCATAATCTTTTATAGTAGTCGTTGGGATTGAGCCATCTCTGACTTCATATGGACTCGTCCAGATTAGCCTATAGCCATTAGTTCCTGCAAAAGCTCCAATAGCATCAACCGTAGCACCATAACCCTTTGATGCAATTACAATAATATCACAGTTATGATTTAAAAGTGCATCTAAACCACTTTGTACCAGATCCTCTGTATCTCCATAGGTTTGTACTCCAATTATTTTACTTAAATACTTTATTACTGCTCTATAATCTTTCGTTGTAACATCATCGGGTGCTGTTCCACCAGCTGCTACTATTTGACGTCCTAGACTTGAAATAGTCATTGATTTGCCAATATTAGCTGTACCTGATACCGCTATAATCGTTTTTTGTTTCATATTATTTATCTAATTGATGGTAGTAAATGCTTTAAACAGAAGTAAGCATTTTTATATACATTTTGATTTTGTTCACTAGGTACAAGTTCTCCGTGAAATAATACATTACGTAATTGATAGAGTATTTCAATTAGTCCTTTACATACTATATGAGCAGGACAATGTGCATCTGTTGCATCTCTTTTAAAATTAAATGCATCACAAGGATAATGGTTATAAGGCTGCGTTTCTAGATGAACCTCAATTGCATTTGTTATTACTACAGGTTGCAACCTATTAAAACAAAGTCTTACATTTTCTTGTTGAGCAGGTGTGAGCCCAAGGAAATCCGCATCTGCTTGCAAATGTGTCAAATTATATTCTGTATGATTATAATTAAAAAACTCAACTCCATTTCTATCTCTTAATACTACTAGCATTTGCTGTACATCTCCAAGTCTATTACCATCTGTTCTTCTCAAAAAATACTGAATTGTCCTAATACTCTCATTATCTATTAAATTTTCAGGATTTTGATTTTTAACAATATCATTAAACCATATCCTACCAATTTGAGAGTCTATTTGATTATTTAATAACTCACTATGTAGAGCTGCTAGAACACTTTTAAATTCTTGACTTTCTTGTCCATTACCTTCTAATAAAGTATTGACCTTATTACGAATACTATTACTTCTATTTTTTATTGCATTTATTTTAGCCCTATCTGAATCAAGGTTATTATACTCTGCATTATACCAAGCATTAAAAGGAATCCAAGCTTTTATATACTGAGTAATATAATCTATATCTGATTGCTCAATCCAACGACGTATATTTTCTGTATTAACTGGCATTCTTTAACTGTTTTGGTTGATATATTGTAAAGCCTCTTCTTCCCCCTCTTCTATAGCTATCTCTACCGCTCTTTTGGCTACTTCTAATAAATGCTCACTTTGTTTTTTTAGAGCAAAGCTTTCTTCTATTAATTTAGCAATATCATTTTGCTTAGCTTCGCTTATGTGAGGTATCGGCATATTTAATACGTCATCATCCTTTATAACAGGGTAACTAGTACCAACGTTGAATTGTAGCAACCAATCTTTATAAATTTCTGTTCTCAAAAGAACTTTTAATACTTCATTATTGTATATAGATTTAGGATTACTTCTTAAAACCGTGAATGCACCACTCACTATCAAATCATCTAAATCTGAGTTTATAATAGTAACAGCACCTCTATAAGGTCTAACTTTTGAAATTAAAATATCTCCTTTTTTTACTGCAATTTTAGCATTAGCAGGAAGGTCTTCCGTTAATCTATAATTTGAAACATTACTACCATCACCAACATTTACATCTCCAATCTCTATGTAGTTATAACCTTCTTTTTCTTTCTTTGATTTCTTAGTTATATGTATGTATTCATCCCTAATGTAGCTGAATTTTGATTTTTTTATTAAGTTTTCATATTCTTCATATTTAGGTTGGTAATACTCTGCATCTAATCTGCCTGTTTCCCAAAAACTATTTGAAAGTGTTTTAACATTAATACCTTCTGAACTTGGTGTGAAGTTTTGTAAACCTATTTCATTCAGTAGTAGAGATTCTGCTTGCTTATACTTCCTTTTTGATTTTTTTTGGCAATCATATGAAGTTGATATTAATAAGCCTATACTCTCTTGGAAAATTTCAGATAATGTAGGAACTTTTAACTCTTCTAAAATTGTCAGATTTACGTGACCTTGTAAACCACCACTTGCAAAACGAATCATTTGATTTACGCCATAAATACTATTCAAAAAAGCAGTTAAAAAATAAGGGTTAATGAATGTTTCATTGGCTTTAATAATAATTATGTCAGATGAATTTATCGTTTCTGTTTCCAAATAAATAGAAGCTTTACCAAAAGAACCACTTCTAGCAATTAGTATATCTTGATAATTTATTTGAGATTTTTGCAGTGATTTATGGAAGTCTTCTGTTATCTTAATTGTACTATTTAGATCAAGTAAAAAAGAACTTATATTTTTAGTTTGAATCAGGACAATTCCTGATTCTCTGTAATGGCTTGTCATTGAACCTACAAAACCAACATCTATTTTATCTGTTATAGAAACAAGTTTTTTTGATCCATAATTTTCTATTATATCATCTTCAATTAAATATTCTTTTTTGAAAAATTCTGCATCAATTCTGGTAGATATGGAATGCCCTAACATTTCACTATATAAAACCTCACTAATTTCCAGCCCTTCCAACAGTTCCCTATAACGGGTTTCGTTAAAAGGGCTTAACGCTTTCCCACAAAAGACAGTTTTTCTTTTTTGGCAAACTCAATAAAGGCTTCGGCAATACCGTCTTTGGTTAAGCCATCGTGATTGTATAAATCATGTTTTACTATAAGGTGACCGTGAGTATCAAGTTTAAATTTATCTGTTACAATAGGCTTTACCAAATTAGTATATTCTTCGACTTTTAGGTTTAGTTTTGCGAACTCATTGCCATCTATTACTTTTCCAGAAGCTTTAATCTTGTATTTAGTATTTTCTTCGATTGTTCCGTATTGTTCTAAGTAATCATCAAGTTTTACCTCAATTAAATGATTTTCTTCATTAAAAAATGATACTATTTTTTCTGTAACATAGATTTTTTCGCCACTATTATCTTTACTAGGCTCTTGCATTGTGGCAAAAAATATAGGATAATCATCTACTTTAGGACATAATTTATCATCCCATTTTTGTAAGAATAACACCGAAGTTTTAGTACCTGTATGAGGTTTAAAGACGTTACCGTGTAAGCCTACTACTGCTAATATTCTACAATGCTCTGCAATGTAATCGCGTATGTTCTTATCACTGCTGTTGTTAAATCTACCTTGAGGCAAAACTACTGCCATACGGCCGCCAGGTTTTAAGAAATCGAGATTGCGCTCTATAAACAGGATATCTCTACCTACTTTAGTTTGGTATTTGCCGTTTGGTTTTTTACCTAACTCATACTTCGCTAATATTCTACTTTCTTTAATATCTCCAGCAAATGGAGGATTAGCCATTAATACATCGAAGTTAAAATCTCTATTTACGTAAGTTTCATTATCACTAGTTTCATTTTTAATTTTTCTGTGTTTTTTAAGATTACGCCAACCTAATGCGTATGTGTCCATCCAATCGCTGTCCTTGTAATTATGTCTCCATCTTTCAAAATCTAAGGTGTTTAGATGTATTACATTTGTTTCCCCATCACCTGCAATTAGGTTTAATGTGCGGCCTACACGTACTGCTTTTTCATCAAAATCTATGGCAAACACATTATCTCTTACGTATTTACTATAACGACCTGTTTTCTTTTTTGCACTGAATAAGTGTGTTATTTCTTTTCCTTCGTCTTTTATAATTTGTTCCCAAACATGAAAAATAGAGTGTACAGGAAATCCACAACTACCAGCCGCAGTATCCATAACAGTCTCGTGCTCTTGTGGATTCATCATTTTTACACACATATCAATGACATAACGTGGTGTAAAGTACTGACCTTTTTCGCCTTTACTACTTTTGTTAATTAAATACTCAAAAGCTTCGTCAACTACTTCAAGGTTTGAATTAAAAAGCTTTACCCTTTCTAGAGAAGAGACACAAATAGCTAGATGAGATGAACTTAAATTTATTTTTGCTTCGTCTGCAAAGACTCCTTGCCATTTTTCTTTAGCTAAGTCGAAAATACGTTGAATCTTATCTTTAAGTTCGTTTTCAGTCTCTCCAGCATTCTTAAATTCTAAAATTCTAGTTTCGTCATCAGCACCTTCCATTTCATCATACAACTTGGCAAAAATGAGTTTAAACAATTCTTCAAAAACATCAACTCCAGCGTTAGCAAGAACTTCATCTTCCATTTCTTTTACCTTTTCTTTTAAGGACTTTTTATCCTTTGCCAACTCATCATTTTTTATCAAATCGTTAATTGTCCATTTTTCTTGAAGGATTTCTTGCAAAGATTGAGAAGATTTGGGTATATCAGGGATATCCTTAAAATAATTAGGATCTCTACGGTTGTATCGTGAAATTGAATCTCCGTTAGTCCAAACTCCAATTGTCGCACCTGTAGCGTGACAGTAACTTTTTAGTTGCTCTTTACCGTCCTTTAATTTTGGCTTTTTAAGTTCAACAATCAAAAATATAGAACGGGTATCTTTTTTATTAAATATAACAATGTCTGCGCGTTTCTTTTGCCTACCAAAACTTACCGCATATTCTAATTCCATTCTTTCAAATGGATAATCGTACACTTCATTGAGTACCATTAAGTACAGTTGTCTAACCGCTTCTTCGGGTGTTAACTTTATATCCTTATTACGTACTAAACATTTAATATATGGAGTTTCTTTTCCTCTTACATCTTTGGAAAAAATAGTAGCCTCTAAACGCTCTATCTGTTCAGGTTGAAATTGGGTTAACTTGTAGTTGGAATCTTTTAATATTTCGGTAAGTGTCATATTGTATGATGATGTTATTTTATTCTAAATCTTTAAAGTTCTTAATTTTTTCTTCAACAATTTTTAGGATTTCTATATTGTCTTTTTGGTCCTTAAGCATTTCAGTTATTCGATCTGCCATCCAAATTTTTAACAACTCCGTTTCATTTTCATTGAGTGCTACTGCCAAAGCTATTACTTGTTCTCTTCTTGCAGAGCGTGTACCACGTTCTAGTTTGCTTAACAAAGCGGTATCCATATTCATTTGTGATGCCACTTCTCTCAACAACAGTTTTTTCTGCTCTCTAATGCTTCTTATGTGTTCTCCAAAGTTCATTGTGAATTTTCGACTTGTCAAATATTGTCTAAAGGTAAGTAAAAGAAAACAAATGATCATAAAAGTTAAAGATTGGTTTTTAACAAGTTTTCAACTTTATCATTTTATGGCAAAGAGAATGATGATTTAATGACATATACATAAAACCTATGAATCCTTAAAGTGGTAAGTTGAGGTTTATGTAATTATTGTATGTTTCTCTCAGTACTGATCCAGAATCTCGAAATTTCTTAGTTTTAAGTTGAATTTCTTGATTTACCGTTGGCAAATTAAGCATTTTGTGCCAAAGTTTAATTATTTGATTCTTTTAACCCCATAATTAAAATCAACTTCAAGTTATATTATGGCATATTTATTGTTTTGAATTTATTATGAAATTTTTATGTTGTTTGCTTTTATTTCTTTTGCCCATAGTCGGTTTAAGTCAGGATAGCCCCTATCGACTGAAAGGTGAAGTTTTTAGTCCTTTTAAGTATCCTAAAAAAGCTAGTTTAGAAGTGACCCGAAGTCTTTATGGATTACGGTTTAAAGATGAGTTTATACCTAAGGTTTACAAAGATGCTGTTGAGACGTTTTTTAAGAAAAGCTTTAGAAGTAAATATGATCGAATGGGAAAATACAGCTTACAACTGGAGATTAAAGGTGGCTATCTGTATATCGAGGGAATAGAAATTATCGAAGCTCCTCTAGAATAGAGTTTTGTTTTTGCCTATATTTAAATATATTTGTTTAGTCGGGATTTAAAGGACCCTTCAATAAACATTCGATGCGACTTAGGAAGCAAATGTTGAATACTCCCTCTGGCCTTACATGGACGGCTCCTTTAAGTCCTTTCCTTTTTATGGTCTTTATTATTTTAGTCTTGAGGCTAATGGTGTTGTGCTGTGTAATAACTAATTGAATAAAGAACAGGGTTTGATTGGTTAGATTCGGATGCTCCGAGGCCACTGTTAGCTTTCCTTTTTAATTAATCATCATTTTTTTTGATTTAAAGATTTAAGTTCTATTTATGCTTGATGATGCACTTATGGCTTTAAAGGGAAGTCTTAAGTTACGCAGAGTGCCTGTTGAGAGGACGCTATAATAGAACATTCCCTTTTTTTTTAAATTTACAAAGCTTTGTATATTTGTAGAGTCGGGTCTTGATAAAATCCTGTAAGATGAGATTGTTAACGTGACTCAAGAAGCGAACATCGTCTCTATATCCATTTTGGGGGTTTTTACAAAGCCTTTCTTATTTATTGACAAATCTTTTTATTATCATTAAATTGTGAATTTATGTATGCTGGATGATTCACCTATAGGCTATAAGGGAAGTCATAGGTAACGAAGAGATCGGGGCGCGATCGCTATCATAAATTCTTCCCTCTTTATAAAACACTCCTTTTATGATTTTAATAAAAAGTTGATTTCTGACAGCTTAAAAGTTTAATTAGGATTTTATTTTATGGGGAGTTGTGCGTTTTTTGTAGGTTGAGACAGGTTTTAGTATTTAACATCTGATAAACCTTAAACTTTAATAATTTAACAAGAAAACTTTTCAAAGACAAACTTGAACATATATATTTGTTTTAATTTAGTAAAATTTAATACCTAACCTTATGAAATTTTTTTTTAGTTTTTATTTCATTCTCCTTTTTACCAGTGTTAATGCACAAATCGACGAACCCAAGCCTCCTAAAGAGCCCGAATCGCCACAACTCCCAAGAATTGTAGCACCCACACCAGAAGCCTCTTCACTGATGAAGTTCGGCGAAATTCCTGTTAACTATTCATCTGGTTTATACAATTTAAGTGTACCAGTTTACAGTATTGGCACGCCTGATTTAACACTCCCTATTGCTCTTAAATACCATTCACAAGGTGTTATGGTCAATGAAACTGCTTCGAGTGTTGGTATAAGCTGGAGCCTATCAGCTGGTGGTAGCATTAGTAGGCAAATTAGAGGTAAGCCTGATGATGGCGGCGTTGGATATCTTAATGGCGTATATGATAACTTCTTCACATCTAATACAAAGCGTGTAACTGTCTTCAATCAATTAACCTCATTAACTACTCCCCAAAAAGATTTACTCCCCGATAAATTCTCGATTAATCTACCAACGATTAGCGGAACTTTTATATTTGACCATCAAACTGGTGAAGCTAGATTAAAATCCTTACAAAATGTAGCTATTTATCCTCAGAAAAATCAAGGTAGAATTACAGGCTTTGAATTGGTTGATGGAAAAGGGATTCGTTATATTTTGAAGGCGGTGGACGGCGTGAAGACCATCAAACAATTATCACAAGAGGTACAACACCCGAATATATAGATAGTAGCTTAGACGATTACTTTGGGGGTTTGTACACCTCATGGAATCTTACTGAAATTCAGTTGCTCAATGGTAAAAAAATAAGTTTCAACTATCACCCAGAGTCTCATTATTTAACCTACAATACAGTTAAAGACGAGCATGCTAACGGCCAATTAACGACCACTATCAACGTCACTAAAAACATTGAACGTTATCTTAAATCTATTACTTATCACAAAACTCGAGTCGAGTTTATTTACTCACAAGACAATCGTGAGGACATTTATAACGATCAGAATGGCGCAAAAGCTCTTGAACGTATTAAAGTTTTTATGCGTAAAGACAATTCTGCTGTTTTAAATAAAGACATCGAATTAAAACAGAGTTACTTCAGTTCTACAACACAATCTGAACAGAATTTACCCAATTATTTTAATTCAGGAAATCATTCTTTATTCAGTCATGCACAAAAACGCCTTCGACTAGATGAGGTTATCAATCACCATTTGAGCGATACTTCTGAAAGCCTTCGCTATAAATTTAACTACAACTCTACTGCTATCGCCCATAAATTCACTACTGCTCAAGATTATTGGGGCTATTACAATGGCGCAGACAATGGTAATAATTTGGTTTTTGGGGAAGCCGATAGAAGGGTTAATCCGACCTATACCAAATTGGGGCTTATTGAAAGTGTAGAATACCCAACAGGACTTGTTAAAAAATTCACCTATGAACCACAAGCGGGTTATATATCCTCTAAATTGCAACATCTTGAAACGGAACTCATCAATCCATCTGGACAAAATCCAACTAATCATGTATCAGCCAGCCCTTTAAATTATAATACTTATTTTAATCATTCACAAAACGCTTATATTATCCCATTTAATATTGGAAATGATGCTACAAACTTTAGTTATAAAGTTGAGAAAACTGATTTTTATACCTCTGAAAACAGCCAAAGCAACAGCAATGTAATTTATTTATTTAAAATTATTAACCCTGTAAACAATACAATTGTTTGGGATTATCGACTTGATGAAACGGATTGCTTAACGACCGAAAGTTTTCAGCAAGGACGTAGTTGCGATGGCAGCTGGAATTGGACACCATCTTTACCAACAGGAAATTATGTTCTAAAAGTAGAAACCGAAAGCGGAAACTACGACCCCGAAAGTTACGAAGGTTTTAACTTTATCATGAACTGGGAAGATAATGAATACCCAGAACACTACTTAGTTGGCCCAGGATCACGTGTTAAACAAATAGAATCATACGAGACCGGTTCCCCTCGAAATTTAGCCGTAGATCAGTTTGATTATGAAACTGATCTCGGTAAAGATTCAGGATATATATTTGGTTTACCGAACTATTTTGTGTCTTTTGATTATCCAAGTGCACCATCAACTGGACCTGATAACACCTACGATGTTATAACAGGTAATTATACCAACTCCCTTTTTAATAATTTTCAAGGCCGTAAACATGTTTATAGTCAGGTTATTGTAAAGACTGGCACAAAGACGGCTCAACAAAATAATGGTGAAGGAATTAATATCCCAACTGATATATATCATTTTAATGGTGAAAAAGTTCTGAGTTATTCTGTTAACGACGATTTTAATGACTTTACTGACTATCCATTTGTGCTTGCTGATTCAAATTCATGGATTGATGGTCAGCTTTTAAATGAGCGAAGTTTTTCATATAGCAAAAATGGCAATAAGCAGCTTTTAAAAGAAGTTGATTATCATTATTCCGTTGACTATGAATCGCATGAATCACTACTCACTAACGGACCAAGTTTTATGCATCCAGATCAAGGTAATCTATCCGGCAACACTATCAATCAAAATTATTCTGATGTGTTTCAATCACCTCATTGGTCTAAAGGTCATAGTTGGAAAATACCTTTAGCGGCTTTTTACTATGAAGGCTTTCCATTTAATGTTAATGCAACTGTTCCTGTCAATTATAAAGTCTACTATATCACCGGAGGTTATTTAAAGCTTAATTCTGTTACAGAAGACCGCTATTATTACAAGAATTCAAGTACACATAAGGTCTCTACAACTACTCATTTCGAGTACTACAATTCAGAATTTAATTTTTCTACAAAATCTAAAGATTATGTAAGTTATAATGATGGTACTATTATTGAACAGTCCAAAACCAATTATTACTACCCAGATATTTTACCTCAATGGTATAATACTGATTGGAATGTTCAAGCTTTAATCGATGATCACCGTATTAGCAGCCCCATTGCTGTAGTAACTTACAACAATAATACCTTAACCTCTAGGCTAGCAAAACAATTTGACCCCTCACCTATTTTAAAAGAAACTTTTTTTTCTAAAGGGAAACAAGCTTTAGACTCTAAAATCAAGTATGAACAATACGACCAAGACTCTAATGTTTTACAGGTTAGACAAACTGGCGATGTTCCTATCAGTTATATTTATGGCTATCATAACTCTAAACCCATTGCAAAACTTGTTAATATCGCCTACAATCAAATTAACCCTAGCCTTATTTCTAGCCTTCAAGCGGCCGCCGATGCTGATGCTAACTGCTTAGGTGCTAACTGCCAACAAACGGAAGATGATTTACGAAATTTATTAGAGCAGCTTAGAAGCACTTATTCAAACGCTCAGATCACCACCTATACTTACGACCCTTTAATTGGCGTTACCTCAGTGACTGACCCTAGAGGACAAAGCCTTTACTACGAATATGGCGCGTTTAATCGCTTAGAACGCATCAAAGATGAACAGGGCCATATCGTAGAGGAATACGACTACAACTACCGTCAGACATCTAACCAATAATCAACTCTATTATGACTTCTTTACAACACTTTTCTTCTATAGCTTTTCTTACGATAGCCTTGTGTTTTAGCATAATGGCTTCTGCTCAAGATCAAGACCAAAACTATATCAAAACCACCAGTTATCGACAAGCTACCAGTAACTCTATAACTAATCCTACGACTTCGCAGGCTACTGAAAGCGTCCAGTATTTTGATGGTTTAGGGCGACCGATCCAACAAGTGCTTAAAGCCAACAGCCCGTCTTCTCACGACATCATCTCTTTTTTTAGCTATGATAGTTTAGGCCGACAAACTAAAGAATACCTCCCGTTTAGCGATAGCTTAAACCCGTCTTCTTTAAGTTTAAGAACCAATCCTTTAGCTCTTCAAGAAAATTTTTATACCAACAGATACGGTGCTGCTGATGGCGTATTAGCCTACAGCGAAAAGCATCTAGAGCGTTCACCACTCAATCGTGTCTTTGAACAAGGTGCTCCCGGAAATGATTGGCAAGTACAACTCGCTCATGATACAGATCATACCATTAAATTTGATTACCAAACCAATACCCAAGGTGAGGTGAAACGATTTGATGTGAGCTTTACTGACACCACTTCTACTGTACCGCATATACTAGTAGATCGTGGTTATTATGCGCCGCAACAGCTTTATAAAAGCATTACTAAAGATGAAAATTGGCAACCCAACCAAGCTCAAGCTCATGACCACACCACTGAAGAGTTTAAAAACAAGTTAGGCCAAGTGGTCCTTAAACGTACTTATGATAATGGACAGGCCCATGACACCTACTATGTGTACGATGATTATGGTAATTTAAGTTATGTCTTATCTCCTGAATTAAGCTACCAACTCCAAGCTGATAATTTCTCAGCTGATTTACAAGGTGGCATCGCTGTGCCGTGGACTCAAGTAGCTAAAGTTGATAAAAGCTTAGCTGATCAGTACCAAAAGCATTTAGCCGATTATGACGATCAAAGCCTCGTGCACCAAGACTTATTTGAAACCTACGGCGGTCAAGGCGGTTTAGTCTTGCAACAAGACAACGGTCATCTTTTGGTTAATATCAACATGAATTTTGCGAATGAAATCCCTTTACATAAGGGTATGATTGCTGACCTTAAACCTCTTGGTAATTTTAAAGATACAGAAGTTGGACGCCTACAAGGGCTTGATTACAATTATAAACTTTATATCAAAAGCAACCAACTCTACATCGAAGGACAAGGCAAAGTCTCTGGACTAAACCTTAGTTTAAACAGTAGTCAAAAACTCAGTTATCAAAGGTTTTTCCCTTGGTATGAGTTAATTGATATGCCAGAACGTGAACGCCTTGATTATAAAAGAGCCTTTAACGATCTTCCTGAAGGTACTGACCTTGCTACGGCTGTTATCCCAAATGATTATGGCGCTGTGGGTGGCTTAAGTGTGGCTGTTGATCAAAATAACACTGTACAGTTTATCTTAAATATTAACACTAATGTGGCTGTTGGGCTTAACCCCAAGCTAAATCTTAATCTTGACCTTAACCGACAAATCGAAAATCGAGAATTGGCTTTCTTAGGACATATGGATGGACCAAATGCGGTTTTTAAGTTAGTTAATAATCATGTACAAGTTCAAACCCAAGACTTTAGGCAGGTAGGTATTTTTAACCAACCGCCTTATCAAATACAGCCTATTATTAGATATCCCCAAAAAGTAAAACAAAGCTTGATTGATGGTTTAGGGTATATTTATCGTTATGATAATCGCAATAACCTTGTTAAGAAAAAAATACCGGGTAAAGGCTGGGAATACATCGTTTATGATAAACTTAACCGTCCTGTCTTAACCCAAGATGCCAAGCTAAGACAAAACCACCAATGGCTCTTTACCAAATATGATGCTTTTGGTAGAGTGGCCTATACTGGTAAATGTTCTTTCATCAGACATATGGGGCGTGAGTTTTGGCAACAACTCAGTTATCACAACACAAACTTATACGAATCTCGCCATCCTAGACAAGCTTTAATCGCTAGTGGACAGCTAGAAATTGACTATACGAACACCGCTTTGTTTAGCAATAATATTGAACATTTAGAGATTTACACCGTTAACTATTACGATGACTACAACTTTGACCTTAGAGGTCTACAAGCTGAAGCCAGCTCTATTTATTCCAGTAACCTTAACAATGGTAACTTTACCACCAATACCAAAACTTTAGCAACTGGTGGCCATGTGCGCGTTTTAGGTACAGACCAATGGATTACAAGCCTCACTAAATATGATGACAAAGCCAGAGCTATTTATACCCATTCTATTAACGAATACTTGAACTCTGAAACTAAAACCCACTCTAAGCTCAACTTTATTGGTGAAGTACTTGAAACCACAACAACACATGATAAAAATGGCTTGAACCCAACCAACATCACTATTGTTGATAAATTTACTTACGACCACGCTGGACGACTGCTCAAGCAAACTCAAAACATTAATCAACAAGGTGAGGAACTCATTGTCTTTAACCACTATGATGAACTCGGGCAACTCATCAGTAAAAAAGTTGGTGGACAAGACAGCAGTAATACAAATTACCAAAACACCAATGGTCTACAAGAAATAGATTACAGTTATAATATTAGAGGCTGGCTAAAAAGCATTAATGATGTTGATAGCCCCAACCCAGACCAGCTCTTTGCCTTTAAATTAAATTACAATAATCCCGAAGATAATGCTACAACAGCTTTGTACAATGGCAACATCTCTGAAACCCATTGGCGAAGCCAAAATACCCATAACCAAAAACGGAGCTACGCCTACCACTATGATGCCCTTAACCGTATTAAAGCAGCTGATTATTTAACACCGCATGCCATGACTGGTCTCTTTGATGGTGAACTAGAAAACTTCAGCCTTAGCAATATTACTTATGATTATAATGGCAATATTATGGGTTTAAGACGTTATGGGGCTAAGCAAGACCACAGCATAGGCATCATTGACCAATTAGATTATACTTACCAACCTAACTCCAATCAATTAAAAGCCGTAAACGATACAGCAGATGATGAAGGTTTTAAGGATGGCTCTCACAAAGCAGCTTATGATTACACCTACGATGTAAATGGCAATATGACTCATGATAAAAACAAAGCTATTACACATATTGACTACAATCACTTAAATTTACCTACTAAAGTTATTTTTAATACTTCAGGCTATCAAAACAGAGAAATTAGTTACATTTACGATGCTACAGGCGTTAAATTAAAGAAAATCGTCAATACAGGTACTTTTTTACAAGATGATACCGCAAATCTCGGGACTATTACACATACCCAATATGACAATGGGTTTATCTATGAATATTCCGGCGTCAACAGCCCTCAGCTTAAATTCTTCTCTCACCCAGAAGGCTACCTACAACCCGATAACCAAGGTGGCTTTGAGTATGTCTATCAATATAAAGACCATTTAGGGAATATTAGATTGTCCTATAAAGACAACAATGGTAGTCTTGAAATTGTTGAAGAGAACAATTACTATCCCTTTGGTGGACTTCACAAAGGTTACAATAATGTGGTGAATGGAACGCATCATCCTTATGATTATCAAGGGAAAGAGAACCAAGAGGAACTTGGTTTAAATTGGCACGACTTCGGAGCAAGAAATTACGATACTGCTCTTGGTAGGTGGTTTAATGTTGACCCATTAGCGGAAAAGTATCAAGATATAACGCCATACGGTTTTGTTGGAAATAATCCGATAATCTTTATAGACCCTGATGGTAAGCAAATAGCACCAGGAAGCCAGAAAGAGTTTGATAAGCAAAAACAAAATATCATAGCTCAAAGAGATAAGCTTCAAGGTAAAATTGATGGTTTGAATGCTAAAGCTGCTGAAAAAGGATGGAGTGCCAAAAAACTTGCCAGTCGTATTGGAAATATGCAAGATAGGGTTAATGGTCTTAATGATGCTGTTTCCAATTTAGGTGTTTTAGAATCGAGTAAACAAGTTTATAGTTTAGATTCTGGAGCAGCACAAAACGGTGTTAAGTTAGATACTTCTACTAATGAAATTGTTATCAGCTATAGCGGTACAGCATTGTTTACACACGAAACAACACACGCAGGACAATTTGAAACAGGCGATATAGCTTTTGATTCATCTACTGGTAATACACTGGCTCAAGATGTTTATGATGAAGTGGCAGGTTATAAAGCGCAATGGGCTTATGACCCTTCAAGTGTTGGTGGTCTTAATTCTCAAAGTCAGATAACCCCAAGTTGGGTACAGGGAGTAACAGACCCAGCAACAGGAAATCAACCATATAAACAAGGAGGAACAGCCAATACAGGAATAAGTCCTGTAAATATTAATTCAACACGTAACGATTTGATAAAGGCTTACCCACAGTTAAAAAGTACATTACAAACATTACCTGCAAATGCTACTTTAAAAAGTATAGTGCCTACCATTTACACCAAAATAAAATAATGCTATGAGAATAAGGATTTTAATATTAGTATTACTGATTTTTTGTATTGGATGTTCTACATACAAAAATGTTAGTGATGATGATTTAATAGGTAGTTTTTATGGTTTGTCAAAAGGGCAAATTCAAGGCTCAAATACTCAATATAATTTAGAGCTGAAAGAAGATAGTGTGTTTATTTTGAGTATAAGAGGACACGATTTTAATCCCAAATGTGAAGGCGTTTGGAAGCATACAGCAGATACTTTGCTTTTGAAATGTTCTGATAATGAAAGTATAGCCGAGAAACTATCAAATGGTTATATGAATCAACGAGAGTTTGTAATTAAAGTAAAAGACAAAAATAAGTTGAAGCTCGACAATGTGATTTTGAAAAGGAAGTAAGAATAATTTTAATAAAATTTGATATAGATTGAAACCACCTTTAACGAGGAGGTTTTTTTGTTACATAGCACTAATCTTGGAAGCCTTTATAAAATGGTCGACGGTAGTTAACAAACATTCTTTGTCCTTGTCATCAAGGTTAGAAATATCCTGAAACCGTTGCAACATTTTAGGGTCTTTGAACAAGTTTGCATTGTCACTCTCGCCCAACAGATAACCAACAGTAGTATCGAGAATCTTCGCCAGTTTTTTAGCGGCTTCAATACTTGGTGTCATCTCATCACGTTCGTACTTGCCAATGGTGGTATGGGACGTATTAAAAATACTCGCCAGTTCTTTTTGAGATAGGTTTTTAGCTTTCCTGCACTCTGTCAATTTTTTACCAAACGAACTCATAAATATATATTATTATGTGTCAATACACGTATTATCAAAGGTTTTAGCAAATATATAAACATTAAAGTAGTTATAAAAACATAAAAATATTGTTCAAATAAATATTATTGTGTTTCTTTGTATCCAATAATGTGTTTTAAAAACTTTTGAACAATGTTAGATACGAGTAACCCGAACAACTACAGTTACATCACAAAACATCTTGAAACTCACGTTTTAGGTGGAATTAAACTCAACAAATTAGAGAGTTTACGAATAACATTATCCATACAGAAACCCAAACAGCACAATATTTTAAGGCACTCGATAGACCTGTACAACGATAACCAAGTCGAGAAGTTCACGAGAAAAGTTGCAGAACGGTTGGAAATAGGAACAAGCGTAGCACGTAGAACATTACAGGAGCTTACCCACGAACTGGAAAACTATCGTTTTTTATTACTCGAAAAAGAAGCAGAATTACACAAACCCTATTTTAAAGAATTATCGGCAAGTGAAGAAAAGGAAGCTATCAAACTGGCAAAACGAAAAGATTTACTAAAAAAGACCAATGAACTTATTGGAAAGTCTGGAGTAATCGGCGAAGCATACAACAGGCAAACAATGTACTTGATATTTACTTCTCGCAAAACAAATAACCCATTGCATTGTATCAGCTTGGGAAGTTCCGGAACAGGAAAAACACATTTACAATCCAAAGTATCGGAACTGATACCACAAGAAGATAAAGTAGAAATGACAGTTTTAAGTGCCAACGCATTTTATTACTTCAATCGCACAGAGTTACAACACAAATTAATTTTAATAGAAGATTTGGACGGAGCAGAAAGCGTACTCTATCCATTGCGGGAATTACAAACCAAAAAACGAATTACTAAAACGGTTGTTCACAAAGATACCAAAGGAACAACACGAACAATCCATTTAACGGTTGAAGGACCTGTAAGTGTTGCAGGATGTACCACACAGGAAAGTATTTACGAAGATAATAGTAATCGCTCGTTCCTACTCTACATTGATGAAAGCCAAGAACAGGATAAAAGAATAATGGATTACCAACGCAAATTAAGTGCTGGAAAAATAGATTTAGAAGCAGAACAAAAAGCAAGGGAAACCCTAAAGAATCTACAACGTATCTTAAAACCAATCAAGGTTATCAATCCTTTTGCAGAATATTTAGAGTTGCCACAATCCGTATTTAAACCACGTAGAACCAACAGCCATTATTTACAATTTATAGAAGTCATTACATTTTATAAGCAGTTCCAAAGAGAGAAAAAATATGACGAGCAAACAGGCGAAGAATATATAGAAACTACGATTGAAGATATAGAAGAAGCCAACGAACTTATCATTGAAACACTGCTACATAAAAGCGATTTGTTGAGTGGTGCGTGTAGAAGCTTCTTTGAATTTTTGAAACTTATACTCGTACAGGAAAATCAAACCACATTTACAAATGCAGAAGTCCGAAGATGGATAAGGCTTCCAAAATCAACAGTTCGCAGACGTTTTTTAGAATTATTGGACACCGAAAATATTGTAAGGGTAAAGGACAAGAACAAGAAAACCTATCGTTACGAACTGGCAGACAAAGAAGAATACAGCAACCTAAAAGCCACCATACAAAAGGCGTTACAGGATTGTATCGATAAAATCAATCGAGCCAACGGTTCAGATTGAACCAAACCTATTTGAACCGATTAAACAAAAGATTTACAGTGAGTTAAGGCAATCGGTTCACAAAACCACAAAAGCCACATACCGAAGTGAAAAAGTTAAAACTACAAAACGAAGTTTTTAAAATGTTCGTTGCCAATTATAAAGAATGGTTGGACATCTTGGGTTATGCAGAAAGTACGGTGTATTACTTGCCAAATCACTTAAAAGAGTTCTTTCATTATCTGGAACAGTATAACATTAACAATATCAATGATATTACTACAAAAACGGTCAAAGACTATTACAGTTATTTACAACAGCGAGTTAATGAAAGACGAAGCGGAGCATTAAGTAAAAGTTATTTGAACAAACATCAACAGGCTCTAAAAAAGTTTAGTGAATACTTGAAAAATCACAATCATAAAGGCATCAACATACATTTAAAGTCAGAGAAACAACCAACCGAAGAAAAGCTAAATATACTTACACAATCAGAAATAAAGCAATTGTTCAGAGCAACAGAATTTAGTCATAGTGAAAACAGATTTAAATTAAGAGACAAAGCTATTTTAACCGTTTTATATAGTTGCGGATTAAGAAGAAACGAAGCAGTACACTTGGATTTAAGCGATATATATTTTGATAAGGAACGAGTGTTTGTTAGAAAAGGAAAAAACTATAAAGAACGTTTTGTGCCAATCAACCGAAAGAATGCAGAAATATTGGAAGATTACATTTACGAAGCTCGACCAGAATTTTACAATGCAAAAGCTACGGAAGCTCTTTTTGTAAGCCAACAAGGAAAGCGAATGCAAGGAATGAGTTTTGCTAACAGATTAAAAGCAATCGTACAAGCAACCAACAATAAAACTATTGCAGAAAAAGAAATCACACTACACATTTTACGTCATAGTATCGCCACACATTTATTGCAACAAAATGTACCATTAGAAAGCATAAAAACTTTTTTAGGCCATAGTTCTCTGGAATCTACCCAAATCTACACACACTTACTTAAAACAATAGAAAATGATGGAATATAGAACGTATTTGCATAAAGAAAATTACAGTAAAAGCACAATCGAAAATTACAGTAATCACATAGATTTATTTATAAAATGGTGCAAACGAAACCATACAAATCCAGAGTATATAGATTATAATAAAATGCTAAAATATATCAAGTATTTACAGAGAAAAGAGAACACAAAAACTACAGTTCAAAAACGTATAAATATTGTAAAAAATTACTTCAAGTTTTTAATGTCTGAAAATTACAGAGCAGATAATCCAATAGAGAATGTTAATCTAAAGGGAGCAAAAAGAATCATCAACTATAATTTATTGGAAGCTGATGAACTGGAAGACTTATATTATAGTTTTGATACAGAAAATTACCAAGAAGAATATCACAAGTACACCTCAAAACGAAATAAAGTTATTGTTGGTTTAATGGTTTACCAAGGCTTGAACACAACCGAATTACGACAGTTAGAACTTGAAAATTTAGAACTCTACAAAGGCAAGATTTATATAAAAAGTGGTAAACGAAGTAATGCAAGAATGCTGGAGCTAAAATCGTGGCAAGTCATAGAACTATTGGAATATGTAAAGGAAATAAGGGAAGAAATCGTAAGACGTAAAAATGTGCAAAGTGAACGTCTTTTTATTCCAAATAATAAACGATTATCAAATACCATTTTAGCGATTGTCAAGAAGCTGAAAAAGATTAATCACAAAGTAAATAATGCACATCAAATCAGGGCATCGGTAATTACAAATTGGTTAGGGCAATATAATTTAAGAAAGGTTCAATATTTAGCTGGACATCGTTACATCAGTTCCACCGAAAGATATTTACAAGACGACTTGGAGAACTTGCACGAAATCGTGAACAACTTCCATCCGATTAGCTGAATTAATCCCCACAAAACAAAACCCAGTTTTTTGTTTTGTTCCGCTCGCCACCGCAATGTAAGTTTTTATGTTCCAACGCTCACACAGCACATTACTTTTTTAAGGAAATTTAGTCGTTTAAAGAAACAGGATCCTTAAAAAAGCAAAGAGCTGTTCCCTGCAAAAAGCTACTACATAAAAACTTACCCAAAGCAAAGTTACATAACGCAGGAGCTTTATAATGCACAATCAGAGTTTACAGTTGACAAAATCGGTCAGCTTGTGCAGTTATAAATTGCGTTATGTAAAATTGCCGACATCGCCCACGCTGAAAGCCCAACGCTGCTGCCAGCGCACTACGAAAGTTAATTTATTATGCTCAATCGCCGCATAAGTGGCTATCATTTTAAAAAGCTGAAGATTGATTAAGGTTATTGCCAAAAACGAAGTTCGGGGCTTGTAAATCTCCATCTTTTTAAAACGTCTGTTCCGCTTCAAACGTTTTAAAAGTTGATGTAACAGAGGCGGAATAAAGCGTTGGAGTTGCATCAGCTTTTAAAATGAAACAACCGCAGGGCGTTAGTCGGACGCAATCTTTTAAATCAATAACATAAATATCAATCCGAGTTCAGAACCGAGCGCAAAGGCATCAGTCGGATATTTTACATAATGGCGTTATAGTACAGAAATCAAATGAATGTTACTATAACAGACCGTTATGTAAACATAGCTTTGGAAAGGGCTTTTGCTCTGGCCTTTTTGGCAACTCTTTTTTACCGATAAAACCAATCATTAAACATCAAAAAAGTGTTGCTGGCCAAAAGGAGCGGAAGCCCAAGCAAGGAAAGGGAGCAACACCAAGACAAGGGATGTTTTGATAAAAATAATTGGGTTGGCGTTGCGAGGGAATTAATACCAATCCGTATATTAGTGGCTCAATGGGATGCAAGAAACTCGATACCGATTTTTTTAATTTTTTGGAGTTGGTACACTCTGAAAAAAGTGCGTCCGAAGAAAAAAAACGCATAAACTACTATCCCTTTGGTGGACTTCACAAAGGTTACAATAATGTGGTGAATGGAACGCATCATCCTTATGATTATCAAGGGAAAGAGAACCAAGAGGAACTTGGTTTAAATTGGCACGACTTCGGAGCAAGAAATTACGATACTGCTCTTGGTAGGTGGTTTAATGTTGACCCATTAGCGGAAAAGTATCAAGATATAACGCCATACGGTTTTGTTGGAAATAATCCGATAATCTTTATAGACCCTGATGGTAAGCAAATAGCACCAGGAAGCCAGAAAGAGTTTGATAAGCAAAAACAAAATATCATAGCTCAAAGAGATAAGCTTCAAGGTAAAATTGATGGTTTGAATGCTAAAGCTGCTGAAAAAGGATGGAGTGCCAAAAAACTTGCCAGTCGTATTGGAAATATGCAAGATAGGGTTAATGGTCTTAATGATGCTGTTTCCAATTTAGGTGTTTTAGAATCGAGTAAACAAGTTTATAGTTTAGATTCTGGAGCAGCACAAAACGGTGTTAAGTTAGATACTTCTACTAATGAAATTGTTATCAGCTATAGCGGTACAGCATTGTTTACACACGAAACAACACACGCAGGACAATTTGAAACAGGCGATATAGCTTTTGATTCATCTACTGGTAATACACTGGCTCAAGATGTTTATGATGAAGTGGCAGGTTATAAAGCGCAATGGGCTTATGACCCTTCAAGTGTTGGTGGTCTTAATTCTCAAAGTCAGATAACCCCAAGTTGGGTACAGGGAGTAACAGACCCAGCAACAGGAAATCAACCATATAAACAAGGAGGAACAGCCAATACAGGAATAAGTCCTGTAAATATTAATTCAACACGTAACGATTTGATAAAGGCTTACCCACAGTTAAAAAGTACATTACAAACATTACCTGCAAATGCTACTTTAAAAAGTATAGTGCCTACCATTTACACCAAAATAAAATAATGCTATGAGAATAAGGATTTTAATATTAGTATTACTGATTTTTTGTATTGGATGTTCTACATACAAAAATGTTAGTGATGATGATTTAATAGGTAGTTTTTATGGTTTGTCAAAAGGGCAAATTCAAGGCTCAAATACTCAATATAATTTAGAGCTGAAAGAAGATAGTGTGTTTATTTTGAGTATAAGAGGACACGATTTTAATCCCAAATGTGAAGGCGTTTGGAAGCATACAGCAGATACTTTGCTTTTGAAATGTTCTGATAATGAAAGTATAGCCGAGAAACTATCAAATGGTTATATGAATCAACGAGAGTTTGTAATTAAAGTAAAAGACAAAAATAAGTTGAAGCTCGACAATGTGATTTTGAAAAGGAAGTAAGAATAATTTTAATAAAATTTGATATAGATTGAAACCACCTTTAACGAGGAGGTTTTTTTGTTACATAGCACTAATCTTGGAAGCCTTTATAAAATGGTCGACGGTAGTTAACAAACATTCTTTGTCCTTGTCATCAAGGTTAGAAATATCCTGAAACCGTTGCAACATTTTAGGGTCTTTGAACAAGTTTGCATTGTCACTCTCGCCCAACAGATAACCAACAGTAGTATCGAGAATCTTCGCCAGTTTTTTAGCGGCTTCAATACTTGGTGTCATCTCATCACGTTCGTACTTGCCAATGGTGGTATGGGACGTATTAAAAATACTCGCCAGTTCTTTTTGAGATAGGTTTTTAGCTTTCCTGCACTCTGTCAATTTTTTACCAAACGAACTCATAAATATATATTATTATGTGTCAATACACGTATTATCAAAGGTTTTAGCAAATATATAAACATTAAAGTAGTTATAAAAACATAAAAATATTGTTCAAATAAATATTATTGTGTTTCTTTGTATCCAATAATGTGTTTTAAAAACTTTTGAACAATGTTAGATACGAGTAACCCGAACAACTACAGTTACATCACAAAACATCTTGAAACTCACGTTTTAGGTGGAATTAAACTCAACAAATTAGAGAGTTTACGAATAACATTATCCATACAGAAACCCAAACAGCACAATATTTTAAGGCACTCGATAGACCTGTACAACGATAACCAAGTCGAGAAGTTCACGAGAAAAGTTGCAGAACGGTTGGAAATAGGAACAAGCGTAGCACGTAGAACATTACAGGAGCTTACCCACGAACTGGAAAACTATCGTTTTTTATTACTCGAAAAAGAAGCAGAATTACACAAACCCTATTTTAAAGAATTATCGGCAAGTGAAGAAAAGGAAGCTATCAAACTGGCAAAACGAAAAGATTTACTAAAAAAGACCAATGAACTTATTGGAAAGTCTGGAGTAATCGGCGAAGCATACAACAGGCAAACAATGTACTTGATATTTACTTCTCGCAAAACAAATAACCCATTGCATTGTATCAGCTTGGGAAGTTCCGGAACAGGAAAAACACATTTACAATCCAAAGTATCGGAACTGATACCACAAGAAGATAAAGTAGAAATGACAGTTTTAAGTGCCAACGCATTTTATTACTTCAATCGCACAGAGTTACAACACAAATTAATTTTAATAGAAGATTTGGACGGAGCAGAAAGCGTACTCTATCCATTGCGGGAATTACAAACCAAAAAACGAATTACTAAAACGGTTGTTCACAAAGATACCAAAGGAACAACACGAACAATCCATTTAACGGTTGAAGGACCTGTAAGTGTTGCAGGATGTACCACACAGGAAAGTATTTACGAAGATAATAGTAATCGCTCGTTCCTACTCTACATTGATGAAAGCCAAGAACAGGATAAAAGAATAATGGATTACCAACGCAAATTAAGTGCTGGAAAAATAGATTTAGAAGCAGAACAAAAAGCAAGGGAAACCCTAAAGAATCTACAACGTATCTTAAAACCAATCAAGGTTATCAATCCTTTTGCAGAATATTTAGAGTTGCCACAATCCGTATTTAAACCACGTAGAACCAACAGCCATTATTTACAATTTATAGAAGTCATTACATTTTATAAGCAGTTCCAAAGAGAGAAAAAATATGACGAGCAAACAGGCGAAGAATATATAGAAACTACGATTGAAGATATAGAAGAAGCCAACGAACTTATCATTGAAACACTGCTACATAAAAGCGATTTGTTGAGTGGTGCGTGTAGAAGCTTCTTTGAATTTTTGAAACTTATACTCGTACAGGAAAATCAAACCACATTTACAAATGCAGAAGTCCGAAGATGGATAAGGCTTCCAAAATCAACAGTTCGCAGACGTTTTTTAGAATTATTGGACACCGAAAATATTGTAAGGGTAAAGGACAAGAACAAGAAAACCTATCGTTACGAACTGGCAGACAAAGAAGAATACAGCAACCTAAAAGCCACCATACAAAAGGCGTTACAGGATTGTATCGATAAAATCAATCGAGCCAACGGTTCAGATTGAACCAAACCTATTTGAACCGATTAAACAAAAGATTTACAGTGAGTTAAGGCAATCGGTTCACAAAACCACAAAAGCCACATACCGAAGTGAAAAAGTTAAAACTACAAAACGAAGTTTTTAAAATGTTCGTTGCCAATTATAAAGAATGGTTGGACATCTTGGGTTATGCAGAAAGTACGGTGTATTACTTGCCAAATCACTTAAAAGAGTTCTTTCATTATCTGGAACAGTATAACATTAACAATATCAATGATATTACTACAAAAACGGTCAAAGACTATTACAGTTATTTACAACAGCGAGTTAATGAAAGACGAAGCGGAGCATTAAGTAAAAGTTATTTGAACAAACATCAACAGGCTCTAAAAAAGTTTAGTGAATACTTGAAAAATCACAATCATAAAGGCATCAACATACATTTAAAGTCAGAGAAACAACCAACCGAAGAAAAGCTAAATATACTTACACAATCAGAAATAAAGCAATTGTTCAGAGCAACAGAATTTAGTCATAGTGAAAACAGATTTAAATTAAGAGACAAAGCTATTTTAACCGTTTTATATAGTTGCGGATTAAGAAGAAACGAAGCAGTACACTTGGATTTAAGCGATATATATTTTGATAAGGAACGAGTGTTTGTTAGAAAAGGAAAAAACTATAAAGAACGTTTTGTGCCAATCAACCGAAAGAATGCAGAAATATTGGAAGATTACATTTACGAAGCTCGACCAGAATTTTACAATGCAAAAGCTACGGAAGCTCTTTTTGTAAGCCAACAAGGAAAGCGAATGCAAGGAATGAGTTTTGCTAACAGATTAAAAGCAATCGTACAAGCAACCAACAATAAAACTATTGCAGAAAAAGAAATCACACTACACATTTTACGTCATAGTATCGCCACACATTTATTGCAACAAAATGTACCATTAGAAAGCATAAAAACTTTTTTAGGCCATAGTTCTCTGGAATCTACCCAAATCTACACACACTTACTTAAAACAATAGAAAATGATGGAATATAGAACGTATTTGCATAAAGAAAATTACAGTAAAAGCACAATCGAAAATTACAGTAATCACATAGATTTATTTATAAAATGGTGCAAACGAAACCATACAAATCCAGAGTATATAGATTATAATAAAATGCTAAAATATATCAAGTATTTACAGAGAAAAGAGAACACAAAAACTACAGTTCAAAAACGTATAAATATTGTAAAAAATTACTTCAAGTTTTTAATGTCTGAAAATTACAGAGCAGATAATCCAATAGAGAATGTTAATCTAAAGGGAGCAAAAAGAATCATCAACTATAATTTATTGGAAGCTGATGAACTGGAAGACTTATATTATAGTTTTGATACAGAAAATTACCAAGAAGAATATCACAAGTACACCTCAAAACGAAATAAAGTTATTGTTGGTTTAATGGTTTACCAAGGCTTGAACACAACCGAATTACGACAGTTAGAACTTGAAAATTTAGAACTCTACAAAGGCAAGATTTATATAAAAAGTGGTAAACGAAGTAATGCAAGAATGCTGGAGCTAAAATCGTGGCAAGTCATAGAACTATTGGAATATGTAAAGGAAATAAGGGAAGAAATCGTAAGACGTAAAAATGTGCAAAGTGAACGTCTTTTTATTCCAAATAATAAACGATTATCAAATACCATTTTAGCGATTGTCAAGAAGCTGAAAAAGATTAATCACAAAGTAAATAATGCACATCAAATCAGGGCATCGGTAATTACAAATTGGTTAGGGCAATATAATTTAAGAAAGGTTCAATATTTAGCTGGACATCGTTACATCAGTTCCACCGAAAGATATTTACAAGACGACTTGGAGAACTTGCACGAAATCGTGAACAACTTCCATCCGATTAGCTGAATTAATCCCCACAAAACAAAACCCAGTTTTTTGTTTTGTTCCGCTCGCCACCGCAATGTAAGTTTTTATGTTCCAACGCTCACACAGCACATTACTTTTTTAAGGAAATTTAGTCGTTTAAAGAAACAGGATCCTTAAAAAAGCAAAGAGCTGTTCCCTGCAAAAAGCTACTACATAAAAACTTACCCAAAGCAAAGTTACATAACGCAGGAGCTTTATAATGCACAATCAGAGTTTACAGTTGACAAAATCGGTCAGCTTGTGCAGTTATAAATTGCGTTATGTAAAATTGCCGACATCGCCCACGCTGAAAGCCCAACGCTGCTGCCAGCGCACTACGAAAGTTAATTTATTATGCTCAATCGCCGCATAAGTGGCTATCATTTTAAAAAGCTGAAGATTGATTAAGGTTATTGCCAAAAACGAAGTTCGGGGCTTGTAAATCTCCATCTTTTTAAAACGTCTGTTCCGCTTCAAACGTTTTAAAAGTTGATGTAACAGAGGCGGAATAAAGCGTTGGAGTTGCATCAGCTTTTAAAATGAAACAACCGCAGGGCGTTAGTCGGACGCAATCTTTTAAATCAATAACATAAATATCAATCCGAGTTCAGAACCGAGCGCAAAGGCATCAGTCGGATATTTTACATAATGGCGTTATAGTACAGAAATCAAATGAATGTTACTATAACAGACCGTTATGTAAACATAGCTTTGGAAAGGGCTTTTGCTCTGGCCTTTTTGGCAACTCTTTTTTACCGATAAAACCAATCATTAAACATCAAAAAAGTGTTGCTGGCCAAAAGGAGCGGAAGCCCAAGCAAGGAAAGGGAGCAACACCAAGACAAGGGATGTTTTGATAAAAATAATTGGGTTGGCGTTGCGAGGGAATTAATACCAATCCGTATATTAGTGGCTCAATGGGATGCAAGAAACTCGATACCGATTTTTTTAATTTTTTGGAGTTGGTACACTCTGAAAAAAGTGCGTCCGAAGAAAAAAAACGCATAAACTACTATCCCTTTGGTCTGAAACATAAAGGGTATAATAATGTGGTCAACGGCGAGCATTACCCGTACGGTTACAATGGCAAAGAAGAAAACGACGAGCTTGGCTTAGAATGGTTGGATTTTGGAGCGCGGAATTATGATGCTTCACTTGGAAGGTGGATGAATATAGATCCCTTAACCGAAATAGTACCTTCAATTAACCCATACCAATACTGCTATAATAATCCAATAAATTTTGTAGATCCAACAGGCTTATTTTCTCACGCACCTGAAGAGCTTGCATCAACATTTATTGATGAAAATGGAAATATTTTGGATGTTAGAGACGATGGAGATAGAAATATATATCTAGTACATGATCCTGAGAATTGGGATGGAACAAAAAATAATTTAGTTTCCATAGGTCATACTCCGGAAGATGATACTTTAAAAGATTTCAAAGATGATAATTTTTTTACAGAAGAAGTAATAACATTTATGTATGATGAAGCAGTAAGACTAGATAAAGACGCCAAAATTTTTGTAGATGCTTTCGAAATTAGTTATGTCGCTGAATTAAAAAGAAACCAAGATCAAGTTATACAATTGTTGATAGAGATTGAAGCCATTCATAGAAGTCGAAAAAAACTTTTAGAGCAAATGATACTGATTAATGAAATGTTATTAGAAATAACAAAAACAAGAAATGCTGGCAAAGCTGAAGAGGGAGAGGTGGTTGCGCAAAGGGTTTTATTAAGAAGTATATTAGCCATGTATGGGAACGTTACTGTAGAATTGAATGATGAATGGTCTGGTACAATCGCTCCACAATCAAAACAAGATGAAATTAGTAGAAAAACTCAACATAAAATAAATTCGATAATTAAAAAATATGAACAGATGATTGAAAAAATTAAAAACAAATAATAAGTTATGTTTAATACTATATCGTATTTATTAAAACCTTATCAGATCGTTAAAAATAAGAATAGAACCAAGAAAATATTTATCTTTTTTAAGATGTATATTCTTATTTTTCTTTTTTTTCTAATATGTAGTTTAGCAATTAATATTATATATGAATTATTTTTTTATGTATCAGAATTTAATGCAGATGCGAAAACCTTGAATAATAATGAATTATACTTAGCCTTAATATCATTGCTTTTTATTTCTCCATTTATTGAAGAATTTACCTTTAGGTTATGGCTTGGGAAATTCAACATTAAATCTTTCAGAATATCTTGCTCCCTTTTGTCAAGCTTAATTTCTGTAAAGTTATTTAATTCTTTATTTGATTTAGAAGTAATGGGGGTTACTATTTATAATACATACTTACTACTATCAATTTTCTTTATTTTTTATTTTACTATTTATCAATATTTATTTAACAAAAAGAAAATGAACAGTATAGAAAATTTTTGGAACAAATATTTTAATGTAATATTTTATATAATAGCATTAGTATTCACTTTATTGCATTTTAACTCCTTTAATCTGATGTTTCCTAATAATAGCTTTTTATATTACTTTTATCTAATACCAATATATACGTTTAGCCTTGCTTTAGGTTTCATTAGATTAAATTATGGATTAAAATATTGTATTTTATTTCATGTTTTGTTTAATCTGCCTGGCGTTATAACAAGAATAATTATAATTTAGTGTTATTATATATGGCATGAACCTTTGCAAAATGTCAAAATCGCGTTTCTGAAAGCCACTCCATTTTTTTGTGCTTTAAAGCGAAGCTACATTTTTTTGAAAGAAGTCTTTAAACTTCTTTTTGGTCAGGAAGGAATCAATCATTTTAAAGATAATAGCTCTGTCATTGGTATCCAGTTCAGATATTAACCTTAATTGTTCCTGTGCTTGTTTATCTTCAATGACCACTTCTTTAGGGATATCCCCATCAAGGTTGAGCACGTTACAACTCGGAAAAACCGCGATAAAAGTGTTCCAATGCTTCGGCTTCGCTCAGCACAGGAGTTGGGACAATACCTATGGATAAAGAGATTGGATTATGATACTATTTTAAATCTTAGTAACCACACCGCTTAAGTTCATTAAAGTATTAAAATATAGAGTTGTCTCTTGAAGCGATAGTTCAAACTTAAATGAGACGTCTTGAACTATTAAAACGTACTATAAATCATACTGATTTGTAAATTTTTAGTAGAATTAAGACGGCTTACACCCTATCCTAGCTACGCACGCATTAAAATTACGATTAGCTTCAAGCCGTTTGAGTTTGGCTTCTTTGAGTTGTTGAGTAAATAGTTGTTTATCGATTTCTTGACCGTTGATAATTTCCATGGGCGTTTTGCCGTAAAGACGACACGGATATCTGTGATGATTGTAATATTCCATAAAGTCATTAAGGCTTGCAATATGTGATGCTAGGTCTTCTGAATGTTTACCACCCACAAACTCTGATTTATAAATACGATGAGTGGTTTCAGACATCGCATTAGAGAACGGAAATTCAGCGGTCATTGCCGTTATCTTTTTCACTACTGGTGGGGCATTCATGCTTCGTCTTGCTTCAGTATGAAATTATTTTAGTTCTATCATCATTATTGTAATTACTCGATGATTAAGAATTTTAATTTTAACGATTATAATCTAGAAGGGTTTTTCACCATGCCCTATTCTTTTAATTTTACCTAAATCAAGCTTATACCGTTTGATGACTTTGCGTTTAAATTCAAGGTGAAATATATTATCTAAGGTTCTTATTTAACATCATAAACGTTAAATTACTATAATTTAACAAAAAAAAAAATTTAACAGTACTACTTACACATATATATTTGTTTTCATTTAGCAGAATTTAATACCTAACCTCATATGAAAAATATCTTATCCATTTTAATTGTTTTATTTTTTTATTACACTGCGCTTGCTCAGAATTCTAATCAACAATCCCAAATTAATCCACCACAATTACCGAATATAGTACCGCCATCACCATCAGTGGCAAATTTGATGCGGTTTGATGAATTACCTGTTAACTATTATACTGGGCAACCTGATATTAGCCTCCCTTTAGTCAGCGCTCAAAGCAAGGACTTTAGCATTCCTATATCTTTAAGCTATAGCACTTTAGGCAACCGTGTTGATGAACGCTCAGGTATTGTTGGTACTGGATGGTCTATAAGTGGTGATATTGTGATTTCTCGTACTGTAATGGGCATTCGTGATGACAAATACCCAACTCAAGCCCCTTTTAATTATGGCATATACTTTACCGGTTATGAAGAATTTGGAATTAACGGCATCCCCAATACTGAATCTTTTGAAAATTATTTGTGGAATACAGAAGGATTTGGTTCGTCTAAATACCCGATTGATTTATATTCAAACTACAAAAGAGGTGGTTTCGATAAAGAATATGATCTTTTTCATTTGAATTTAAATGGTTTAAATGCAAAATTTATTATTACAAAACAAAATAATGCATATAAAGTAAACTACTTGAGTAATGACAATAATTTAATTATAAAAGTCTATTCTAATTTAAATGATATTACTGGAAAATTTGAAATTGATTTCTTTGAAGTTATTGATAATCAAGGGAGAAGATACATCTTAAATCAAAAAGAAAAGACACGCACAACAACATTTAGTTCAATAGTTCCTCATGGGCAATTTGAACAACCCACATTAATAGGAACTCAGGATATACATAAGTATACAAGTGCATGGAAAGTCAAAGAGGTATTAGATTATAAAGGAGAAACTCTTGTAGAATATAAGTATAATGAATTTGAAGAAAGCTTACCATTATCCAGAAACATCACTAAACATGATTTACACCCTAATAATAAAGATCATATTTATCAAAACTACTTAGGTGAAGATGCTGAGGATCTTGGTACTAAAGCTATCAACCAATCAATTTTAGAGCCACAAAAAATTTATAGTTTCAACCATATTAGCATAGAGTCATTAAAAATTGATGAAATAAACTTAACAGATAATAGCAGATTAAATTTTTATTACAAATCAGATCATCCTGAATATCAAGTTTCAACTGGTGCTATTTTAGATAGTATTTCTTTAAAAAAACTTAATTCTGATGGTTTAGTTTCTAATGAAGCAATTAAGTCAGTAAAAATAGAATACGATAGCGTACCCACTATAAATACAAATCAGTTTGTAAGTGACTTCAAAAGATTATACTTAAAAAATTTAAAAGTCTACGGCGGTGATACATCTGATGCTCAAACTTACAAAATTATATATAATGAATATTTAACTGAGGGTTTTGGAAGCATTCATAAAGATTATTGGGGATACTATAAAAAACCATATAATCCTGGAACACCAATGATTTTTAGAACAGATAGAAAAACAGCTGACATTGACAATGTTACAAAAGGATTAATAAGTCATATCGAGTATCCAAATGGCGGAATAAAGAAATTTATCTTTGAAAGTAATGACTTTTACCATATAGGATCAAGAGAGTTATCCTTACAAGAATACAAAAGGCTTAATCCAAATAACTGGATTAAGCAAACTATCAATCTGAACAATACTGGTACTCAACCTAACCAAGAGACAATTACCATATATGAAAAAAAGGAATTTACAATTAGATCTACTGCTACGTATAATCACGCTTCAGATCCTGGTGATACAGGCATTTATGGTCCTAGTGATGGTGATTCTAGTGGAGCGGGGTCAGAGGATTCAAACTATTCAGGTAATATGGATTCAGGAACGCCTGGGTTAACGCTATTTGAGATCATAAAAATAGAAAATAACCAAGAAACTCGTATTGGTGCTGTTCGTTTTGATTATGATGATACTGTAAATCAAAATTTAACCCTAGAGCCTGGAACTTATGTTTTTCGTTTTCATCCAGAAAGTCAAACTTCAGCTCAACAAAGGGTCAATATTTATTATTTAAATTTTAAACCATTATTAGATAAAGAAGTTCCTGGTGGTGGTGTTCGAGTCAAAGAAGTCATATTTCAAGATTCTAAAGATAATACTACACCTAAATACCATAAAAAATATTTATATAGTGAAAGTATACCTCCAAATATTATAAATTACAGTGACACAATAAGTTTTCCACAAGAAAATCTACCTACAATTCACTCATTAAACGAAACAAGTTCAGGAGTCACAGATGGTTTCCTAGCTAACATAAAAAAATATAGCATTTCAAAGAGAACTTATTTGGCTGAAGTTATGACAGTACATAGCGTAATGAATACATATAAACCGACCAACCCACCTCTATATATTAATTATGAAGTCACAGAGGAATTAAATTCTGTATACGCCACTTTAACCCAGAACAGTTATGTTGGCTATGAAGATGTTTGGGTTACTCATATGGATGGATCAAAAGAGCACTTTGAATATAGCTCTCCCAGAAATTATCCATCCTACCCAGGAGGTTATAAATTCCCTTTTTTACCCGCTGTTGATACCTCTATTTATCAAGGTAAACTATCAAAAAGTAGTACGTTTGACAATGATTCAAAGATCATAATGACAAAAGAATTAAATTATGATTTTATATCTAATAAACTGGCCAGATCCATTTTCACTTATAAAGGGAAAGAGAAATCACCTAGTAGCACAAGTAATTTTATAATGGATAATGTTATTATTTGTCCTTGGCCACAGTTTTATGAAACTTATGAAGATTATATAAATAAGGATTTTTACAACCGTAAGACAGATTGGATAACATTTGCAGACCAGCTTTGGAATTATTCGAATTTCTTTTTTAATTGTCAAAATTATGAGACTGATAGACCTTATGATTCTTCGGTAAACTATAAATTTAAAAATCATAACTTTATGAAGTCTCTTCAAAAGGAAATTAAAACCACTAATTACTATTATAATGCTGATGGTAGCTTAGCGGATACTTTAACTCAGATTTCTGACACAGACTATTGGTCTAATACATACCAACCCAAATCTACTACAACTACAACTTATAGTTCAAATAATGAGGTCGTTGAATCTTCTAAGCAAGTCATGTTTTATCCCTATAATACACCTGCTTGGTATTCTTGGAATACCCAAGCATTAGTGAATACCAATCGAATTGCAGAACCGGTAGCTGTAGAAACTTTTAACACAGATAAGCTCACTTCTAAGCTAGCTAAAGTATACTCCTCGCCTACTGATATTAGTCCTATTCAAAATTCGACCAACTCAACCAATTCCATTTTTGAATTATCTGAAGTACTTTTCGCAAAATCAAATCAAGCCTTAGACTCTAAAATCAAGTATGAACAATACGACCAAGACTCTAATGTTTTACAGGTTAGACAAACTGGCGATGTTCCTATCAGTTATATTTATGGCTATCATAACTCTAAACCCATTGCAAAACTTGTTAATATCGCCTACAATCAAATTAACCCTAGCCTTATTTCTAGCCTTCAAGCGGCCGCCGATGCTGATGCTAACTGCTTAGGTGCTAACTGCCAACAAACGGAAGATGATTTACGAAATTTATTAGAGCAGCTTAGAAGCACTTATTCAAACGCTCAGATCACCACCTATACTTACGACCCTTTAATTGGCGTTACCTCAGTGACTGACCCTAGAGGACAAAGCCTTTACTACGAATATGGCGCGTTTAATCGCTTAGAACGCATCAAAGATGAACAGGGCCATATCGTAGAGGAATACGACTACAACTACCGTCAGACATCTAACCAATAATCAACTCTATTATGACTTCTTTACAACACTTTTCTTCTATAGCTTTTCTTACGATAGCCTTGTGTTTTAGCATAATGGCTTCTGCTCAAGATCAAGACCAAAACTATATCAAAACCACCAGTTATCGACAAGCTACCAGTAACTCTATAACTAATCCTACGACTTCGCAGGCTACTGAAAGCGTCCAGTATTTTGATGGTTTAGGGCGACCGATCCAACAAGTGCTTAAAGCCAACAGCCCGTCTTCTCACGACATCATCTCTTTTTTTAGCTATGATAGTTTAGGCCGACAAACTAAAGAATACCTCCCGTTTAGCGATAGCTTAAACCCGTCTTCTTTAAGTTTAAGAACCAATCCTTTAGCTCTTCAAGAAAATTTTTATACCAACAGATACGGTGCTGCTGATGGCGTATTAGCCTACAGCGAAAAGCATCTAGAGCGTTCACCACTCAATCGTGTCTTTGAACAAGGTGCTCCCGGAAATGATTGGCAAGTACAACTCGCTCATGATACAGATCATACCATTAAATTTGATTACCAAACCAATACCCAAGGTGAGGTGAAACGATTTGATGTGAGCTTTACTGACACCACTTCTACTGTACCGCATATACTAGTAGATCGTGGTTATTATGCGCCGCAACAGCTTTATAAAAGCATTACTAAAGATGAAAATTGGCAACCCAACCAAGCTCAAGCTCATGACCACACCACTGAAGAGTTTAAAAACAAGTTAGGCCAAGTGGTCCTTAAACGTACTTATGATAATGGACAGGCCCATGACACCTACTATGTGTACGATGATTATGGTAATTTAAGTTATGTCTTATCTCCTGAATTAAGCTACCAACTCCAAGCTGATAATTTCTCAGCTGATTTACAAGGTGGCATCGCTGTGCCGTGGACTCAAGTAGCTAAAGTTGATAAAAGCTTAGCTGATCAGTACCAAAAGCATTTAGCCGATTATGACGATCAAAGCCTCGTGCACCAAGACTTATTTGAAACCTACGGCGGTCAAGGCGGTTTAGTCTTGCAACAAGACAACGGTCATCTTTTGGTTAATATCAACATGAATTTTGCGAATGAAATCCCTTTACATAAGGGTATGATTGCTGACCTTAAACCTCTTGGTAATTTTAAAGATACAGAAGTTGGACGCCTACAAGGGCTTGATTACAATTATAAACTTTATATCAAAAGCAACCAACTCTACATCGAAGGACAAGGCAAAGTCTCTGGACTAAACCTTAGTTTAAACAGTAGTCAAAAACTCAGTTATCAAAGGTTTTTCCCTTGGTATGAGTTAATTGATATGCCAGAACGTGAACGCCTTGATTATAAAAGAGCCTTTAACGATCTTCCTGAAGGTACTGACCTTGCTACGGCTGTTATCCCAAATGATTATGGCGCTGTGGGTGGCTTAAGTGTGGCTGTTGATCAAAATAACACTGTACAGTTTATCTTAAATATTAACACTAATGTGGCTGTTGGGCTTAACCCCAAGCTAAATCTTAATCTTGACCTTAACCGACAAATCGAAAATCGAGAATTGGCTTTCTTAGGACATATGGATGGACCAAATGCGGTTTTTAAGTTAGTTAATAATCATGTACAAGTTCAAACCCAAGACTTTAGGCAGGTAGGTATTTTTAACCAACCGCCTTATCAAATACAGCCTATTATTAGATATCCCCAAAAAGTAAAACAAAGCTTGATTGATGGTTTAGGGTATATTTATCGTTATGATAATCGCAATAACCTTGTTAAGAAAAAAATACCGGGTAAAGGCTGGGAATACATCGTTTATGATAAACTTAACCGTCCTGTCTTAACCCAAGATGCCAAGCTAAGACAAAACCACCAATGGCTCTTTACCAAATATGATGCTTTTGGTAGAGTGGCCTATACTGGTAAATGTTCTTTCATCAGACATATGGGGCGTGAGTTTTGGCAACAACTCAGTTATCACAACACAAACTTATACGAATCTCGCCATCCTAGACAAGCTTTAATCGCTAGTGGACAGCTAGAAATTGACTATACGAACACCGCTTTGTTTAGCAATAATATTGAACATTTAGAGATTTACACCGTTAACTATTACGATGACTACAACTTTGACCTTAGAGGTCTACAAGCTGAAGCCAGCTCTATTTATTCCAGTAACCTTAACAATGGTAACTTTACCACCAATACCAAAACTTTAGCAACTGGTGGCCATGTGCGCGTTTTAGGTACAGACCAATGGATTACAAGCCTCACTAAATATGATGACAAAGCCAGAGCTATTTATACCCATTCTATTAACGAATACTTGAACTCTGAAACTAAAACCCACTCTAAGCTCAACTTTATTGGTGAAGTACTTGAAACCACAACAACACATGATAAAAATGGCTTGAACCCAACCAACATCACTATTGTTGATAAATTTACTTACGACCACGCTGGACGACTGCTCAAGCAAACTCAAAACATTAATCAACAAGGTGAGGAACTCATTGTCTTTAACCACTATGATGAACTCGGGCAACTCATCAGTAAAAAAGTTGGTGGACAAGACAGCAGTAATACAAATTACCAAAACACCAATGGTCTACAAGAAATAGATTACAGTTATAATATTAGAGGCTGGCTAAAAAGCATTAATGATGTTGATAGCCCCAACCCAGACCAGCTCTTTGCCTTTAAATTAAATTACAATAATCCCGAAGATAATGCTACAACAGCTTTGTACAATGGCAACATCTCTGAAACCCATTGGCGAAGCCAAAATACCCATAACCAAAAACGGAGCTACGCCTACCACTATGATGCCCTTAACCGTATTAAAGCGGCTGATTATTTAACACCGCATGCCATGACTGGTCTCTTTGATGGTGAACTAGAAAACTTCAGCCTTAGCAATATTACTTATGATTATAATGGCAATATCATGGGCTTAAGACGTTATGGGGCTACTGCTGACCAAAAAATTGATATCATTGATGATCTTAATTATAGCTACTTCACTGGAAGTAATCAATTAAGAATGGTTCACGATGATGCAGATCAAAGCGCTGGCTTTAAAGAACTTATTGATGCGCCTGTAAGTGATTATGCTTATGATGTTAACGGTAATTTAACCCATGATCTTAACAAAAAAATTAGCGCCATTAGCTACAATCACTTAAATTTACCAAAAACAATTACCTTTGCAGAAGACCCTAATGAAAAAGGGGCTGATCAAATTGTTTATATATATGATGCTTCTGGTGTAAAGCTAAAAAAAATAGTGAAAAATTATCACAGTGGTAACATGGTTAAAAGCACAAGCACTGATTATGACAATGGCTTTATTTATAAAAGTGAAAGCAACTATCAAATCGATAATAACGGCCAACTAATTGGAAATAACGTGGGCTATGGCATTCAATTCTTCTCTCACCCAGAAGGCTACCTACAACCCGATAACCAAGGTGGCTTTGATTATGTCTATCAATTTAAAGACCATTTAAGGAATATCAGATTGTCCTATAAAGATAGTAATAACGATGGTTCTGTTGATAGTTCTGAAATCGTTGAAGAGAACAACTACTACCCTTTTGGTCTTAAACATAAGGGTTACAATAATGTCGTGAATGGTCAGCATTATCCTTACGGCTATAATGGAAAGGAGGAAAATGATGAACTGGGATTAGAATGGTTGGATTTTGGGGCTAGGAATTATGATGCGGCTTTGGGTAGGTGGATGAATGTGGACCCACTCGCAGAAAAAATGCGTAGGCATTCCCCTTATAATTATGCTTTTGATAACCCGATTTATTTTATTGATCCGGATGGAATGGCTCCGATGGGATATGATGGGATATATATTGATAAGAATGGTGATAAAATAGGAGAAGATTCAAAAGGAGCTTCTGATGGAAGGGTTTATGTAGTGAAAGGTAGTGCAAAGCGAAAAGTTCAAAGAAGTACAGATGAAGGAAAAACAATAGAGACCTCTGAATTAAACGAAAAAAAAGTTTTTGAGCTAGCTTCAAACGAAGATAGACAATCTCAAAAAGAAGGTATTTTAGAAAAATCAACTGGAGTAGATAATAGAGAATTTGCTCAAGTAAACATGAAGGTAGATGGTATCGAAGGAACAGTATCATATATCACAGAAGGTAAAGAAGTTCAAAAGGGAGATAAAAAAGCATCTGTTGAGCCTAGTATTGGGGTAAGTAAGGTAAAAGCAATGAGAGAGCACAGAACTAAAGATGTTACTGTGACATCAATGACTCATACTCATAATGTTGATTTTGCAAAAATTAATAATAATCCCGATATGCAAGGAGGTGATGTTCCTAGTCCAAATGATAAAAAAGAAGCTAGAAATAACCCTAGTATTAAATCTTCAGTTATTAACACAAGAAGTGGAGAAGTTCATGTATTGAATTCGAATGGAAAGTATATAACTGTTAATAAAAATGTTTATTTTAAAAAATATTAGAAATGAAATTAAAAAAAATAGCAATAATATTTCTGTTTATAATACCATTTTATACTTTTTCTCAAAACGTATATCACAATTATACTTCTAGTTTTGCAAAATTACAAGGTGACTTAAGAAAAGAGATAGGTGTTAAGAGTTTACAAACTCTTGTTTTGAATACTAATAATTTGAATGGTAAACCATATTCATTACAGGTAATAGGAGACTTTAATTATAATAGTTTTACAAAAAAGGAAGCTTTACACTCTGATATTCGAATATTATATATAGACGACATTGATTTCAGCAAGGTAAATATTTTAATATTTGATAAGCTAAAAAAACTAGAAGCAATTAGGTTTAAGAATTGTAAAAATGTGAATTTACAAACATTAGTGTCCAACTTGTCTAAAAATGAAAACTTAAAACAAATACATTTTTATGGAATAAATTTTGGAGATTGGGAGTTTAATTTTAATAAAGTAACTAGTCTTAAAGTGATAACATTTAATGACTGTTATTTAAAATATTTCTCTGAGTTTAAATTTGATATGGAAGAATTTTCAATAACTAAATCTAGGAATGTTCTTGATTTAAAAGATCTAAAAATTAAAGATGTTAAGGTTTTGAATATCAGGGATTCTAATATGAAAATGTTTCCTTTTAGTTTGTCAAATAACGAAAAATTAGAATACTTAGACTTGAGGAAATCAAAGATTAAAGAGAGTATTTGTAACAATATTTCAGGGTTTAAAAATCTCCTTTATTTTGATGTGACAGATTTAAAAGCAAACTTTAAATCTGTTAAATTTACAGAAGCTAAAGATGTCTTAATAATTGACGGAAGTAATGTAATTTCTAGTTCTGAATACATACCTAACTAGGTATATGAAATAATAGAAAAGGTTACAACTCGGAAAAACCGCGACAAAGGTGTTCCAATGCTTCAGCTATGCTCAGCACAGGAGTTGGGACAACGCTTGTGGGTAAAGATATTGAGACCATCGCAGAGACCTTGATTATAAATTATGATGTTATTTTAATTTATACAAACTCTAATTTAGAATCTAAAAAAAGAATAAAAACTAATTTAGCAGATTTTTCTACATCAAGATATCCTAATAATTCATATAATCGAGTCTACTATGGTACTCAATCTGGTAACACATTGTACATTTTTGGTAGTTATGAACTAAAACAATAATTATGAGTAAATTACATTATAGGTTAACTTTACCTTTAATCGCCATATTTGTTATAGGGTGTAATTATAATAAGACCGAAGTCACTAAATTTGAATACTATGAGGACGGCAGTTTAAAACGGAAATATAAAGTAAACGACAAAAGTTTAATTACAGGTTCAGATTCTTTATTTGATAGAAATCAATCTTTAAAAAAGGTTACATTATGGGACAATGGGAAGTTAGTCGATAGTATTGTTGAATATTTTAATTTTTATGACATCAAAAAAGTTGTTGAAATCGGCAGAATTAAGGACTCTATAATCACTTATAAAGATCCAAACGGTCAGAAAACAAGTGAGGTCTTTTTAAAAAATGGTCTTAAAGATGGTATAAAGGTATTTTACAATAAAAATGGTAAAATAAATGGTTTTTTGGGGTTTAAAAAAAATAAAAAATTTGGACCTTATATTAAATTAAAAGAAAATAATATTCCTGAATTTTTATTAGTAGAAGATCAATATTATAAAGTAATTTTGAGCACCTCATTTTATGATGATGGAAAAATGAGCTTAATTAACATTACTGATTTAAATGAGGGATTTGAACTGATGTTTTATCCTAGTGGTTCATTAAAAAAAATTACAGAAGTCAAAAAAAATGGAAATGTTGGAAGGTATTATTGGTTTTCAGAAGATGGTAAATTGATGAATAATAACTAAATGCTAACATATTATGACTGAAGTCGTTGAATTTATACTTGAATTATTTAACAACAATAAAAAAGTACTAATCATAGTCTCTTTTATTATAATATTAACACTCATTATTTTTAAGTTGTTTAGTGTATATCATTAATAAAATAAATTGGTTGTTACAACACGGAAAAACTACTTTCAAAAAGTTTGAATTTTAAGAAAATCCCCTTATTTGAAGAGTTACAAATCGCCAAAACCGCGATAAAAGTGTTCCAATGCTTCGGCTTCGCTCAGCACAGGTGTTGGAACAATACCTATGGATAAAGAGATTGGATTATGATACTATTTTAAATCTTAATAACCACACCGCTTAAGTTCATTAAAGTATTAAAATATTGAGTTGTCTCTTGAAGCAATAGTTCAAACTTAAATGAGACGTCTTGAACTATTAAAACGCACTATAAATCATACTGATTTGTAAATTTTTAGTAGAATTAAGACGGCTTACACCCTATCTTAGCTACGCACGCATTAAAATTACGATTAGCTTCAAGCCGTTTGAGTTTGGCTTCTTTGAGTTGTTGAGTAAATAGTTGTTTATCGATTTCTTGACCGTTGATAATTTCCATGGGCGTTTTGCCGTGAAGACGACACGGATATCTGTGATGATTGTAATACTCTATAAAGTCATTAAGGCTTATAATGTGTGATGCTAGGTCTTCTGATTGTTTACCACCCATAAACTCTGATTTATAAATACGATGAGTGATTTCAGACATGGCATTAGAGAATGGAAATTCAGCGGTCATTGCCGTTATCTTTTTCACTACTTGTGGGGCGTTGATGCTTCGTCTTGCTTCAGTATGAAATTATTTTAGTTCTATCATTATTATTGTAATTACTCGATGATTAAGAATTTTAATTTTAACGATTATAATCTAGAAGGGTTTTTCACCATGCCCTATTCTTTTAATTTTACCTAAATCAAGCTTATACCGTTTGATGACTTTGCGTTTAAATTCAAGGTGAAATATATTATCTAAGGTTCTTATTTAACATCATAAACGTTAAATTACTATAATTTAACAAAAAAAATTTAACAGTACTACTTACATATATATATTTGTTTTCATTTAGCAGAATTTAATACCTAACCTCTTATGAAAAATATTTTATCTTTTTTAATTGTTTTATTTTCTTACTATACTGCGCTTGCTCAGAATTCTAATCAACAAGCGCAAATTAATCCACCACAATTACCGAATATAGTACCGCCATCACCATCAGTGGCAAATTTGATGCGGTTTGATGAATTACCTGTTAACTATTATACTGGGCAACCTGATATTAGCCTCCCTTTAGTCAGCGCTCAAAGCAAGGACTTTAGTATTCCTATATCTTTAAGCTATAGCACTTTAGGCAACCGTGTTGATGAACGCTCGGGGATTGTAGGTACAGGATGGTCCATAAGTGGTGATATTGTGATTTCTCGTACTGTAATGGGCATTCGTGATGACAAATACCCAACCCAAGCCCCTTTTAATTATGGCATATACTTTACCGGTTATGAGGATTTCAATTTAAATGATTACGATTTTTTCGAATTTTTAGAGCAATATTACTTCCAAAAAGAACTACAAAATTACTTATGGAACACAGGAGGCTTAGGGTCTTCTATGTATCCAATTAATTCAGACTCGACCTACAAAAACGGTGGTTTTGATAAAGAGTATGATCTTTTTCATTTGAGTTTAAATGGAGTTAATGCAAAATTTATAATAGTTAAAGATCATATTGGATATAATGTTGAATATTTAAAAAATGATTCTAATGTTATTGTAGATGTTACTTTTTCTAATGACGAAATTGATTCTTTTATTGTAACTGATAATTTAGGCAGGAAGTATATTTTAGATCAGAAAGAAATCACCACAACAAATTCAAACAGTGCCACAGTCCCACAAGGAGATAATGTACAACCGACTCTTGGAGGACAACAAGTTACCGATTCCTATGTAAGTGCTTGGAAAGTAAGCGGTATATATAATTATTCATGGCAAATGATAGCTGAATATTTTTATGAAGATATTGGAGAGGGACTTCCAATGGCTAGAAATATCACTAAATACGAGATACCTGAAATCTCTAAAAAAAGTATTTATGATAAATACTTAAGATACACAGCAGTTGAAAGCGGTTATGATGTCTACAATAAAAGAGTCCTTAAGCCACTTAAATCGTATAGTTTTAATCAAGTTTCAATTATTACAAAAAAAATTCAAAGAATTAAATTAAATGATTCATCTAATCTTATTTTTTATTATTCGGTTAGCCACCCTGAATACGTTGGGCAAACAGGAGCAAAACTTGACAGTATTATAAAAACAAAACCGCTGCAAAACATCAATGATTTTGAAAATGAAATTGATCCTAAAAAAGTAAAAACAATTAGGTTTAGTTATGATAGTATTAACACTATAAACAATTCAAATTTTGCACCAAACTTTAGTAGACTCTACTTGAAAAATGTTGAACATTATGATAATATCAATAATGAAAGTGAAACATATGATATTAAATATAATGACTACTTAACAGAAGGGTTTGGTAGTATTAATAAGGATAATTGGGGGTTTTATAAAAGTCCTTACCCTAATGGAACGCCACAAGTGTTTAGAACCGATGGAAGTACGGCAGATGTTGATCATATAACAAAAGGCTTGATTAAAAGCATTACATACCCTAATGGCGGTATTAAAGAATTCACCTTCGAAAGTAATACTATATATCATATGGGAAGTCGTGAATTAACAATAGATGAATTCAAGAAAAAAAATCCTATAAATTGGAATAAATTCACTATTAACTTAAATAATACAGGCAACTTACCCAGCCAAGAGACCATTACTATAAATGAAGAAACAGAATTTACAATTAAGTCTAATGCTAATTGTAATAATTCTCCAAATCCTGGTGATACAGGCATTTATGGTCCTAGTGATGGTGATTCTAGTGGTGCGGGGTCAGAGGATTCAAACTATTCAGGTAATATGGATTCAGGAACGCCTGGGTTAACGCTATTTGAGATCATGAAAATAGAAAATAACCAAGAAACTCGTATTGGTGCAGTTCATTTTGATTGCGAGAGAATTGTATATCAAAATTTAACTCTAGAACCTGGAACTTATGTTTTTCGATTTCATCCTGAAAGTCAAACTTCAGCCCAACAATTGGTTGATATTTATGGTAGAGATTATAAAACTATAATTACCAAAGAAGTACCCGGAGGCGGTGTACGCATAAAAAATATTAAATTTTATGACTCTGAAACTAATTTAGAACCCAAGTATCACAAACAATATGTCTATCGAGAAAGCTATATCCCTGAATTCTTTAATAATGATACGATAACTTCTCCAGAAGAAAATCTTCCAAATAATTATTATTTTAGACAAAGTAGCTCAGGCGTTACAGATGGCTTTCATACCAACGTGAAAGTGTATAATCATTCTATAACTCATCATCTTGCTTCATTAATTAATGAAGTTGGTGGAAATTCAAATCTTATAAAACTTAGGCATGGAAGACTACCTCTTTCTGCAAAAACCGTATCTATTGTTTACAAGGTTACAGAAGAATTAAATGCTGTTTATGCCTCTCTAACCCAAAACAGCTATGTTGGTTATGAAAAAGTTTGGGTCACTCATATGGATGGTTCTAAAGAATCTTTCGAATATTCCAGCCCAAATGGCAACAACTCCTATGATGCAACTTATGTTTACCCTTTTTTGCCAAACGAGGATCGAAGTATTTATCAAGGCTTATTGCAGAAGCATAACTCTTTCTCTCATGACATGAACATTTTAAAAGAAATCGATTATGGGTATGATATCGTTCAGAATAGAGTTGGAGTTTCTTTATTTACATACCAACAAATAGACAACTGTGTTTGGAATCAATATTATAGACAATTTGAAGACTATATAAATAAAACTCCCTTACCAAATGATGCTTATTGGAATAGTAACAGTAACGCTGGAATGGCTATTTATGACAATTGCGTCACGATATCAAATTATTACTCTACTTTTAGAGTCAATTTTAAAGAACATTTTTATGAAAAGTCTCTTCAAAAGGAAATTAAAACCACTAATTACTATTATAATGCTGATGGTAGCTTAGCGGATACTTTAACTCAGATTTCTGACACAGACTATTGGCCTGAGACATACCAACCCAAATCTACAACAACTACAACTTATAGTTCAAATAATGAGGTCGTTGAATTCTCTAAGCAAGTCATGTATTATCCCTATAATACACCTGCTTGGTATTCTTGGAATATTCAAGCATTGTTGAATACCAATCGAATTGCAGAACCGGTAGCTGTAGAAACTTTTAACACAGATAAGCTCACTTCTAAGCTAGCTAAAGTATACTCCTCGCCTACTGATATTAGTCCTGTTCAAAATTCGACCAATTCAACCAATTCCATTTTTGAATTATCTGAAGTCCTTTTCGCAAAATCAAATCAAGCCTTAGACTCTAAAATCAAGTATGAACAATACGACCAAGACTCTAATGTTTTACAGGTTAGACAAACTGGTGATGTTCCTATCAGTTATATTTATGGCTATCATAACTCTAAACCCATTGCAAAACTTGTTAATATCGCCTACAATCAAATTAATCCAAATCTCATTACTAGCCTTCAAGCGGCCGCCGATGCTGATGCTAACTGCTTAGGTGCTAACTGCCAACAAACGGAAGATGATTTACGAAATTTATTAGAGCAGCTTAGAAGCACTTATTCAAACGCTCAGATCACCACCTATACTTACGACCCTTTAATTGGCGTTACCTCAGTGACTGACCCTAGAGGACAAAGCCTTTACTACGAATATGGCGCGTTTAATCGCTTAGAACGCATCAAAGATGAACAGGGCCATATCGTAGAGGAATACGACTACAACTACCGTCAGACATCTAACCAATAATCAACTCTATTATGACTTCTTTACAACACTTTTCTTCTATAGCTTTTCTTACGATAGCCTTGTGTTTTAGCATAATGGCTTCTGCTCAAGATCAAGACCAAAACTATATCAAAACCACCAGTTATCGACAAGCTACCAGTAACTCTATAACTAATCCTACGACTTCGCAGGCTACTGAAAGCGTCCAGTATTTTGATGGTTTAGGGCGACCGATCCAACAAGTGCTTAAAGCCAACAGCCCGTCTTCTCACGACATCATCTCTTTTTTTAGCTATGATAGTTTAGGCCGACAAACTAAAGAATACCTCCCGTTTAGCGATAGCTTAAACCCGTCTTCTTTAAGTTTAAGAACCAATCCTTTAGCTCTTCAAGAAAATTTTTATACCAACAGATACGGTGCTGCTGATGGCGTATTAGCCTACAGCGAAAAGCATCTAGAGCGTTCACCACTCAATCGTGTCTTTGAACAAGGTGCTCCCGGAAATGATTGGCAAGTACAACTCGCTCATGATACAGATCATACCATTAAATTTGATTACCAAACCAATACCCAAGGTGAGGTGAAACGATTTGATGTGAGCTTTACTGACACCACTTCTACTGTACCGCATATACTAGTAGATCGTGGTTATTATGCGCCGCAACAGCTTTATAAAAGCATTACTAAAGATGAAAATTGGCAACCCAACCAAGCTCAAGCTCATGACCACACCACTGAAGAGTTTAAAAACAAGTTAGGCCAAGTGGTCCTTAAACGTACTTATGATAATGGACAGGCCCATGACACCTACTATGTGTACGATGATTATGGTAATTTAAGTTATGTCTTATCTCCTGAATTAAGCTACCAACTCCAAGCTGATAATTTCTCAGCTGATTTACAAGGTGGCATCGCTGTGCCGTGGACTCAAGTAGCTAAAGTTGATAAAAGCTTAGCTGATCAGTACCAAAAGGATTTAGCCGATTATGACGATCAAAGCCTCGTGCACCAAGACTTATTTGAAACCTACGGCGGTCAAGGCGGGTTGGTCTTGCAACAAGACAACGGTCATCTTTTGGTTAATATCAACATGAATTTTGCGAATGAAATCCCTTTACATAAGGGTATGATTGCTGACCTTAAACCTCTTGGTAATTTTAAAGATACAGAAGTTGGACGTCTACAAGGGCTTGGTTACAATTATAAACTTTATATCAAAAGCAACCAACTCTACATCGAAGGACAAGGCAAAGTCTCTGGACTAAACCTTAGTTTAAACAGTAGTCAAAAACTCAGTTATCAAAGGTTTTTCCCTTGGTATGAGTTGATTGATATGCCAGAACGTGAACGCCTTGATTATAAAAGAGCCTTTAACGATCTTCCTGAAGGTACTGACCTTGCTACGGCTGTTATTTCTAATGATTATGGCGCTGTGGGTGGCTTAAGTGTGGCTGTTGATCAAAATAACACTGTACAGTTTATCTTAAACATTAACACTAATGTGGCTGTTGGGCTTAACCCTAAGCTAAATCTTAATCTTGACCTTAACCGACAAATCGAAAATCGAGAATTGGCTTTCTTAGGACATATGGATGGACCAAATGCGGTTTTTAAGTTAGTTAATAATCATGTACAAGTTCAAACCCAAGACTTTAGGCAGGTAGGTATTTTTAACCAACCGCCTTATCAAATACAGCCTATTATTAGATATCCCCAAAAAGTAAAACAAAGCTTGATTGATGGTTTAGGGTATATTTATCGTTATGATAATCGCAATAACCTTGTCGAGAAAAAAATACCGGGTAAAGGCTGGGAATACATCGTCTATGATAAACTTAACCGACCTGTCTTAACCCAAGATGCCAAACTAAGACAAAACGACCAATGGCTCTTTACCAAATATGATGCTTTTGGTAGAGTGGCCTACACTGGAAAATATATTGATGAAAATAATATACCTCAAAGCAGAGAGGAATTACAAGAGTTTCTATACAACCAACAAATAATATCTGAATCAAAAACAGAAGATATCGAATTTACAGCAAATGGAGCATTAGGAATTTATTATTCTAAAAATACATTCCCTAATAGCAATATTAAAATTTACACCGTTAACTATTACGATGACTACAACTTTGACCTTAGAGGTCTACAAGCTGAAACCAGCTCTATTTATTCCAGTAACCTTAACAATGGTAACTTTACCACCAATACCAAAACTTTAGCAACTGGTGACCATGTGCGCGTTTTAGGTACAGACCAATGGATTACAAGCCTCACTAAATATGATGACAAAGCCAGAGCTATTTATACCCATTCTATTAACGAATACTTGAACTCTGAAACTAAAACCCACTCTAAGCTCAACTTTATTGGTGAAGTGCTTGAAACCACAACAACACATGATAAAAATGGCTTGAACCCAACCAACATCACTATTGTTGATAAATTTACTTACGACCACGCTGGACGACTGCTCAAGCAAACTCAAAACATTAATCACCAAGGTGAGGAACTCATTGTCTTTAACCACTATGATGAACTCGGGCAACTTATAGAAAAGAAAGTAGGCGGAAATGATACCCAAAGCGATTATAACCAAACTACAGCTTTACAAGATGTAGCTTACAATTACAACATACGAGGGTGGTTAACTGAAATTAATAAGGTTGATGCGCCCAACCCTGACCAGCTCTTTGCCTTTAAATTAAATTACAACAAGCCTGAAGATAATGCAACAACAACAGCTTTATACAATGGTAACATCTCTGAAACCCATTGGCGAAGCCAAAATACCCATAACCAAAAGCGGAGTTACGCCTACCACTATGATGCCCTTAACCGTATTAAAGCGGCTGATTATTTAACACCGCATGCGATGACTGGTCTCTTTGATGGTGAACTAGAAAACTTCAGCCTTAGCAATATTACTTATGATTATAATGGCAATATCATGGGCTTAAGACGTTATGGGGCTAAGCAAGACCACAGCATAGGCATCATTGACCAGTTAGAGTATACTTACCAACCTGACTCCAATCAATTAAAAGCCGTAAACGATACAGCAGATGATGAAGGTTTTAAGGATGGCTCTCACAAAGCAGCTTATGATTACACCTACGATGTGAATGGCAATATGACTCATGATAAAAACAAAGCTATTACACATATTGACTACAATCACTTAAATTTACCTACTAAAGTTATTTTTAATACTTCAGGCTATCAAAACAGAGAAATTAGTTATATTTACGATGCCACAGGCGTTAAATTAAAGAAAATCGTGAATACAGGTACTTTTTTTCAAGATGATACCGCAAATCTTGGGACTATTACACATACCCAATATGACAATGGTTTTATCTATGAATATTCAGGTAACAACAGCCCTGAACTTAAATTCTTCTCTCACCCAGAAGGCTACCTACAACCCGATAACCAAGGTGGCTTTGATTATGTCTATCAATTTAAAGACCATTTAGGCAATATTAGATTGTCCTATAAAGACTCGGATGGAAATGGGTCTATTGATGCGAATACAGAAATTGTTGAAGAGAACAATTACTATCCTTTTGGACTGAAACACAAGGGGTATAATAATGTAACTTCAGGTAACGTCAATTCTGTGGCGAGTAAGTTTAAATATAATGGTGTTGAGCTTGAAGAGAGTTTAGGGTTAAATCTTTACGAAATGGAACTTCGTCTTTATGATCCTGCAATTGCACGATGGAATGCCATTGACCCGGTAACGCATTATGAATATTCTACTTATTCAGCATTTGATAATAACCCGGTGTTTTGGGCAGACCCATCTGGAGCGGATTCTGAAGTTAGTGAAGATGGAAATGTCATTACTTTTACTGGGCAAGATGCACAGGATTTCTTTAGAGATTATATTCAAAATAACACTGATAATAGTGCTGAAGGAGATGATTCTGCTGATGATGGTAGTAGTAGTGATAACGGTGGTGGTGACAGCAATACAGGAAATGATAATGACAATGAAAAAACTCCGAGTCAAAAAAGGATGAATAGATTAAGAAAAGATAGTAGTGTATTATGTTCAAATGAATTACCTAATACAAGTTTTTATTTAAATGGTGAATCTGTAATTTTAGATAATGGTAAAGAATATGTTTTGTGGGGTAATAAATGGATAGAAACCCCAAACTTAGATAAAGAAGGCAACCTTATAAGTAAAATAAAAGTTGGTAGCGGAAGAAGGTCTGGCAGTATGACACCAAAACAATATGCTGTTATGAGACATCAAATGTCCGATGGAAACGAAAAAGCTTTACTAGACACGGCAGGCGTTTCTTCTGCTCCAGCCTTATATAGTTGGTTTAAGAAAGGTTTTAGCAGATTTAATTTAGTTGTAACTCCCCTAACATTTGCACAATCAAAAACAAGTACATATTTAAGTACCATTGAATCTATGAATAATCATGATAAAATAGTTTCTGATAATAGAAAATAAAAAAAGTGAAAGTTATATACATAATTTTAATATTTTTCATCTATTTATTTTTACTATATATAGATGAAAACTCTGCTGATACAATTAATTATTATTTTAATAATATTTTAATTTTCATATTAACAATATTAACATTTTTTTTAATTGATTATGTCTTTATGAAAGTCAATAACATAAATTTATTAAAGAAGGCTTTGATTTGCCTTATATTTACTTTTTCATATTATGTAATATACATTCAGTTTGATTCTGATTTAATCGTTTATATGAAATTTTTCTATGTTTTACCGATATTTACATTAATTATACTTTATAATATTTTTAATATTTATAAATCTCAAAATTAAACTGACTCGCTCGCTAGCACTTGCAGTCCGAGATTATAAAGAGATGCGCCACCTTTATTGAGGTGGTTTTTTTATGAGAACAATATGTTACAAATATGCATTAAAAGCAACATATATGTATCACAGTTAAATTTTAGTTAAAATCATCAAGAAGCGATAAGATTAGAGAGGTTGTCTTTAAGTTTTTTCTTTGAGATGAGCGAATCAATTAGCGTATATATAGATTTCCTCTCTGCTTCATCGAGCGAATCGAGGTTACAAATCGTTAAAACCGCGATAAAAGTGTTCCAATGCTTCGGCTATGCTCAGCACAGGAGTTGGGACAGTGCTGAAATAGAGTGATTAAGAGTTAGGACAATTTAAAAAGCTGTTTTACGCTTTTTAGAAATTCATTGACCTATTGAAAATAGGTTTTAAAACGAGTCGATTTAAAAATCAAATTTTACGATCTGATTTTGTTTTTATGATTTATTACATCCTATTTTGGCAACACATTCATTAAAGTTTTTATTCTCTTCTAACCTATTTACTTTAGCTTGGCTGAGAATTTCAGAAAACATGGTTTTATCAATGTCTTCACCCTCTACGATTTGCATAGGTGTTTTGCCGTAAAGACGACAAGGATACCTGTTGTAATTATAATATTCCATAAAGTCATTAAGGCTTACAATGTGTGATGCCAGGTCTTCTGATTGTTTACCACCCATAAACTCTGATTTATAAATACGATGAGTGATTTCAGGCATGGCATTGGAGAACGGAAATTCAGCGGTCATTGCCGTTATCTTTTTCACTACTGGTGGTGCATTGATACTTCGTCTACGCTCAGCACAAGCATGTTTTATCCAAGAGAGAACCTCACCTTTGTTTTCAGAACCACCATCAGAAAGAATGTGAATGTCTTTTTTAAAGTTGTACAATTTATATTACTGAAAAGTTTCCTGTAAGAGTCTAGTGATAAAAGAACTGCTAGCACTTCCCGATGTAGATTTGACATGAAGCAACGCAGAAGAGTAATTATCTTTTACAAAAGCCACTTTTTGAACACCGTCATTTAGAGTTTGTATATTAGTCACATCAATATGAAGCCATTCAAATACATAGTTAGTTTTAAAGCCTTTCTTAGGTTTAGGTTTTAAAAGTTTTGGTTTGACATAGCCAAGTGCTTTAGCGTATTTTCTAAATGTTGTAAGCCCGCAAGCTACGACCTCTTTATTCATAGCATCATAATAAATGGTAGATAATGGTTTAGAAATATTTTCTTGACTTTTAACTAAATGCTCAATCGAGCTAATTTCATGTACTGTTAATTGGTTAGCATATTGACGATAACATTTTTTAATTGGGCTTAATGCACAAAGGACTTTCTTTTTTTGGTATAATACCAATCTTTTGAAATCCCATAAAACTGACAAGCTTTCTTAACAGTCACACCAGAAAATTGAGCCATCTCTTCTACTGAGGTAACTATGCTATTGGCCTGCATATTCATCAAATTCTTATGATGAGAGAATTCACCTAACATGTTATAATACCCACGTCTAGCTTTTAAGATGGTTCTAATTGCACGCGCTGTAAACATACTTTGAAACACCTCTTTAATATCATCAAAATCATTGATGTAAGGTTGTGCCCATTCATACCCATGATAATTGTCATACTTGAACTTCCGCCAATTATACCGAGTTGTTCGTGGAATTTGCTTTATACTCTGTTCAGAAAGCATCCCACTTGTATACAAAAGTATAATTAATGGGTGATAGTTGTTTTTATAAGTAGTCTTCATGCGTAAAATGTCCCACTGTATAGTGAGGTTTTGATAAGTTACTATTTGTGGATACGGCCTATTGTAATTGCAACAGTTGAATTTTAGTCCAGAATATTTTATGCCTAACTATTATCATTTTACAACACACTTGACTTTCGACATAAGGAGGACTTCAGTTTTATTAATCTTGCATAGCTTTAACCATCATCCCATCACTGTACTCAACTTAAACATCGGAAGATACATGGCAACCAAAATAAAGCCAACAAAAACTCCAACGATCAGGATAATGATTGGCTCAAGAAACGTGCTTAAAGTTTTAGATTGCCGCTGAAGCATATTGTTGTAGCGATGACTCAGCTTATCAAAAATATAAGCCGTTGCATTTGTCTGTTCAGCTACACTTACCATAGCCATCACATCAGCTTTAAAAAAATCGCTATGTTTTGCTATGGCCTGACTTAGCGACATCCCTTTTTGAATGTCATGAATGATTGTATTTAGCCTCAATTTTAGCGGGTAAAAACCAATCATATCTTTGACCAAGTATAAGGCATTAAGCATAGGGACTTTTGCCGATAACAAAATACTCATCGCTTGAATAAACTGAGTGGTGTAAGCCACTTTTAATATTGTATTAACCCCAGGAATTCTGAATAAAACCCCTTGCTGAAATTGTTTAAACTTGTCGTTTTTGTTTAGCCAAAAAAACAACATTATGAGTACAACAAAACTAATGATTATACCCCAGGCATAGCTTTGGATAAACTGTGAAACGTTTACAATAAATAGAGTGATACCAGGCAGCTCAACCTGTTGCTGTCTAAAGATTTCTTCAAACATCGGGACAACATACCTCAGCATAAATAAAATAACTAAAACAGCCGTTGATAAAATAATTAAGGGATAGGTTAACGCACTTATAATGTTTTTACGGTATTCGGTTTTACGTTCAAAATAATCGGCCAATTGTTTAACGACTTTTGATAAAGTACCTGTTTCTTCACCAATTTTTATACTGAAGTATTCATATTTCAAAAAATGATCAAAGGTTTTCATAGCATCAGACAAACTAGCACCCTTTATAATTTTGTCCGAGAGTTTTGAAATGATATCTTTTTCAGTTTTTTTCTTCAAGCCTTCTTGAATAACACTAAGGCTTTGTTTTAAGCTAATTCCTGATTCTAAAAGGATATGTAATTCGGTATAAAAGTAAGATTTAGTTGTAGAACCAAATTTTTGGCCAAAAAGTGCAATGTCACGCTTTAGCCAATTTTCCTTTTCTTCTGAAGTGGACTTTAGTTTTTGATGCTTGTGCTTTAATTTATTTTCAATCTTTATTCCCATTGCTCAAGCTTAGTTTTGGCATCGTTGCTTCTCGACACAAATAATGTTTTTGATATCTCCTTATGCAATTTAATTTCTAAGGATAGTGCATCAATATTACCTGTTTTATTGGCCTCTCCCCTAAAATAAGACTTTAAATTTGTAACTTCTAGTTTTATACTGTCTTGATTAATAATAAATGCGTTGGGACTCATTTTTGTAATTAAAGTATCCTCTAATCGATAAAAATAGACTTGATTATCAACAATTTTAATACTCTGCGATTGGTTGAATAAAATAGAAAGTTTGGTCTCTAAGGATTTTATTTGAAAGTTATTTTCGTTGTTGTAACGCAATGCCGTCATTTGTTGTTGAATTAAGCCTAATGCGCTTAATGCTAAACCCACCACGATACTTGTTAAGATCAGCACCACAATAATTTCAGAAAGCGTATAAGCTTTAAACTTTTTATTCCAATACATAAACCGTTTTATTTAAGCTTTTACTCCCATTTATTTGCCAAGCCTCTAAGTTGATTTGCTTTGATACAGAATCAAAATTAGCTTTAATATGCCAGTTTTTATAGGTTGTTTTATAAGGCAATGCCATCTTTTTGTGTTTTGAAAAATAGCCTAAGTACTTTAATTTATTTTCTATACTTTGGTGATTATTCTGTATGGTGTTTTTAGCTAAATTATTAATAATTAATCCTGAAACTAAAAATATCACCAAAATCAGAGCAGTGGCAACAAGGGTTTCTAATAATGTTGCAGATTTTAATTTAACCATAGGGCAATGTTTTTGAGATTAGACTGAAACAACAATCCTGAAAAATGAGGAGAAACAGGTTTTGAAGCTATATTTACATTAAAAACATGATTGATGTAATAAGACCCCCGATAAGGCGTTAAAAACTGGTTTGTAATTACATGACCATAGACTTGCCCCTCTAAGTTTAGGTTATAACTACTGAATATTTGCCCATTCACTATTGCATTTTCTTTGATGTGAATATGGCTAGTAACATTATTTTCAAGTTGGGGATTGCTCCCTTTTAGATATGCAATAGCGGCATTGATTTCAGTATTAGGCTCAATCGTGGTTTTAGGAATGTTTGAATTTCTAAAATTATCTTTAGGATTTAAAAGCAATACTGATGGGTAGTCTAAGGTTACGCCAGAAGCCACTTCAATTTGATCTGTAGCAAAAGCCTGAAGAGCACCTTTAAAATTTTCACCAATTGAAATTGAAGGGGCAATTAGTATCACATTTTTTAGATTTGAACTTGCATCGACATAAATTTTTTGTTTGGACTGAATAATTACCTTACCTGCGTAATTTTTAGCAAATAAGCTGATTTGTTGATTTGATATATAAAAAGCTGTAGGTTGAAAGAAGCTTTGGCTAAGGTGGTTTGTTGTATCAACATCAAAATAATTTAAAGTTTCACTATCATTCAAAAATTTGCTTTCTATAGATTTGATGTAGCTTTGGTTTTCTATGGCTAGATTAGGTAGCATCCTAGAACGACTGATATTACCGTAAATGAGTTGATTATTAGTATATCCTATGCCAGATATTTGGCCAGGTTTTGCCCCGTAAGTCCCTAAATACACACTCCCTTTAATATTCGTATCCCCGACAAGTACAAGTGCTTGATTATTATCTTGTATATATAAAGCTAAATCTTTAGTAAAAGGGGTTTTCCCACCAACTAGTGCTATTTTTTGAAAAGTTTTGTCTCGAACTTTAGCAAAGGATTTGACCAAATTGAACACACCCCAATGCTGTTTTAATAGCTTACAAGACTTTTGATTATCAAGTTCTTGCGTCAGTGTGTCGTCGTAAATCAAATTCTTCGATAAAGATTCGTAAAGACCTTGATTAGCCAATTCTATCGCTTCAATTTGAGCATTACTTTGAGCTATTAACTTGTTATTTAGATGAATATACAAGAGCAACATTGACAATAAAATTGCCACAATTACTACAATATACACCACAAATTGTAAGGCATTAGCTCTAAGCTTATATCGACTTAATCTTCGCATTAGAACGATTTTGAAACAGGTATTGTTTTGGTATAGGATTTATATTTTAAGGTAATGCTTTCATTATTAGCATTGATTAATTTGTAGTTTTGGTAAGATTGCTGAAGTTTTAAAATCACTTCATTACTTTTAAAATCCACTAAAAATAAATACTGATTAGTGCTTTTTTTAGCGATTATTCCCTTGTAAGTAATATCAGACCAAATTGCCTTCAAATCGACCGTAGTCTTAGGCGGTTTTGATTGGGACGCTTTAATTTTCGGTCTGGGTTTAACTAAAGTAATATTTAAAAAAGGATCTCTTTCAGGAATATGTAAGTTTAATTTTTCTTTAGATACTTGTTCTGTATTTTTTTTAAAGGCAGGTTGTTGGCTTTTTAATGATCCATTACTAAGGTCTGGATTAATTGAATCAAATACACTATAAATCAAATAGCCCCAAATGATCAGAACAACAACTAAAAGTCCTATAGTTTTGAGTTGCTTAGGTTTCATCACTGAGTATTTATCATAAAGCTAGCCGTTGTAAATGGCGTTTCGTAATTCGCATTCAACGCTTTCACACGCCATTCATAGACACCATCATTAGTGAACTCATAATCGAAGCTATTTCCTGTATTTAATGAATCTACAGCATTAATTAACTCATCAACTAAAATTTGCTGAGCATCTACAAAACCAGGTTCTGCAATTTGAATTCTATACTGATTGGCATCATTAACTAAATTCCAATTAAACTTAACATTAAGCGTATCTATCTGGGTATTATCAAGGGGCGCTAGAATCATAACCGTCTGATTTGAAATATCTGCCACCTCAATAATTTCCTCACACGAAGTGAGGCTAATAAAAAAAACTATTACAATTGTGATTTGTTTAAAACCTTTCATAATTCTCAGTTTTGGATTTATCGTTAAGCGTTTTAAAACTATTAGCTGGGCACTTACTTTCGCTAAGGTTGGTGACTTTTAACTCCCCAAATGTATTAGTGCAACATAAAAACAAACTTTTGTAGCCTAAAATATCATCTGAATTTATACTTAGTCTAGTTTGACTACCTTCTTTATAATATATTAATTCGTATGCGTTTTGTCTAGAGTTGAATTGAAAATACTTTGTATCTGCATTTACAAGAACATCAAAACCTGATTTGTTTTTAAGCATTATTTCGGTAACGATTTCAAGATTGGGTCTTGCTGTTAAATCAACCTGAGCATTAATATGCCCAATTAGGTCTTGCTTATTAAATATGCTGATAACGATAACGGGTTTTTTAAGTCTTGATAAACTGTCCACCTGAACTTCTTTATAGTCAAATTTTACTTGTTGTTTTTTAGGTAGTTTAATGCTGTCGCTTTTAACATGAACCATCAAGGGCACTTCAGTTTGGATGGTGGTAAAACTTCTAAATTTACTGGGCTCTAAAAGTGATTTATCCTCATACCCAACTGTAGTTAACATGGCTTCGCGGTTATTATTTGTTGTATATTTCCCAAACGAACTTTGTATACTTTGGCAACCCAACATCAAGGTAGCAATGAATAGTAGCGCTAATTTTTTATGTTGTATTTTAATACTCATTTATTGTGTGTTTTTAATTAAAACATCAGCGGTTAAATATACGCTATTTCTTCTGTAATCTCTTTGCTTTTTAAAATGTAGGGAAACCAACTGACCGAGATTTCTATCGTATTCTAAATCATAGATGGCGTTGATAATTTGCTTATAATTTCCTTTCAAGACAAACCTATGAAATGTATTAACTATGCCTTTGATGGAGTCAATGTGGGGTTCATCAAAATTAGAAATGTTTACTTTGTGTTTTTCAGACAAGCTGTTTAAGGTGACCAAAAGTTCATTTTGAAGGTTAGTCGTCGTAATTTTATTGACAGAAATTAAAGAATCTAAGTAGTGTTTTTGCGCACTTAGTTTTCTTATTTCAGTTTGAATCATTTGCTCTTTCGCTTTATTAGCTTTGATTAACCTCAACTCAGATTTGAGTTCAAGCGTATTTTTTATGGCAAATTGATAGGCTAAAAGACAGGATAACAAAACCCCTATTACTAAACTGATATTTTTCTTTTTATAGCTCATTGATTCATCTGAATTTTTAGTTCAAATTGATGGTTGCCAGACTTCTCAACAGCTTGAAACTTGGTTATAGTGACATTGTTTACCCAATCTAAGTTTTCTAAGCTTGTATTCCACGTGGTAAAGCTGCCGTTTACATTTGTTTCTCCTTTTATAACGACTTTACCAGAGGCAAGTTCTATGGGTTTTCCCTTCTTAATGCTTTTACTTAAAGGTTGAAAAGCAATTGCAGAAAGCTGAATGGTTGCTGGTAATGTTTTAATGAGATCATTTATAATTTGAGATGTTGACGAACTTTGGTTTTGTAAAATCTGATTGATGAGTTTATCCTTTTGATTGACTTCGGCTTTTAAACTAGCATATGTTTTTTTTAAACTTTCATTTTCAACATTTGGATTGTTGCTCACATCATCGTAGTAAGAGTTGAAATAGTAAAAATTTACCATTAGAATCATTAAAATAGTAATCACAGATGAACGCAAACCATAATAAAAAATCAAATATTGCTTATGCTCTTCATGAGAAAATTTTAGGAGGTGGTCTAAATTATTTTCCGTATCAAAAAGAGATAAACTTTGATTGGCTGCAGCAAGGAAAGAAAGCATGTAAAAATTATTAATATCAATACCTTCTATCGAGTAGAGTTTTGTTTTAATGTTATCTCTTTTTTCTATCTCTAATACATTCTTTAAATTTATTCTTGCATTTGATGTTGTAAGAGATTCTATTGATGAAAATTCTTTTAGAACACTCACGACTGTGTTTCCAAGGCAGATGTTATCAACATTAATATTCATTTTTTTTAAGGCCGCAACGATTCCATCGATATGTTTTTTTCGACAAATGCTAATGAATTGTTGTCCTTCATAGTTATAGCTTTGATAATAAAACTGACTTATATCTAAATTAGGAAATAATTGATCTATACTATGTTCTATATTACCAGCAAGTCGTGTTGAAACTCGGTTCAGCACTTGTACAGTATTAACAACTAAATTAGCCTTAACCTTCTTTTTATTATTTTTTTCAAACTTAATTTGATCTGAGAAACCCACTATATTGAGTTCTCCTTTAATAGCTTTCAGTGCCGTCATTTGAAAAACTAAATCGTCATCTATAAAACTAGTAACTTCAACCCCATAAAATAGTTGTCCGTATAATTTGGTATGTAAAGCTTCTAACATAAGTTAGTTGATTACAGTTGGTTTAATCAGAATGGTTAATTTAGATTTTGAATCTTCTCGTCTTCGTTGACTAAACAACCATTTAATCACAGGTATTCTCGCGAGCAAAGGTACGCCTGAGCCTGAATCATCCTTGGTTTGCTCCTCTAAGCCACCTAAAACCACAATATCACCGTTCCGTACCCGAATTAGAGAACTGAATTCTCTGGAATTGATATCAGGCGGTGCATTTTCTTCAATACGCTGGCCAAAATTAGATTGAATTACGAAAATATCGAGTGTGACTTGACCATCACCAGACACTAAGGGTTTAACAGTAAGGCCTAATTCTGCATCAATCGGCACAAAATTAGTAATGGTATTGGTTACTGGATTATTTCCTGATACAATATTTTGCTGTGTAACAGTATAATAAGAGGTTTGGCCATTCGAGAATGTGGCCCTGTGACCACTTAATGTGGAAAGCTTAGGCGTTGAGCGTATTTTTAAGTTGCCATTAGCCTCCATGGCTTTAATAGTGGCAAAAAAGTTAGGTACGACTTGGCCTAAATTAAAAGAGCCAAAACCATCAAAACCACCAATGACTCGATTAATCGTGTTAGCCCCAAGTGTGATATCTGTTTGAGGATAGAGACCGCCCTGAGTTGAAGCTGGTTCCTCTCCGATTCCCCAACTTATACCCGTTTCTACAACTGAACTACGACTTACTTCAATGATCATTACTTCAATTAATACAACAGGTACTGCTTTATCTATACCCTCTAAAAAATCTCTTAATCGATTAATCTTTTGGCTTGAGCCACTAACGTAAAGGCTGTTTTGTTCAACATCAACTTTAATTTTTAGGTCTTGCGTGAGGTTTTCTGGGATAAGTTCTAAAATATTAGAACTTTGAGATTGACTTAAATTGCTATTATTAGGTTGTTGGAAGTTGCTTTGATTATTATTTTGGCGATTTAGCCCATTATTAAGGCCTCTAGAGTTAAATGAGCTGTTGAACGAATTAAAAGCGGCATTAGAACCTATATTCAGGTTTCTACCACCGCCACTTCTTCTGGAAGTCATACCACCTGAAGGATCAGACAAGAGCTCTACAGAACGGTGTTTTAACTGAATGAGTTCAACTTTTCTTAAGCTGAGTTGAGATTCTGTTCCAAAATAATAAATGCCTTTTTCTTTTTTGAAGGTAAAATTTGTAGTCTTGTTGGACAATTGGGCTCTAGTATTACTTGAAAAATTTTGATTATTGTTTTGATTATTTTGTTGTGATGTTTTTAACTGACTTGAATTACTTTCAAACATTTTCTTAATCAGTTCATCAAATGAAATCTCTTTAGCCACAAAGGTTATCTGTCCAGCTTCATCAAGCGGTGATGCTGTGAACACATTTAAATTTAAATCTAAGGATAAAGCATTTATAATGTCTTTGATTGGTGTGTTTTTAAAATTGACCTTAAGTAATTTATCTTGCTTATCTATGACCTCATAACCAATTTTAGACCTTGCATCAATATTAAAACTGAAGTTAGATTCTTCCGTTTGCTTCGTCAAGATTATAAAATTATCTTCTGAATATTCAATACTTAAGCCATTAGAAATAGCCAATTGCTTCATAGCACTTTCAAATCTTGCATTATTAGTATAAACATTAATAGACGTGTTTTCTAGGCCAGGTTTATACACTAGGTTTTTTCCAGTTTCAGCAGAAATCTTTTTGACGACTTCAAAAAGTTTTTGGTTTCGAATATCTAAAGACACCCGATCATTTGCTTCATATTTCACTTCAAATGGATCTTTTTGAATCACCTCTGGTGGATTATAAGCTTTAAAGGATAAAATGTTACCTGTAAAATCTATTGTTAACTTGAACTCTTTACAAAGAAAAACCAATAAATCAATGATATTTACATCCTGAAAATTATTGGTCACAGAAATATTAGTTACACTTCTATCAACATTAATATTGATGTTATGGATTTCTGCAACACCCATTAGAAGCGTTTGTAAAGTCACATTACTAATGTTGAGTTCAGTTTCAAACTTTTCGCTTAAGCCTTCGTTAGATTTAGCAAGCTCAGTCAGTTTTACTCGCAAACTATCTAATCTTGAATTGTCTTGAGCATAGGTATTCTGAAAAAGCAGAAAAACCAAGATAATGGCTATAATTTTAAAATCTAATCGATTCAATTTTATTTTCATATCTCTTTAATCTAATAAAAATGGATAGACTTCTTTAGCAGAGGTCTGCCCTTCCTTTAAAAGTTGAAGTGCGTTTTGTCGCAAATTAGTAATATTATGTTCAATGCAATGATCTTCAATCTCTAAATCATTATTTTTTATTTTTTCTTTGAGTGTTTTAATTATCGGAATAATTTCATAAATGGCTTTCCTGCCCGAATATCCTGTATAATAACACTCCGGACAACCTACCGGCTTGTAATAAGTTTGTAAGTCTTTTGGTATTTTATAATGCTCAGGAAAATCATTTGGATCAGCTGGGTTTTTAGTTTTACAATGCGGGCAAAGTGTTCTCAGTAAACGCTGGGCTAAAGACATATTTAATGTACTTGCTAGTAAGTAAGACGGGATACCCATATCTATCAGTCTGTTGATGGTTGCCCAGGCTGAATTTGTATGAATTGTTGACAACACCAAATGTCCCGTGAGAGCCGCTCTAACAGCCATATTGGCCGTTTTGGCATCTCTGATCTCTCCTATCATTATAATATCGGGGTCTTGCCGTAAGAATGTTTTTAAAGTATTAGGAAAATCTAAGCCTATGCTTTCCTTAAGTTGAACCTGGTTGATGCCTTTCAGTGTATATTCGATAGGATCTTCAATGGTAAGAATATTCGTTTCGTTGGTGTTAAGCTGTTTTAAAGTAGCGTAAAGCGTTGTGGTTTTACCAGATCCTGTTGGACCAGAAATTAAAATAATCCCATTTGGTTTTTGGACTTGCTCTTGGTATTCTCGCAACTCCTTTTTTGTCATTCCTAAATCTTGGATATCAAGAGCATTTGCATCTTTATTAAGAATCCGCATAACGATCTTTTCTCCGTAAAGTGTCGGTAGGCTAGACACGCGGATATCAAACTCTTCTCCCTTCGCATTAATACTAATGCGCCCATCTTGAGGCAAACGTTTTTCAGAAATATCTAAATTGGCTTTGATTTTAATTTTATTGACCAAAACAGGGTAATCTTCTAAACGAACAATATGTTGTTCAATTAGTTTACCATCAATTCTAAAACGTATTCTTGCATTATCCTCATAAGGCTCTAAGTGAATATCACTCCCAGAAACAGATTTAGCATTGTAAAGCAAATTTAGAATAAAATCTTCTGAATAATTAAACTGAGAAGACTGTTGTTTTTTTCTAAAATTAAAGGAAAGTAATTCATCTATCTTTGAAGCTGATTCTTCTTCCAGAAATACGGTTTTATCGAATAGAATTTGAAGCTCTCTAGTTTTATCAGTTGTAACCTTATCAGTCAGAAAACTTATAGAGTCTTGATCATATGCAACCGGAATAATACGATACAAATACGCCTGTTCGTCTGAAACCAGTTGTTTGAGATGTGTTTGTATCTGAAGTTGTGCCATTGTAAGTTTAAATTGTATATAATTGAGTCAAAAAACCATTCCAATATGCAAGATATATAAATGTAAAAAACACCGCCATATAACCTGCTAAGGGAATATTCTTTTTATCTTTTTTATTAAATACCAAAGACAATATCATGGCTAGTAAAATAGAAAAAATAAAACATACGATAAAAGTTATACTTGCCATAGCGGGGCTTAAAGCTATAAACATGACTACATCACCACTACCCATAGCTTTTGAAAACTTATATTTACCTCTAAAACTTATATAAGCATAAAGCAGAATGAGTATTAAAAGTACAAAGCCTAAATTGATTAGTGAATGTAAAACAAATACTTCAAAAAGTGAATTTAAGTAGTGTAAAGTGCCTAAACCAATAGCTAAAATTGGAAACCAAAACCAACTAACTGCCCTATATTTGAGGTCTTGATAAACAATAGCAAATAGTACAACAGCTGAAATGATTTTTAGCCACCACATTTAGGTTAGTCTTTAACCTCTTGTTTTGGAATTCCATTTTCATCGATTACCCAAACATTAAAAACCCCATCTCCATCAAAATCTGTTACGGCCGTTGCTCTTGCTTTGAAGCTATTGTTATCAACTTTTAGAATTTCATAGCTGTAGTTTGCATTCCCATTTTCCTCTACTGTTCTCGGCGCCTCAAAATCTAAAGCTTCTAACTCCATTGCATATTTAGAATACATATAGCGATGCGTAGTTTGTGCATTGTAAAGGTACTTTAATTGGGTTTGGGCTTCTACACTTTTGGCTTTGCTTATTAATGGCATTAAGTTAGGTAGAGCTATTAATAACAATATGCCAATAATAGCTAAAACGATCAGGATTTCCTGAAGGTTATAGGCAGGAAGTTTTTTTTTCAAAAAAACTGTTGAATGTTTAGACAAATATTTTTTAACCATAAGCTTTAGCTTTATTCAAAAATAAGAGAATTATTTTAAAACAAATATAAGCTCCTCCAAATATTCATTTTAGATCGTGATTAATTGAGGAGGTTTCGCTTTGATGTTCTAAACGATTTAACTTAAGTTAATAGTTAGCAATAACAAAATACTATATTATACAAAATTTTACCATTTTTGTTATAAGTTATTGTGTTTACAGACTCTAGCTAATTGTTATTCATTCAACTTTGGAAGAAAGCCATACTCATTTGCAGTTTTTAGCTAGTGTCATGGCTGCAGCGAATTGCAAATGTGAATGGCTTTATGCGTTGGATTTTAATTGTGACCTTAATTTATTAATGTTATCAATGTGAATACTAATGTCTTTTCTAATTTTTTTACAAAGCTCTTGATTAAATTCTTTTCCTCCTTTTGTTCTAAAAACCTGTTTTTCCTCATCTAATATTGCATGAGCAAATTGATTTCTAACTAGAAGAATTTCTTTTTTATAATCCGCAATAAAATTTATTAGACCTTCTTTATCAATAATATTAGATAAAGTATTTGCTCTTTGAGTTGCTGAAAAAGCTACTGGATCTCCAATAATTTTTTCTAATCTGGAATTTTTCTTATACTTTTCTGCTTTACCTAATTTCTCTTTATGGAAGGATATTATTTCATCAAATAATGCATTTATAATATCCTCATCACTTTTTTCTTCAAAATAGTTTTTTACAATCTCAAGAGATTTTTCATCTAAATTACTTGTTTCGTGCATAATCATACCTCTCATTGTCACAATATGATTGAATTTTCGTAATGTCAAATCAATTAAGTTTTTTATTTCACTTCGCAAATCTCTATAACTATTGCCTGATAAAGGATAAAAAGTAACTCTATTATTATTGATTAACTTATTATTGACATCTAAACCTTGTTTTGCAGAATAGAAAAATATTTCAGTAGCAATATTGTTTTCTCTTCTTATGAAGTCTATTACTTCACTACCTAATTTACCATCATTTAAATGGTAATCAGTAATTATTAAATCATAATCATCTTTTAATACAGCTTTTTTGAAATTTTCAACATTTTCAAATGTTTTGATATCTACTTTGAAATAATGTTCCGATTTTAAATAATCAACCAAATAATTTTTAATGTCTGTGAACGGATTCTCTTCTTCTTCAAATTTATCTTCAATCCATATAACTTTGTAATCTATTTTCATATTGGTAATGTTATTTGAAATTCAGCACCTTCAGAAATATTTTCTGAGGCAATAATATTTCCATTATATTTCTTTAGTATTTTTTTCGTGTGATATAACCCTATACCGGAACCATCAGTTGTGCTGAATTTAAAGTTAAAAATTTTACTTAAAATTTCATCAGGTATACCGTTACCATTATCCTTAAAATTTAACAATAGATTATCTTTAGTTTTAATCCAAGTCAAATCAATTTTAGTTGCATCTGCCTTTCTTGAGTTTACAAATAAGTTGTCAAGTAGAACTGTAATTTCAAGTGGCCTAAAACTCATTACTTTTTTAAGGTTTTTAGGAGTTTTTATATTTATTTCGATTTGATTTCTTGAATGTATATAGGAATCATTTGGGACATATATTTTTTCGATATAGTGATTGATAAAGCTAACAATGTCTTCGGTAATTCGACTAGCTTCAGTGCTAAAATTAGCTTTGGTGACAAATCTTGAAGAACTAACTATTTTTTGTACCTCTAAACTAATATTCTGAACACGATTTAAAAGTTTATCCTTTGATTCTTCATTCTCAATAAGCTCGGTAAGTTTATCTAGCGACCAGGAAATATTATTTGCTGTATGAGTTATTTGATGTTGAAGACTTAAAAGGTCTTTCTTCTCTCTTCCTATAACAGAATCACTAAACAACCGATTTGCAATTTCAGAATCTAGTTCAGCTTTGAGACCTTCATTCTCAATATGTTTTTCAAGCGCTTCTTCCTCTGCTTCTTCTTTGCTTTTCTTTAAATCAGAGAGTTTTTTCTCTACACTTTTGATGGTTTTTTTGACTTCATTTTTATCAAAATTATTGTCATTTAAAGAATCTGAAATGTTTTTTAATATTCCTTCCGCAGAACCTTCGCTTTTTGATTCTAAGAGGCTTAAAATATTTGGAGCAATTTCAAAACTAACAACAGATTTTGAATTTGATAAGTTTGAAATTAGTTTACTTAAATTATCATTAACATTAAATTCCCTTTCATTTTCTTTTCCTTTATTTTTAATAAAAGATTCATTAATATTAATGTAATCATTCTCAGATAAGAAATTCCCCCAATCTGTAATTTCAATAGTATATTTTTCTAATTTTTTTAGTGTTTCATAGAATTGAGTTTCCAAATTTTCATAAGATTTAGTTCTTATAAAACCATCTCCACGACTTGAAGTTTCTCTAAGGTTATTATTCTCACCATTAATAGAAATGTAGCCTAAAACCTCTCTAGTGCCTAAATACCTGCTATATCCTTGAGCCTTTCTATTATCCATTTTAAAAGGGTCTTCCCATCTTTCGCCATAGGGATAAATTCTTAGACCGTTTTTATAGACAAAAATATGACCATATTCAACTGAATCTACACCCATCCTTCTTGCAAAAGTTAACTTGGCTGAATGGTTTAAGAAATAAATTGAATAGTGAATATTTATTAAATCTTTAAAAGGATTTTTTTCTATTATTTTATAAACTAGTTGACCTGCTTCATATAATGTAGTGACAATTTTATCTTTCTGAACATTTGACTCTATATAGCTAGTTTTCAATTGCAAGGTCTCAAAAATTGGATTTTTGATTTCACCATTAATTATATCAAAATAGTCTACCTCAGATTTATCCAAGTTACCTTTCTCAACAAGTTTATTATTTTTCTTTTTTTGTTTTAGGTCACCTTCTCGTTCTTCTTCAACAGAGAGAAAAATTTTAAATGAATCTTCATCTTGAATAGTTGAGGGGTTTATTAGTCTTGTTAATGAATCTTTGAGTCTTTCAAACTTCTTCCTATCCCAATAACTATTAAGATTGGAAATTTCAAGGACTGTTCCGTTTTCAATACCATATGAACTCTTTTTTAACGTCTCGTGTAAGACGCTTACATTTACAAATTCATTATTACTGTCTTCTTCAAATTTGTTCCAATCGGTTATTAAAGCTTCTACTTTTGCGTTTTTTTCATCTTTTATAGTTTCAAGATATAGTTCACTACCTAATCTGTCACAAGAAAATCTACCAATGCCTTTAGCTCCTGCGTAAGCTCTCTTAACTTTAATTTTATCTCTGTAATTTTTATAACTATCTTCCTCGTCTCCTTCTTTTTTTGATGAACGAGCTACAAAAAGCCACTTAGCAAGTAAATCTTGATAGCTCATGCCTTTGCCATTATCCTTGATAATTATTTTTCCATTGTCAGAATAAATATCTTCGAAAATAACATCAACTCTTGTTGCGTGGGCATCATATGCGTTTTTAACTAACTCAAAAACTGCAATAAAATCATCTGTAATTAAGTCTCTGCCAATTATATTTTTTAATGCAGAACTTATTTTAAATTGTAGTGGTTTCTGCATAATTAAATCAAGTTGTTTATTGTAATTCCAGCTTGTTCACCGAATAAAGGTGGGATTGCATTGCCAATTTGTGAATAACGAGGCACTTCTTGTGTCCTTCTTTTTCCACCAGTTGTGTATTTACCTTTAAATTCATACCAATCGTTAAATGACTGGATTCTTGCATATTCTCGAACTGTTAAAATTCTAGGTTCACAATAGTGCACATAATCATCTGGTAAAGTAGTAATTGTTGGAGTAGGAGTAGTTCCAGATAATGGAATTATAGTTCTTTTTTTAAGATTAAATTTTTCTTTTATTTCGTCTGATAGCGATTTGTTTCTAGCTCCGTTTTTAAGAATATATTCAAATTTTTCAACGGTAGACGCATTGTGCTTTGCAAATCTATGACTGTCAGGAATTTTTTTTGCGTAATCTCCTTTTAAAAGTTTTTGATATTCAGATTTAATTTTGTTATAGAACCCAGTCTTAAATGATGGCGTGTCTGGAGATGCTGTTTCATTAATTCTTAATAAGTCTGATATAGCATCTTCCAAACTATTTGTTAGACCAATACCTTTACTAACAAGGAATTTTTCTCGTTCTTTTCTTATTAAATCAAAAAAATCTATCGGTTTTGTTCTTTTGGCAATATCTTTTCTAATACCTACTAAAATGAAACGAGTTCTTTTTTGCGGAACACCATATTCCGAAAAATCAATAAGACGACCTTCTACTTTATACCCTAAATATTTTTCGCCTTTTGGAGTATATTCTAATGCATTTTTTACATATTCTGAATATACTTTTCCTTGAATTTTATTTTTATCAAATTTTTGAGTAAAACCTTTTACATTTTCAAAAAAGATAACTTTTGGTTGTACATGACGAATAAACTTTATGTAAGATTTGATTAATTTGTTTCTTGAGTCATTTTCCATTCTTTTCCCAGCAGTTGAAAAACCTTGGCAAGGAGGTCCACCAGCTACCAAATCAATTTTCCCTCTTAATAATGTTAATTCGCTACTATAGTTTTTAATAATTTCATTGATATCGTGATGTGATTTCGGCAACCAATCAGGCCAATTGAAATGGTTGTTGTTCTTAATTAGATTGTGACTAAATGTTTCAAACGCATCTGGACTTTTTTCAATAGCAAATAGTCCTTTCCATAAGCCAGAATTATAAAGACCGAGTGAAAGACCACCACAACCAGCAAACAGGTCAATATATGTTTTCTTAACACTCATAATAATTTTAAGTATGATTGATTTTAAAAAGTAAATTTTATATTAATCTCAAAAGCACTTGCAACTTTGAGTACGTTTTCCAGAGGTTGTTTACGTTCATTTGAATACCGTTAAGAAACTGTTGACTCATTTTGCCAATTCGTTCTGCCAAACATTTGTTTCTCTTTATGTTTTCAGCAAAAACAATTTTAATTCTCTTGATTTCCACTTTTACGAACTTATTTAATGATAGACGCAAATATATAAACTTATTCTTGATAATATTTATATTGTACGTTTTATATGAGTTCTGTGAACAGTGGAAAATGTGGCACATTTTATTATTAAGAAAGTTTAGGCCTTAGCTTTTTTCCAGATGTTGGTTTTATCAATATTTTACTTTTTGGGCTATCAGTTTTTAGATTCGGATTTTTTAATAAAGATATTTCGACTGCTTTTTTCAATAGAATTGATAGCTCTTTTTTTGGAAGATTTTCCATGTCTTTCACTTTAAAGTGTCTAATCAGCTTACCTTTACCCTCTAGTTTTAACTCAGGATTTTTTATTTCTGCTCCTCTATTAAAACCGAAATTTACGTGGTTCTTATAAACTGCAAGGTGACAAAAGGCGTCCCGCATTTTATCGCTTAACGAAAATACAATCGAAACTGCATTATATCCGTCATATATTAGTTGATTTGCTTCAGGTTGGCTCTTTACTACAAAGCTTCTTAATTTCAAACAAATATCCCTTACTGGTTCATGATATACTGAGAGATATTCATTCAATATTTGCTCTTCTCTTGAATTATTCATCGTTATTCATTTTTTTAAATTTTTAAACAACATAGAACTCTTGCTTTTATAACGCGTACGATTTTGGTTAGTTATAGTTTATCTTATTACCAAATATAAACATTTACAACTATAATTTACTGAAAGCAATATATTTATTTGGATGGCTAAATACCTAGTGTTTGTTTTAAGTTTAATATTGGTTTGGTGACTTCTTTAAGGTAAAGCTGGTCGACATCTACTGAGGCGATGTGATTGAAGAATTCAATTTCACCTAAGTAATCGGTTAAGAAGAACATAATATGATTGGCCAGTTCTTGTTGGTCTAATATTTTGTTGACTTGATCGCTGTAAATGGTGATGCCTTTTCGTTTGGTTTCTGGACAGGTATAATCGATCGTGAAGCGCAGTTGATGGCTATAAATACTGAAGTTTTCGGCTTCGAGTTTTGAGTTACCCAGCACGATGTCTTGGTCTGTAATGCAAGGCAAATGAAAAGCCATAATTTTAGTCTTTGGCAGTTGAGGTGCTGCATCAACTAATGTGGTTAAGGCTTCAAAATGATCTGGATTACCTGCGGCTGAAAAGATAAATTCATTTTCATGGTCGCCAAAACTGACTTCATAATACAAAGCTTTGCAGTAGTAGCCTAAGTGAATTTTAAACCAATCCATAAATTCTTTTAAGCTATGACCGCTTGGATTGTTAATGGTCATGTGGTGGTTATCTTTAAACCAGGTCCAAAAATGTTGAGGGTTGCCATAAGGTGTAGTGAGGTGTTGTTGGGTTTCAGTATAAATGCGGTTCATGAGTCATTGATTTTAGTTAACGTTTATCTTTAGTTTCAGCATTAAAAGCGATGAGGTTTAGCATTTCGCGAAGTTTAGACCTTACTCGCTTTCCGTAGCGCTTTTCTATTTCACTGGCGTTGAGGTTGGTGGTAAAATGTGCGACTTTTCGTTTAAAGAAATATTTTTGTCGATAGCACTTGCGATAGTACTCATAACGGCTAAGCATAACCTCAGCCATGACATTTGCGTCTTTACCATAAAATCGGCCTGTAGGTTCTAAACCTAAATCGTCAAAACAATAGGTGTTATGACTACCATATTGGGTGATGATCTTGCTGCCGTGTTCATTATAAGCGAATATAATTTCGCGCGTTGGCACCAATTGATATAATGGTGGTTGATAACAGATTTCAGGGATGAGCTGCATCAGTGAGGTTTTACCGACACCAACTGGTCCTGATAGCAAGATGCCTTTATTCAGTTGGAGTCCGTTTTTTTGAGCATTAACTTCATCTTGAATCATAAGGATGCACAGCTTATAAATCAGTTCATGGTCGGTTGCTTCAATTTTAAACTGATGACCGAATCGTTCTTGGCCTTTTGCTTGAAGAAAATTGAGTGTTGTTTTGAAATCGTAGTACCAATGTTGCTGTTTATTTTCGGCAAGGTTGAAGGTTTTACCGTTGGCTGTTTTCTTGAGTACCTGTTGAAGTTTAGAGCGGTTCGTCATAACTTTTGTGGGTGTTAAGTTGATGGTTTTGATCTTTTGGTTTCTTACTAAAAGCTTCAGCCGATTGTAGCCATTTTTTGGCCAGTGGTCTCCAGTCGTTTACAGCTTGTTGGCCTATGCACCAATTTAAGTTCTCATAAAAGCTGATGAATTTTTCAGCTTCAGTTTTAAAATCGAATTGATCTGGTGTGTTTTCATTTTTAAAAAACAGTATAATTTCATTTTTAAAATTTGGCTTCAGCTGTTTATAGTATTTATAATCTTTATATAGTTTGTATATATTTATATATGGTGGTAGTGCTTGTTTACCACTTGTTTCCTGCTTGTTTACCGCTTGTTTACCTGATATGTAAAATTTACTTATGCTAAATTTGCTGCTTTGGTAAACATTTTTGGAGGGCTGATAACCGATGTAGTTCCACCGTTGTAATTCATCAAGGCATTTGTAATAAGTCTTGGTTGAGCCAATTTTTGAATATTGCATGAGCTCTGCCCTAGCCGCTTGAAATTCGGTTTTAAATCGGCTGGCATTAGCGAATTGAAATAGGGCCATGTACAATGCAATATGTGTAGGCCTTAAGCGGTTGTCTTGATAAATTTGATGGAACGCCTGGTTAAGGTGTTCGATGTAGTTCATGGTTAGATTTTCTTATCTAACAACAAGCGATCGATATCCTGGATATCATAGTAATAAGATCCTGCAATTTTACTCGCTGGTATTACCTTATTAATCCTATAATTTTGTAAGGTGCTTTTAGCAATATTAAGATACTCTGCTGCTTCATCAGTTCTCAACCAGCGTTTTGAAACTTGTTGATTTTGAATAGATTTGATTTCATCAATTTTGTTGAAAATATCACTTTTGAAATCAGCGAGATCTTCAACAGTTAAAATTTTAGTTGGCATAATTAATAATTTTTTGATTAATACTTGTATTGAGACTTTCCTTGAGCAAAAATCAAACTAACCAACTATAAAATTACCCGATATGAGGTCTATACCAGGTAGTATTTTAACATATGATGTTGTTTTTATGTGTTATTAATTAATGAAAACTCTAAACGATTAATAAACTTGGCAACTTCTTTACGTTGCTTTATGTCATCTATAGTTTTGTAATAATCTTTAGGTAGCTTCACCTCAAAGGCAGCTTCTAAACTCTGAACTATTTCTTTAATAGTGACTTGCCCATTATTAATTGAATTAGAATGGTATAGTGCATAAACAAGTTCAATAAAATCAGTTGAAGTAGCCGTCCAAGCTTGTTTTCTCCACAAACGATTAAGATCAATATGTTGAAGCGTTTTCTTTTTGTTTCTGTTATCAAGATAAGATTTAAATTCTATGTAGGCTTGATACTCCGCATAAATATCACTGTAATAGCAATCGCTTATATCATGGTATGGATTTTCCTTAAATAATTTTACTGGAGAAGCTAATTCTTGCTTAGTTGTAAAATACGTAAATGTTGCTTTCTCTTCGTTATGCTTTAAATTGTAAATAAACTCCATATGTTTATCCAAAAACTTATCAATTTTCTTGAAGGATTTGGTGATAATTTTATCTGCTTTATCTATTGAAACCTCATTTAAACTAAATTCTAAACATCTGATTTTTGTATAGTAAAAAATAGTTTTGGCAATTACTGGTTTGAGTTCCTTAAAAAATCTAATCTGTAAGTCTTTAGATTTATCAGTATCAGAATAGTATAAAGATTTTAAGCGATAAAGGTGTTGCTTAGAGATTTCAATTATAGTTTCAGATCGTCTTATTATATCTTCATTACGAGACTCAACTTTAGATAACTCTGCATAAAAGTTATCCATCACTGATTTATATTTCATAAATAGGTAGATGTTAGTTATACAGACTAACAAATATATATTTATTTAACTTTTTTATTATGTATTGCTAAATATTTATTACGAAATATTCCTATTTTTCAGTTTAGAAGATTGACTGATACCCCTTAGGTCTTCAGACAATTTAGTATCAATTATGCGGGCATAAATTTGTGTTGTTGATAGCTTTCTATGACCTAAAAGCTTAGATACACTTTCAATTGGAACACCATTAGCAAGCGTAACAGTTGTCGCAAAAGTGTGTCTTGCAATATGTGAACTTAAACGTTGCTTAATGCCTAACTTTTTAGCTATGTCTTTTAAATATTTATTCATTTTCTGGTTTGAGAATACTGGTAACAAATTATCAGAATCTTTAACTCTAGGGTGATTTTCAAAGTCTTTAATTATTTGTAAAGGTATATCTAACAGAGGAATTCTTACAACTGCGTTGGTTTTTTGGCGTCTGGTGTGTATCCACTTTTGGCCGTCGATACCGATTGTAATTTCTTCTTTTGAAAGCTTCTTCAAATCTGAATAAGCTAAACCAGTATAGCAAGCAAATACAAAAACATCTCTCACCACATTAAGTGTTTGGCTCTCAAATTCAGCTTGAATTACCTTATTTAAGTCGCTTTGCGATAGATAGCCTGTATCAACCTCATCAAACCTAAGCTTATAACGTTTAACAGGATTCTTTTTAATCCATTCAAGGTCCTCAGCTAAATTCATTAATTTTTTTAGGCGTTCTAGGTGTTTCATGACACCATTATTTTGAAGTCCATTCTGCTTTCGCAAGAAATCTTCAAAGTCGATTATAAACTTGTAATTAACTTGCCTTATGAAAACATCCGTTGTTTTGAGGTTAGTTTCAACAAACTTATCAAGGTATTTTTTTGTGGTAAAATAATTTTTTAGAGTGCCTGGCTTTAGAAAATTCTTCATTTTTGTTTGGTGATAATCGACAAGCTGAGAAAGCGTTTCATATTTGATATCTTTTCCTAAAAATTTATTTTTTATCAAAGTAGGTGTAATAAATTCACCAGCTCTTTGAGCTTCATCACACAATGCATTGATTTTTGCTTTGGCTGTATCTATGGTATGATTAATGGATCTTGCCTCATTAGAGCTCCCTTTTACTTTTTGAAATTTGGCATCCCAAAGTTTAATATCTACCTTTTCGTTTAAGCTTATCTCTGCTCTTTTACCTGACACAGTAAGTCTTAAATAAAGCGGAATTTGATTACGGCTGTTTCTTTTGGACTTGTTTGCCCATACTAAAATAACAAGATTTGGTTTCATAATTTTCGATTTGTGGTTAATCGAAAATCTCAATACAAGTAATTGTGTTATGAAATAGGTAACCGAGGAAAGTCTACCATATTTAATGATTATGGCTCAAATATACTGATTTTACTGTATTTACAAAAAAAAGAGGTAACCGAATAGGTAACCGAATTGGTCACTTTTTATATCATAAAATATAGTAGAATCTAGTATCTTGAAGACATAAAAAAAGCTGTAAATCGATGATTTACAGCTTATTAGTTATTATTTAGTAGTATTTACTAAATTGAAAAGTCGGGGTGGCAGGATTCGAACCTGCGACCTCCTGCTCCCAAAGCAGGCGCGATGACCGGGCTACGCTACACCCCGAATAGTATTTTAAATAATTTGATGGTATCGCTAAATCAAATTATCTTATATCTTGCGGAGAGACAGGGACTCGAACCCTGGCGACGTTTGACCGTCGACAGATTAGCAATCTGCTGCATTACCACTCTGCCACCTCTCCAATATTTAAGAACTTATCTAAATGCGGGTGCAAATATAGAGGGCTTTTTTAATTTTGCCAAACTTATTGATACAATTTTTGAAAAATAATTTTATCGCTTATTTATTGGCTGTTTCTTCAATCTTTATAATCAAATCATTTGCCGATAATACACCTGATTGACGCCAAACCATCTCACCTGACTTATAAAGCATATAAGTAGGTAGGTTTTTTACGCGTAAAGCTTCAATTAGTTGCTCATTAGATTCTGCATTGATTTTTATTAGTTTAGCCGAATCTCCAACCGCTGCTGAAACATCTTTCAATGTTTCATGAATCACTTCACAGTTTTCATCCCAATCTGCAAAAAAATTCAGCAAAACTGGTTTTTCTAGATCTATTAATTCTCCAAACTTTGTCATAAGAGTTTGATGTTGGTTTCGACTTACTAATGTAATAAAAATTTATACAAGCTAAACATAAAGCATCATCTTACACTTTCTTAAACCTTAACTTTGCTCTAATAGTTAAATAAAACATCACTGGTACAACAACTAAGGTTAAGAATGTAGCAAAAATTAACCCAAAAATTACTGTCCAAGCTAAAGGTCCCCAAAAAACAACGTTATCGCCACCCATGTAAATTTTTGGATCATAATCTGTAAATAACGAAAAGAAGTCTATGTTTAAACCTATGGCCAAAGGTATTAAACCTAAAACAGTAGTTATTGCGGTTAATAATACTGGTCTTAAACGAGATTTTCCACCGGCAGTAATTAATTCAAAGTAATCATTTCTACTTAACATCTGGTCGTCTTCTACATTATTTTCCTCTTTTTTACGATCAATTAGTATTTGCGTATAGTCGACTAAAACAATGGCATTATTGACCACAATTCCAGCTAACGAAATTACACCCATCATCGTCATAATGACCACAAAATCCATTTGAAAAATAACCAAGCCAAACAATACACCAACTAAACTTAAAATTACAGCTGATAAAATAATTACAGGTTTTGATATCGAATTAAATTGAGCTACTAAAATTAACAAAATACTACCTAGTGCTAATAGTAAAGCTTTCAACAAAAAGTCCATATTATTAGCTTGTTCTTCTTGTTCACCTGTGAATTGATAAGTCATATTTTCTTGCTTATCATAATACTTCAATTCTTCTTTAATAGCGTTAACAATTTCAGTAGGGTTATATCCTGCTAAAACATTAGAATAAACTGTAATAACACGTTTAAGGTCTTTACGCTTAATTGCATTAAAAGTCGCTGTCGGATTATTTTTAATTAAAGCTGATATTGGCACCTGAACTATTTGACCTTTCAGATTTCTAAAGGTAACTGGCTGATTAAATATAGCATTTTCATCATAACGCTGAGATTCGTTAAAGCGAACATTGATTTCATAATCTTCGTCATTATCTTTAAAGGTTGAGGCTTCCTGACCAAAGACAGATCGTCTAATAGTTTGACCTATCATTGCTGCAGAAATTCCTAATTCGCCAGCTTTTTCACGATCAATACGTAGTTCTAGCTCTGGCTTAGACTTATTTACATCTATCTTTAACTCTTCAATACCATCAATATTAAGTTCGTTGATAAATGTTCTAACTTCTTCAGCTTCAGCTAGCATTTCGTCGTAATTTTCACCTTTAATTTCAAGGTTAATTGGGTAACCAGCTGGTGGACCAACGGCATCTTTTTCTACGATAATTGAAACTCCAGGAAAACCTTTTACAGCTTGTCTAACTTCGGTTAACACTTGAGTACTAGATATGTCACGACGTAACTTAAACTCGCGTAATGTTAAAGTGACTTTTCCTTTATGTGGCATTTCATTAGCCATACCACTGTTGGTATTTGGGTTTCCGGCTCCTTTACCAACTTGAGCAATGGCAGATTCTACCATAAAGTTATAGCCGTCTTCATCTTCGTACTTTTTGATGGCATCGTAAATTTTGGCTTCAACTTTTTTGGTTAATGCATTAGTTTTATCAATGTCAGTACCTTCAGGGTACTCGATATAAGTCATAATTTGGTTTGGTTCATTTTCTGGAAAAAACAAAACTTTTGGTTGAGCTACGCCAACTAAGAAAAAGGCCATAATCAATAAGGCAACGGTTCCAAAAAAGAAAACATATGCCATCTTTTTATACAAAGCAAACCTTAATGTTTTTTCATAAAAATATTCTAACTTCTTAAGCAATTTAAACTGAAAGTATTCTATGGCTTTTAGTAGTAAAAACTTGTAAACCCATAACATAATTGCTGTAAATATAGCAAGGTTACCAATACCTCTGAAGGCTCCAAAATCTAATACAAATCCAGAAACAACTAAGGCAAGCCCAACTATAAAAAGAATTAAACTCCATCTAATAAGTTGCTTTTTAGTGAACTCTTCTTCTTCAATTTTCATAAACTGAGAAGTCAACATAGCGTTGATTACCAATGCTACAAAAAGTGATGATGTTAAGACTACTGAAAGTGTGATTGGAAAGTAAATCATAAATTTACCTATGGTACCTGGCCAAAGTCCAAGTGGGAAGAATGCAGCTAAAGTAGTTGCGGTTGAAGCTATAATTGGCCACGCGATTTCACCGATCCCTTGTTTGGCAGCTTTAATTCTTGGCATACCTTGGTCCATTAAGCTGTACACATTTTCGACAACAACAATACCATTATCTACAAGCATTCCTAATCCCATCACTAAGCCAAATAGCACCATTGTATTTAATGTAAACCCAAGTGATGATAATACTGTCAAGGCTAAAAACATCGATAAAGGTATCGCAATACCAACAAATAAGGCATTTCTAAAACCTAAGAAAAACATTAAAACACCTACAACTAATATAACACCAAAAATGATGTTGTTTACTAAATCGTTAACTTGATTTTCGGTTTTAACAGACTGGTCATTAGTAATACTTATATCTAAATCTTCTGGATAATAGTTATTTTGTTCTTGTTTAACTAGCACTTTAATTTGCTCGACAGCTTCAATCATATTTTTTCCTGCGCGCTTTTTAACGTCGAGCATAACAACAGGTTTAGTATGGTTTCTTGCAAAGGTTGTTGGGTCTTTTTCGTGAAAATTTACCTGTGCGATATCGCTTAGAAAAACTGTACCATCATCAGACTTGACTACAATATTTTCAAGTTGATTAGGCTTATCTATTTCACCGATAACACGAATGTTTTTCTGCAAACCATTTTTAATCACATTACCTCCAGATATGGTTGTGTTTTCAGACCTAATCGCGTTAATTATATTATCAAAAGATACTTTAGAAGCGTTCATTTTATAAATATCAACAGCTACTTCAACTTCTTTTTCGTCTACACCACGAATGCTCGCTTCTTTAATTTGAGGTAAAAGCTCTATTTTATCTTGTAGATGTTCAGCAAAATCTTTTAGCTTTTGAGTTTTGTAATCGCCAATAAAATTGACGTTTAAAATCGGCATTTCTTCTGAAATATTGAGATCAAAAACGTTAGGCTCTACTTTAGCACCATTATCTAAAGTTGGCCAAGTGGTTTCAGACTTAACCTGATCGACCTTGTCTTTAATAAGTTGCTTTGCATTAGGGACTTCAATATCTTCCTCAAACTCAACAATTACCATAGAATAATCTTGCATGGTTGTTGATGTAATTTCGCGAACACCTTTTACATTTTTGAATTCTTCTTCTAAAGGTTCTGTAATAAATTTTTCAATATCTTCAACAGAGTTTCCTGGATTAATAGAACTTACATAAATTTTAGTTTCAACAATTTCAGGGAATGCCTCTCTTGGCATACTGTAATAAGATAATAAACCGCCTAATAATATAATAGCTGTTATAACATAAACCGTCATTTTATTATCAATAGACCATGACGATATCCCGAATTCTTTGTAAGTGTTTTTGGCCATAATTCGCTTATTTTAAAGGCGTTTCAATTCGAACTTTTTCTCCATTTCTTACAGACCTTGATCCACTAGTTATAACATACTGGCCTGGTTTAAGTCCGTTTTTTATTTCAGTAAAACCATTATAAGACTTACCGATGTCAACTTGAACCTTTTCGGCCGTACCTATATTTTCATTCTCTGGTTGGAATACGTAAATCACTTGTTCTCCGCTAGCCGTTTCTTGCATAATGCTTTCTTTAACTACAATTGCATTATTATTTGTGTAGTCATTAATTTTAACTTTGGCCATTAAATTGGGTTTAACTACTTTTTTTCCTGACGGAATGCTAATTTTGATTGAAAATTTTCGATTAGCAGGATTTATATAATCTGAAATTTGTATAACTTCTGCTGAAAATATTTCATTAACCGAAGTTAAACTTACCTCAACTGAAGTATTTAGGGATATTGCACTTAAATACTGCTCAGGAACTTCAGCACTTATATACATTTCATTTAAATTTATTAACCTAAAAACTGGAGACATTCCAGGACTTACAACTTCACCTTGATCGGTTAATTTTTGATCTATCTTACCTGCAAATGGAGCGCGAATTTCAGTTTTATTAAGCTGCTCTTGCAAACGCTTTACATTCTCTTTCATTGACTTATAAGCGGTTTCAGCCTCAAGATATTGAATTTCTGAACCGATGTTTTGTTCCCATAATCTAGATTGGCGCTCAAACCGTGTTTTAGACAATTCTAATTGTGTTTTAAGCTCTTGTAATTGATCGCGTAAGCCACCATCATCAATTTTAGCTAGTAATTGTCCCTTAGAAACTTGATCACCTTCACTAACGTAAATTTTTTCTAAAACTCCACTAAACTCAGGATAAATGAGAATGTTTTCGTCGGTTTGAACATCTCCTTGAACCTCAACATAATGATTAAAGGTAATTGTATCAACTTGATTTACTTCAACTAAACTGTATGAATTAGCTTCTTCGAAACTTTCAATTTTTTGATTTAATTTTTCAATTGAAGCATTTAGTTGTCGCTGTTGAGTAGATAACTCTGTCCGTTTTTGGCGCATTAACTCAGGGTCGTTAGAGTTAATAACTTCTTCTACCGTTTGTTGTTTTTCATTACAAGATGCGGTAATTAATAACAGACTTAAAAGACTTATGTTTAGTAAATTTTTCATGGCTTTAATTAGATTGTAAAGGTGTATTTTTAACTTTTTCGAGTTCGGCTTTTGTATTGATTAGGTTAAGCATAGCTTGTAAATACTCATTTTGTGCTTGATAAAGTTGGGTTTGTGCTTGACGAAGTTCAAAACTTGAGGCTAAGCCTTCTTTAAATTTTACTTCATTTTTTTGCTGAATTCGCTCTGCTAAGTTTAAGTTTTTTTGTGCAATCGTGTAATTTTCAACTGCAAAATCGAAATCGCTTTGCGCTGAGTTTAAGTCTAATTGAATTTGATTAATGGTTTGTTTGCGTTGTAACTTTGCCTTTTCGAGCTCTATTTTGGCTTGTTGCGTTTGGGCATCACGCTTAAATGAACTAAAAATAGGTACATTTAAACTTACACCAATGGTTGCAAATTCAAACCAATCTGTACCGCTTTCAAAAAACTCAAATTGATTGCCAAAACTAGTGGCTCCGTAGTTAGCAAAAGCCGACAAACTTGGCAATGCTTGACTTCGCTGAAGTTTTAACTCTAAATCTCGCTGTTCTACAAGATTTTTAGCAATTTTATAATCAATAGTATTTTCAAAATTAAATTCTTGAGTTTCGGTTTGCAGCATAGCTTCTTTAGCTGCTAGATTTTCTAAAGTATCTTCTAAAATAACTTCAACCGAAACGTCGATTCCTAAAACCATGTTTAAACTTTCCTTAGCGATATTATACATTCGCTCAGCATTTCTTAATTGGCTTTTTAGCTGCTGACTAGTAATTTGTAGCTGCTCGACATCTTCTTCTTCAGCTAAACCATTTTCGTAAATTTTACGTGTTTCATTTAAATTATCGAGTGCTTCATTTAAGTTGTTTTGGGTAATTTCTATTGAATTTTTAGCTAAGAGCACGTTTCCATAAGCCGTAATTACATTTTTACGTACCTCAAGTGCTGTTTTTTCTTTGGCATTAGCCGAATATTCTAAAAAGGTTTTGGCTGCTTGTAAAGCAACAATATACGAACCATCAAAAATAAGCTGATTAACGGTTCCTGTTGCTCTCATGTTGTGGCGTTGGCCAAATGTAACAGGCACTGTTGTTCCAGGTTCACCACCTACAATTTCTGCTGGTAATGGTGTAACTGTTAGTTTAGGGTTGTTTTCGTAATTGACTTGACCGCTAATTTGCGGTAAGCCGTCGGCTGTAGTTTCCCACTTACGTTTAAGCGCAATAGCCACATCTTTTTGAGCATTGATATTAGCATAAGCGCTATCTGTAGCAAAATTGATGGCTTCTTGCAGCGTAAAATTATAAACTTTTTCATCTTGTGAAAATGTTAAATTAACACATAACAAAAGAAGTAAGGTTAAGGTTTGTTTTTTCATTTGGTGTGTATGTTTAATAAAGCGTCTAGTCGGTTTTTACCTTTTAATGTAGTAATACTTCGAAGGTGATAAATTAAAAATTCTTCGTAAAGTTGTTTGGGGCTTAAATCTGTTGATTTGAACAGGTCTTCATTTTTAATATTTAGCATTCCAGAAATATAAGCACGAACAACAAATACAATGTTTAAATCGTCTCTATAAAATCCATCTTTTACACCACGCTCAACATTTTCTGTACAGCATTGATCCATTGTACAAACGTGTGAGTTTTTAAGTTTTTCGTGAATTTTAGGATAATATTTTTGTAATTGGTATTGAGGTGAGGCTTTTTCGTTTTTCAGCCTTTTCATTACTGTATTTTTTATTTCAATCATTTCCTGAATAGGATCGAAATTTTGAGCAATAACTTGATGTATTTCATCATTAATTTGATTTTTAATGTGCTGAGTAACGGCTTCAACTAAATCAGATTTATTATTGTAGTGCTCATAAATGGTTTTTTTGGAAACACGCATTTCAGTGGCTAAATCATCCATAGTCACACTCTTGAACCCAAATTCAAGAAACATATCTGCTGCTTTATGTAAAATGTCAATTTTCATTTCGGCTGCAAAACTACACCGGAAACTTTAAAAACAAAATAAGTTTCCATAGTTTTACAAAACCTTAACAATAAAAAAAAGAGACCTTATTAAGATCTCTTTTTTGAAGAAAACGCAATTTATTTTTACACACTACGATTCATCAAAAAATCTCCAAATTCGATTAAAATTTCTTTTTGTTGATGCGGAATATCTATATCATCTAGAGATTTATAAGCTTTTTGGGTATAATTCTTAATTTCATTCTTAACAAATCTAGTTGCACCTGTAGCATCATATATAGATTTTACAGTATTAATTTTACTTTCAGGATTTTTAGGGCTTATACTAAATAAGTGCTCTAGTTGACCAGATGAATCATTTTCAAGTGCTTTTAAGTATAGGTAGGTTTTTTTATTTTCAATGATATCACCGCCAACTTGTTTACCAAATTTTTCTGGATCTCCGAAAGCATCTAAGTAATCGTCTTGTATTTGAAATGCAATTCCTAAGTTTCTACCAAAATCATAAATTAAATCCTGGGTATGTTCATCTTGGTTAGCAACTATAGCACCCATTTTTAATGCTGCTCCAACTAAGACAGCTGTTTTATACTCAATCATTTTTAAGTACTCTTCTATACTAACGTCATCGCGTTGCTCAAAATCGATATCATATTGCTGACCTTCACAAACTTCTATAGCAGTTTTACTAAACAACTTTGCGAGTGGTTTAAATTGCTTGTCAGGATAATGCTCAAACAACTGGTAAGCTAGAATAAGCATGGCATCACCCGATAAAATACCGGTATTTAAATCCCATTTTTCATGAACAGTTTTTTGACCACGTCTTAAAGGCGCATCATCCATAATATCATCATGCACTAAAGAAAAATTATGAAACATCTCTATAGCTAATGCAGCATGCATAGCCTGTTTGTACTGACCTGAAAAAATTTCGGCACTCATCATGACCAAAATTGGTCGCATCCGTTTTCCTCCTAAATTTAAAATGTAATCTATGGGTTTGTAAAGCTGCTTTGGAGTTTCATTAATATCATAAGACTTTAAAAAGTCTAGAAACTCAGATTTATATTGTGCTAAAGAATTCATTACACTGATTTTGAGCGAAAATAAACTTTTTAGAAAATTGAAAAGATGTTATTTAGAAAATAATAAGGTTTTAAGATAAGTATGCTAAAATAATTTGAAGCATCAAAACCTTATTTAAAAATAGATTAACTATAGCTATTTAGCAAATTAAAAATTCGTAAAAACAAATTAAACACAGCCAGTTCAATTGAAGTAAATACAATAAAGCACTTTAATTTTATAAATATCTCAAATTATTATAAAAAATATGATTTTAATGAAATAAGCTAAGCTTCAAAATGAAATCATAAAAAGCCTTAAAAAAATCGTAGTTTAGTTATAAATTGTAATTTTGTATAACAAATACAATTGTATATCCACATATGGACCAATTTTCTTTTCTAAATGCGGTGCACCCGCAACAAATCGCTGAACTTTACGATCAATATTTAAAATATCCAGATGCTGTTGAGCCGAGTTGGAGAGCATTTTTTCAAGGTTTTGATTTTGGAAAAAGCAACTCTAATGAAGTTCAAGAAGTTACATTAAGAGATGCTGAAACTAATGAAAAAACTCAGGTCAAAATACCTGAAAACGTTCAAAAAGAGTTTCAAGTGATTAACTTAATAGATGGCTATCGTCATCGTGGCCACTTGTTTACAAAAACCAATCCCGTTAGAGAAAGACGCGATTATCAACCAAAATTAACATTAGAGAATTTTGGTTTATCTAAGAATGATTTAGATACCGAATTTGAAGCAGGTGAAGTTATAGGCATTGGTAAAGCAAAATTGAAGCAAATTATAGATTTTTTAGAAAATGTCTTTTGCGACTCGATTGGTGTAGAGTATGCCTATATAAGAAAACCAGAAGAAATTGACTGGATTCAAAATAAAATTTACACCAACCAAAACCAACCCCAATATTCTACTGACCAAAAGAAAAATATTTTAAGGAAACTTAACGAAGCAGTTGTTTTTGAAAGCTTCTTACATAAAAACTTTGTAGGTCAGAAGCGTTTTTCACTTGAAGGTAATGAAACCTTAATTCCAGCACTTGACGCTTTAATTGAAGGTGCAGCAAATCAAGGTGTAGAAGAATTTGTTATGGGTATGGCACATCGAGGCCGTTTAAATACACTAGCAAATATCTTTGGTAAAAGTCCGAAAGACATATATAATGAATTTCAAGGAAAAGATTATGAAGTTGATGGATTTGATGGAGACGTTAAATATCATTTAGGTTGGACATCAAAACGTAAAACCGATTCTGGTAAAGAAATTAATTTAAATATCGCACCCAATCCTTCACATCTCGAAACAGTAGGCGCTGTTGTTCAAGGAATTGCACGAGCAAAACAAGATGACCACCATTTAGGTGAAGAGCAAAAGGTTTTACCTATTGTTGTGCATGGTGATGCGGCTATTTCTGCACAAGGAATTGCCTACGAAATTGTACAGATGGCACAACTCGATGGTTATAAAACAGGCGGAACAATACACATTGTTGTCAACAATCAAATCGGATTTACTACAAACTATACTGATGGCCGCTCATCTACCTATTGTACCGATGTTGGAAAGGTTACCTTATCGCCTGTCTTACACGTTAATGCTGATGATGCTGAAGCAGTGGTTCATGCTATGGATTTTGCATTAGCTTACCGTATGAAATTTGGCCGTGATGTCTTTATCGACTTATTAGGTTACAGAAAATACGGTCATAACGAAGGCGATGAACCTCGTTTTACACAACCAAAACTATATAAGGCAATAGGGAAACACGATAACCCAAGAGATATATACGCTAAACAATTATTAGATGACAACATCATTAATCAATCTTATATTGATGAAATTGAAAATAACTATAAGTCTAAATTAGAAGAAGATTATGAATCTTCTAAAAAAGAAGAAAATAGTGTTGTTACAAAAATACTTCAAGAAGAATGGGATGGCTTTGAAAATGGCGATAGAAATGATATGCTTGAAGATGTTGATACATCATTTAACCTAAAAGAGCTTGACCAGCTAGCAGACAAATTAACTAGTTTACCAAAAGATAAAAAATTTTTACGCAAAGTAGATCGCTTAATTAAGTCTCGTCACAAAATGTATTTTGAAGACAATAAGCTTGATTGGGCAATGGGCGAATTATTAGCTTATGCAACTCTACTCAAAGAAAACCATGATGTTAGAATTACCGGTCAGGATGTTGAACGTGGTACGTTTTCTCACCGTCATGCCGTCATTAAAGTTGAAGAAAGTGAAGAAGAGTATGTGCCTCATAATCACTTAGACAAAGATGCGGCAAATTTTTACATCTATAATTCTCTTCTATCTGAATATGCTGTTGTTGGTTTTGATTATGGTTACGCCATGGCAAGCCCGCAAACCTTAACCATTTGGGAAGCACAATTCGGTGACTTTAGCAATGGTGCTCAAATTATGATAGACCAATACATTTCAGCAGCTGAAGATAAATGGAAAACCCAAAATGGACTCGTAATGTTATTGCCTCATGGGTATGAAGGCCAAGGCTCTGAACATTCATCTGGGCGTATGGAACGTTACCTTCAGTTGTGCGCAAAAGACAATATGTATGTAGCTAACTGCACTACACCAGCCAATTTTTATCATTTGTTAAGACGACAAATGAAGCTTAAATTCAGAAAACCTTTAATCGTCTTTACACCAAAAAGTTTATTGCGCCACCCAAAGGTCAATTCAACTAAAGAAGAGTTAGCAAAAGGCCAGTTTTATCCCGTAATAGACGACAAAGAAGCCAAAGTAAAAGAGGTAACTTCAGTGGTATTCTGCTCAGGTAAATTTTACTACGACTTGTTAAAACACCGAGAAGAAAACGAAATTAAAAATGTGGCTTTAATTCGTTTAGAACAAATATTTCCACTTCCAGAAAAAGAAATAGAAACAATTTTAGATAAGTATAAAAACGCAGACGACATCGTCTGGGCTCAAGAAGAACCAAGAAACATGGGTGCTTACAGTCACCTGTTACTACAGTACCCAAAAGCGAGAGAATTTAGAGTTTGCAGTAGACGTTTTTATAGTTCGCCAGCAGCAGGCAGCCCAGCAAGATCAAAAAAACGTCACCAAGAAGTTATCGATTATGTTTTTGATGCTTCAAAAGACAATTGTATATTAGATTATAAAAATAAATAATTAAGATTACGAAATATTTAGATTATGGCTTTAGAAATGAAAGTCCCTTCACCGGGCGAGTCAATTAGCGAAGTTGAAATCGCAGAATGGTTAGTCCAGGATGGCGACTACGTTGAAAAAGATCAAGCAGTAGCTGAAGTAGATTCAGATAAAGCAACTTTAGAATTACCAGCTGAAGCAAGCGGTGTAATAACCTTAAAAGCTGAAGAAGGCGATGTTGTTGAGGTTGGCGAAGTAGTTTGCCTTATCGACACCGATGCTAAGAAACCAGATGATAGCGGTAATACTTCTGAAAAAACTTCAGACAATAAAGAATCTGATAAGCAGAAAGAAGAAAAAACAGATGAAAGCAAAACTTCTACTGAAGACAATTCAAAAAAAGAAGATAGTCAAGAAAAAACTTACGCTTCTGGAAGTCCTTCACCAGCTGCCAAGAAAACTCTAGCCGAAAAAGATATCGACCCAAAAGATGTCAAAGGCACTGGCCGCGATGGAAGAATTACCAAAGAAGACGCTATGAATGCTGAAGCTAAACCATCGATGGGAACACCTGGCAATGGTTCAAGAGCTGAAAGCAGAAGTAAATTGTCGATGTTAAGACGTAAAGTGGCAGAGCGTTTAGTGAGTGCTAAAAATGAAACAGCCATGTTAACAACCTTTAATGAGGTTGATATGAAGCCAATTTTTGACTTGAGAGCTCAATACAAAGAAGACTTTAAAGCAAAACATGGTGTTAGCCTTGGCTTTATGTCATTTTTTACTTTAGCAGTTGTACGAGCTTTAGACAAATTTCCTTCTGTTAATAGTATGATTGACGGTAAGGAAATGATTACCTATGACTATAAAGACATTAGCATAGCTGTTTCAGGCCCAAAAGGTTTAATGGTTCCTGTGATTAGAAATGCTGAAAATCTCAGCTTTAGAGGTGTTGAGCAAGAAGTGAAACGTTTAGCGACCCGCGCAAGAGATGGTAAAATAACGGTTGACGAAATGACTGGCGGAACGTTTACTATTTCAAATGGTGGTGTATTTGGCTCTATGCTTTCAACACCAATTATTAACCCACCACAAAGTGGAATTTTAGGCATGCACAATATCATTGAACGCCCAGTAGCTATTGATGGTGAAGTAGTTATTAGACCTATGATGTACGTTGCATTATCTTATGATCACCGAATTATTGATGGTCGGGAATCAGTTGGTTTCTTAGTAGCCATAAAAGAAGCGCTTGAAGATCCAAGCAATTTATTGATGGATGGCGACATCAAAAAAGCACTTGAACTTTAAATATAGACGAATCTTAGATATTAAAAGCTGTCAATTAATTTTGACAGCTTTTTTTTATGAAATTATTTAAGAATAACCTAATTTAAAATAAGTAGATTAGTTGCTTAAAATTAAGTTTTGAGTCAAGAACACATCGTCATTATCGGTAACGGCATCGCTGGAATTACTGCAGCAAGACATATTAGGAAATTATCTCAAAAGAAAGTTACCATTATATCCTCAGAAAGTGAACACTTCTTTTCAAGAACTGCCTTAATGTATGTCTACATGGGTCATATGAAATGGAGTCACTTAAAGCCTTATGAAGATCACTTCTGGAAAAAAAATAACTTCAACTTAGTACATGATCATGTCATCAATATTTTCCCTGAAGAACATCAAATAGAACTTCGATCAAAACGCAAGATGCACTTTGATCAATTAATAATTGCTACAGGTTCAAAACCGAACAAATTCGGCTGGCCTGGAGAAAATGCAAAAGGTGTTCAAGGTTTATACTCTAAGCAAGATTTAGAACTACTTGAAAAAAATGCACCTGATAACAAAACTTGCCGACGTGCAGTGATAGTTGGTGGCGGACTCATCGGAGTTGAACTTGCCGAAATGCTTCATACAAGAAAAATTCCTGTAACATTTTTAGTACGTGAATCAAACTTCTGGAACAATGTTTTACCAGATAAAGAGGCCAAAATGCTTAATAAGCACATTAAATCTCATGGCATAGATTTACGTTTAAACACCAATCTAGAAAAAATTTTAACCGATGAAAATGACCGTGTTAATGCTGTAAAAATTAAAGAAACAAACGAAGTTATTAATTGTGACCTTGTAGGATTAACCGCTGGCGTTTCCCCAAATATTGAGTGTGTTAAAAATTCTAAAATAGAAACCAACCGCGGGATTTTAGTTAATAGATATTTACAAACTAATTATAAACACATTTATGCTATTGGCGATTGTGCTGAACAACGAGAAAATATTGGTAATCGGAAACCCATAGAAGCCGTTTGGTATACTGGCAGAATGATGGGTGAAACTGTTGCTCAGAGCGTCTGTGGAAAGCCAATGATTTATAAACCTGGACATTGGTTTAATTCGGCTAAGTTTTTTGATATTGAATACCAAACTTATGGTTGGATTTTTAATAGTCCTAAAAAAGGCCATACCCATTTTTTTTGGAAGCATCCAGAAAAAGATATTTGTATTCATATTAATTATGAAAAAAGAAGCCGAAAATTTATTGGAATTAACACATTTGGAATAAGAATGCGACATGCTTTTTTTAACCGATGCCTAGACGCTTCAGCTACGGTTGATGAGGTTATTAAACATCTTCATCTAGCTAATTTTGACCCAGAACTATACAAAACCTACGAAAAATCGATTCAGCAAGCTTTTAAAACACAACAAATATGAGTACGAGTGCAAATATTTCAGCTACTGCTTCAGCAAACAATTTAAACGCTCAGCAAAAAATAGCTTTGTTTACTGGCTTTTCAGGTCTTTTTATTTTGGTTTTAGCTGTATTTAAAATTGAAGTCGTTAATCAATTAATTGCTTTACTTTCTTCGCTAAGTTTAATAAGTATTGGCATTGTTTGGTATGCCAAATCAACCTATAAAAATCAGTCACCAGGTGTTAAAAACAATTTTATTTACCTCAGCAATTTAACAAACCGTGGTTTCTGGGCTTATTTATTAGGTTTGAGTTTAACTGGGTTTTACATTATACTCTATTTTTATCCTGAAATTTTGGGACTTGTTAAAAACGGACCAAATAAAAGACTTATCGCTTTATTTGACCCTTTAAGCTATGTTTTAAGTGGTAATCCGGCAAGTCAATGGTTTGTTTACGGTACACTTTATACAATTGCGATTTTATTCTTTGGCGTTAAAGCTTTATTTAAATACCGTCATAACGCCTATCAAAAAGTCAGAACCATATCTGTAATGTTTTTTCAATTAAGTTTTGCCTTTATTATACCAGAACTAATGGCACGCTTAAATTCAAAAAACTTCAGCTTACCTTATTATGATTTGAAAAATATTTGGCCATTAAACTATTATAACTTTGAACAATATCGGGTTGATCAATTTATAAATGCAGGTTCAATTGGACTTGCTTTACTTATTTTCGGAATCATTTCAATCTTTATTATCACGCCAATTTTAACCTTCAAATACGGCAAACGTTGGTATTGCTCTTGGGTTTGCGGCTGTGGTGGCCTAGCTGAAACAGCAGGTGATTCTTTTCGACACTTAAGTAACAAATCAATTAGTGCATGGCGTTTTGAACGTTGGCTTATACACTTAGTTACCGTATTTATTACATTGGCAACAATTGCTGTTGTATACTCATATCTAGGAAATGACACAACGAAGTATTGGTTAACACGATCTACATTTTTAATCGCTGTAATGATTATTTTGAGTCTAGTTTTTGCTTTAATCATGATTTTTAAGCGAGACGCTTTACAAAAAGATGCCATATATGCTGCAATTGCTTTTTTTATAATCATCAGTTCATTAATAAGTATGCATTTTATTGATGGCTACCAACAACAATTGTTTTTGTTTGAAGCTGAAACATTGAGAAGTAGTTATGGTTTTTTAATTGGTAGTATTTTTTCAGGTGTTATTGGCACTGGTTTTTACCCTATTTTCGGTAATCGGGTTTGGTGTCGTTTCGGATGCCCAATGGCTGCGATTTTAGGATTACAACAACGATTATTTTCTAAATTCAGAATCACAACAAATGGTGGGCAATGCATTTCTTGCGGTAATTGCTCTACTTACTGCGAAATGGGTATTGATGTGAGAGCTTACGCCCAAAAAGGAGAAAATATTGTCAGATCATCTTGTGTGGGTTGTGGTATTTGCGCTAATGTTTGCCCAAGAGGTGTTTTAAAGCTTGAAAATGATAATTTAGATCAACGCATTAATTCAGAAGATATCTTGTTAGGTAATGATGTTGATTTAAAAGACTTTCTAAAAAAATCTTAGACCGTACCTAAAACATATAATTGTTCTAAAGTTGGCGATTCACTTCCACCTTCAGGCTCAAGAGTAACACCAAAAGCTTCGGTTTCTGGTAGATTACTGATTTCAAAAATTTTATCCTGATCGCTATTAAACTGATCTAAAACAGCAATACTTGTTGGTGTTAATGGATCGAGTTTTAGAGACCAAACTTGGTAAACCATACCTTCAGGCGGTTCTGGCAAGCCTGCTAAATCAAGGTAAACCTTGTTGTTTTTTTTATCTAAAAAAGCTTTTGCATAAGCATCTGGAGCAACTGGCTTATTTCCTGGTAAACTATAAGCGGTAATATCTTTGTCTCTTATAACTTCTAAAGTTGACTCATAATTGGCGATGACGCGTTCTTTTTGATTAAGCTGTTCTTCTAAAGTATCAAGATTAGCATTACTTACTTTTACTTCAGTTTCAAGGTTAGAATTTAGGTTAAAAAGCCATAATATACCACCTAAAAGCAGCAAACTCGCGGCCCAACCTATAACACCTAAAACTGAAATTGAACGAGATGTTTTAGAATTCTCAATCGATTCTTTCGATCCAATTGCTTTTAAAATAGATATTTTTAATTCTGGGGAAGCTGCTGGTGATATTTCAGTTGAAAGTTCCATCAAAATTAATTCAATATCTTCAACTTCAACTCTAATTTCAGGATACTTATTAATCAAACTAGAAATCTGTTCGTTTTCATGTTCATCTAAAACACCATAAACATAAAGTTCTAATAATCCAGATGTAATGTAGTCTTGTGGTTTCATAGCTTATTAGTCTTCTAATGAAGTTCGTAATGTGTTTAAGCAAGCTCTATTTCTAGACTTGACTGTTCCTAACGGAATATCTAAGGTCTCTGAAGTTTCTTTTTGAGAAAACCCTTGAAAGTATAGTAATTGAATTAATTTTATACACATTGGTTTTAACTTATTCACAAACTTTTTAATTCCAATACTTTCTGAAGCTTTATCTAGATCAGTATCATCTTGTAAGAAAAAGGCAAATGTTTCAATATCTTGATTTTTCGAAGTATTTTTAAAAGCTTTAGATCTTACACGATCAATCGCAGAATTTCGAGCAATATTGAGTAGCCAAGTAAAAAAACGCCCTTTAGACTTATTATAAGTTTGAGCTTTATTCCAAACTTTTACAAATACATCTTGCATTACTTCTTCAGCTATACTTTGGTCTTTTACTATGGTCATAATTACCCCTAAAATATTTTCAGAATAAAGGTCATAAAGCTTTGCAAAGGCTTTTTCATCTTTACGCTGCAATCGTTCAATAAGGAAGTCAGGTTGCATTTTAGAAATTTTTCCTAAATCTATTAAAAAAATATACTAAAATGCTTCAATTTCTAAAAAAGTTGCGGCTATAATAGCCGCAACCCAAAACAACACTATCACTCATAACACTCACGAATAAAACAATTAAAAACAAAAATCAACCTATGAGTGTTGCTGTTTTAAAATTTGCAACCAACTTTACAATATTTACGAGAAAAACAAAGTAACGGTTTAAGTCCACGACAGAATCTGCTGTTAAATGAAGTTAAAACTCTACATAAAATTTTTAATAATTTAATTTTGCGGGACAAATTGGTCTTAAGATAAGATGAAAAAGAAATCTACACGAGTTATTATACCAGCATTTAATGAAGAAGCTTCTATTGGTTTAGTAATTGATGCTATACCAAGCAACATCACTGAAATTATTGTGGTAAGTAACCGGTCTACAGACCAAACCGAAGCTGTGGCAAAGCAACATGGCGCGACGGTACTAAACGAACCTAGACGTGGCTATGGTTACGCCTGTTTAAAAGGCTTAGACTATCTTGAACGATTAGATGACTCAACAAATATTGTTGTTTTTCTAGATGGTGACTTTAGTGATTTTCCAGAAGAAATGCCTCAACTTTTAAAACCAATAGAAACTGGCGACTACGATTTTGTAATTGGCGCTAGAGCTTCATCCTTACGTGAAAAAGGATCTATGACATTTCCACAAATATTTGGTAATTGGCTATCAACCAGCCTCATGCGTTTATTTTATGGCGCAAAGTATACAGATTTAGGACCATTTAGAGCCATTAAATATGAAAAACTCAAAGCTTTAAATATGGAAGACAAAACCTATGGCTGGACAGTTGAAATGCAATTAAAAGCTTTAAAGCACCACCTTAAATATACGGAAGTCAAAGTAAATTACCGTAATAGAATAGGCGATTCTAAAGTCTCAGGAACAATTAAAGGCGCTATATTTGCAGGCGTTAAAATAATTGGTTGGATTTTTAAATATGCTATTAAATAAAATTGTTAGCTTTACTATAATTGCAATATACAGCTTTGCACTACTTCAAATATTTATTTATAGTATCGCTCAATTACAACTATTAGTCAGTTTCGTTAAAAATCGGCATAAACAACCAAAGACAAGAGCATACAAAACCTGGCCACAAGTCACTATACAACTACCAATATATAATGAGGCTTACGTTGTTGAGCGACTTATCACTAATATTATAAAGTTAGATTACCCAAAACATTTGTTTGAAATACAAGTATTAGATGACTCTACAGATACTTCAGTTTATACGACAAGTAAACTTATTAATCAATATAAAACCCAAGGTTTTGATATTAAACACCACAAAAGAAAATCACGAACGGGATTCAAGGCAGGTGCTTTAAAAGAAGGTTTAGAAGTTGCAAAAGGCGAATTTATAGCTGTGTTTGATGCCGACTTTTTACCTCAAAAAGACTGGCTTAAAATAACATTACCTCATTTTTATCATGACCAAGTTGGTGTTGTGCAAACCCGTTGGGGACACCTCAACCGAAATACTAATTTACTCACTAAAATACAGGCTTTTGCTTTAGACTTTCATTTTACGATAGAACAAGTCGGAAGAAACCAAGCTAAACATTTTATCAACTTTAATGGCACTGCTGGCATTTGGCGGAAATCTTGTATTTATGATGCCGGGAATTGGCAAGGCGATACGCTAACTGAAGATTTAGATTTAAGTTATCGCGCTCAATTAAAAGACTGGAAGTTTGTTTATTTAAAAGATGTTGTTACACCAGCCGAACTTCCAGCTATTATGAGTGCTGCAAGATCTCAGCAATTTAGATGGAACAAAGGTGCAGCCGAAAACTTCAGCAAAAACTTTTTTAATGTTTTAAAAAGTTCAAACATTTCAATAGGTTCAAAATTTCATAGCTTTTATCATCTACTAAACAGCAGCTTATTTTTATTAATTTTATTAATCGCTGTTCTTAGTATTCCAATATTATATATCAAATCCTTATTCCCAGAACTCAAATTGGTTTTTTTCGCTTTAAGCGTGTTTGGTATTAGTAGCCTTTTCTTTTTAATTGCTTATTGGTATAGTTTTAAAGAGCTATATGGTAAAAGTTTTTACAGTTTTTTAAAATTTCTAGGGCTCTTTATTTTATTTTTTTCAGTGGCTATGGGTCTATCTTTACATAATAGTATTGCGGTATTAGAAGGACATTTCCAAAAGAAATCAGCTTTTATAAGAACACCTAAGTTTAATAATGTTCTACAAGGAAACGTTTACACTACACGAGAAATTAATTGGGTTAATTTTATTGAATTCTTACTTTTTTTATATTTTGGTTTTGGAATCTATAGTGCTTTTAAAGTTGAAGATTTTGGCTTAATCAGTTTTCATTTGATGTTATTTGTTGGCTTTGGATTTGTGTTTTACCAGTCTATCTTATCTAAAAATTAGAAAAGTTGAAGTTTCTCAACACACATATTTACAGCATGTTATTAAAAGTGTTGTTACACCTATTATTCTTGTTAGGAATTATTTTCTTAAGCCAAACCAAACGTTATGAGCATTTTCAGTTAATCGGTATATACTTAAGTGTATTTACATTGCTATTTATTTTGATTAAATATCAAAAAAGCAGTGTTTTTGAATTAATTATTTTAAGCTTAGCCTCTCGCCTATTACTTTGGGACTATTTTCCAGCCTTGTCTCAAGATTTCTATCGCTTTATTTGGGACGGTATGCTCAACGCAAAAGGCTTTAATGTTTATGTCAATCTACCTCAAACACTTTGGGAGAATTTTAGTATTGAACACAACCAATTTACCGAAACACTATATCGTAAAATGGGGAAATTAAGTGCTCTCAATTACACTAATTATCCGCCATTTGCACAACTTATTTACACCTTACTTTATAAAATTTGTGGAGAAAATATTACAACTTACATCTACGGTTTACGCATAGTTAATTGGCTCGCTGAACTAGGTATTTTTTGGTTCATGTGGCAATTGATGAGACACTTCAAAATCTACTTAAAATCTATTTTTTGGCTATTTTTAAACCCTTTAATTTTAATAGAGTTAACAGGAAACCTTCATTTTGAAGCAGTTATGATGTGCTTCTTTTTTGGATTTTTATATTTTTTTATAGTCAAAAAATACTATCACTTATCAGTAATTTTATTATCAATTTCTATTATTTCAAAACTATTACCTTTAATTATTTTACCACTTGTCTTAAGCTATCGTTATAGTAAAAGTCTACATCAATCTGTAATTAAAGGTTTATACCTCTGTTGCCTAACGCTTATTTTGAGTTTAACAAGCTATCTACATTTTGTTGACCAACAACTACTTAATAATTATAGTGAGAGTCTTGGTCTTTGGTTTTCTACGTTTGAGTTTAACGCTTCTATATATTATATACTTCGTGAAATTGGCTATTTAACGGTTGGTTATAATGCTATTGCCACCATCGGAAAGTTTCTTGCAATATTAATCTTTATGAGTATTATGGCTATTAGTTTTTGGAATTATAAGCGCAATAACTCTGTTAACTTTCTAAAAAAAATGAGTTTAATTTTTTTAATATATTTTTTATTAGCAACAACTGTACATCCTTGGTATTTAATTTTACCACTTTCAGTAGGACTAATAAACAAAAGCTTATTGACTAAACAACTATTGTTAATCTGGAGTGCTACGATTATATTGAGTTATATCAGCTATAAAACTGAAACAGTAAAAGAACTAACAATAATACTAATTGTAGAATACTGTTTAATATATCTAATAATATTAAAGTATTTATTTCTTAGGCTTAGAAAGAGACTTAACACCAGCTACTGCGCCGACGCCTAAACCTAATAACAAAAATGAATTGATAGGTAATGGAACATCATCTGTATTTGAACCTGAACCATCTTCAGTGCCATCTGGAGGTGGTGGTGGTGTTCCGCCGCCTGGTTGTGCTTGAACAAGATTTGTTGAAACCAAACCAAGAATTAGTAAAATTAAAAACAACTTTTTCATAAATTGGATGTCATCTAGATAGATGCAAATATAGAAATAAAAATTTAATCATTAAATTTGAAAGAAAATTATGAAACCAATTTTATTCCTTTTTTTTATTTTAAGTACCTGTCACGTAAGTGCACAGAGACAAATTTCGATAAGACTTATCAACAATAATCAAGTGGAAGTTGAAAACAAAAAAACTTCAATAAAAGATTTATCTCAGGTTATAAGTGACTTTATTAATTCGCAAAATGAAGACGAATTGATTAGTGCAAATATTGAAGTAGACAATACTTCAACAGATAGTTTAATTGAAGTTGTTAAAAATGAATTTAAAAAAACTGAAGTCGATATCTTAAATATTCAGCGTTCTTCTATCACTAATTTTTCGTCTAATTCACCTGTAACCAAAGCCATGATTACACAATACAATACGCTTGTAAAAACTTGGAAAAACACGCCAGAAGCTAATCGCTATTACAGAGAAATTGAACTTGATTTTGTAAAAAACATTTATAAAAAAATGACTTTTAAACAACAAGTAAATGCGGAAAAATTACCTGGCTTTTTACCTATTTTTAATCAGAAGCCAAATACAAAACCTATTGAACAATTTAAATTTGAGCAATGGATTTTTGATGAAGGCTATCTAGTTAAAATAAACGGTAAAGACATTTCAAAAAAAGAGTTACAAACCTATCAAGCTTCAGATTTTGATGCTTATTACATTGAAAGGCGCATTATTAATGAAGAAAAAAAATCAATTATCAACCTCATTAAATCTTAAGTAATGGCCATTTTCTTCATTAGAAATGAAGCATTCATATTTTGACAAACGCCAGGTTTTAGTTGATAATCAAAATTAAGTTCATCGTCTAAAATTTCAGCGTCGAAATGATAGTTAAACAAGTTGGTATGGTTTTCGGCTAAATCACATAAGCTTATATCATGCGTGGCAATAATACCAACACTCGAGGTCTGGTTTAACTTCTGAATAAATTTCTGAGAACCTTCAGCTTTATCTTTAGAATTAGTACCCTTTAAGATTTCATCTAAAATAATAAAGTAAGCTTGGTCTTTTATTGTATCGATAATAAATTTCAACCGGGATAATTCGGCATAAAAATAAGAGGATTCATCTTGAAGAGAATCGGCTGTTCGCATGCTTGTAATTACTGGAATGGGTTTGTAAATAGCGTGCTTTGCACTAACTGGTAAGCCTAAATTAGACATAACTATTTGCAAACCAACAGTTCTTAAAAAGGTACTTTTACCTGCCATATTTGCACCAGTTACAATCCAAAAATGATTGTCATGAAGCTCAAAACTATTGGTAACCGCTTCATTTTTTGGAATTAATGGATGAACAGCTTCTTTTGATTTTAAAATAATACGACCTGTTTCAGTTAACTCAGGATACGTAAAATGAGGGTGATTATAGGCAAAATTAGCTAAGCTATGATAGGCGTCAAAACTGCTAACGCTTGTTAACCACTGCTCTACCTTATGACCGTGATTTTTTATCCAGGTTTCAAGTTTAAAACCATAACGTAAGTCCCACAACAAGAATGCATTTAAGACAACGCCTAATAACATATTATTTCGCTGTTCGAAACCATCAACCAATTTATTAAATTGGCCAATTAAATCTGACACTTTTTGCTGTTCAGATACTACATTAGATTGGTAACGCTTCAATAATTCGGCACTAAAGCTTTCGTTTTCAATTAAATGAACTACATTTTGCTGATTAGCAAAATAGGTTTGAATTTGATTAATTTGAGATGAAAATGCACTCACTTTTTTAACGTAAACACCTGTGATTACCAAGCCGATTAATGCCCATAAACCTAACTGACTCAGCTTTAAGTAATCCAGAAAATAAGCAGTTGCCACAAAAACTGAAAGTATTGCAAATAGATTTGGTAACCATTGCATCAATTTTGGAATAAATGCTTTATGATTTTTAAAAAAATCAACAATCGCATGGTTTGAGACCTCTTGTTGAACTGCATCAGCTTCTGCCGTGAATTGTTGCCTAAATTCAATTTTTTTTGCTAGCTCTTTAATAGCCGCTTGTTTTTCAGAAATTTTGTGATACTCGTTACTAAGAAGCAAATCTGCCAATCGCCTTTCACCTTCATTGGTTGCTGTTCGATTTATGAATTGAAAAAAACTGCGATCACCAAACATATCTAAATCGGCACTAAAAACATGCTGATCGTCTTTGTAGATTTCACCATTTTTAAACATTGAAACATCTCCATTAAGTGCTTTTAATTCATTTTCATTAATTGAAATTAAACGCTTAACAATAGTTTTTTTATGCTTGATATTTTGATGTCTTGAAACCAGAATCACAAAAGCAATAACACTAAACAATAAGGTCGCCACCATGAATTTTGCTTCGCCCCAAAACCAAATTAAGGAAGCAATAGTTAGTAAAAACACACTAATACGAATAAGGCTAGATTGTAGGAGCTTTTTATTTAGATTTCGACGTGTTTTTAAATGTCGATTTATATAAGTTGAATAAATGTTCATGAATTTTAAATATTTTTCAAAAATAGCCGAAATAAAAAGCTTTTACTTACTTTTATAGTACAAATATTATGCTTTGAATGAATATAACGCCTATTTAAGTTTACTAAAAGAAAAAACCCAGGTTTCCAGCTCTGAAATCAAGGCTTTAATTGAAGAATATAAATCAACTGAAAGGTTTAGCATTGCTTCAAAAACCTTATTTTACATCCTTAACCTGAATACACAAGATTATGAATTTATAAATAATCATGCTTACGATTTAACAGGTGTAAAGCCAAAAATTTTTAAAGAAACTGGAACTAAGATATTACCAGAAATTATACATCATTCAGACTACAAATTACTGGTTGACCAAGTATTTCCAAAATTGCAAAACTGTTTTTTAAAACTTAAACAAAATCAGCAAAAAAGTGCAGTATTTGAACTTTACTACAGGTTTAAAAATAAAGTTTCGAATAGTTTAGAACCTGTGGTAGAATATAGTTCTTATGCTGCTTTCGATCATAACTTTACACCTAAAATTTCAACTGGAATTATATTAAAATCTAGCCATAAATACCAAGGCGTAAGAGGAATTTTACGTGCTAAAAAAGATGGTGAGATGAAAGATTTATGCGACCATAGAACTTCTTTAGAAAAAGAGCAATTAAGTAAACGGCAAATTGAAATAATTGAGCTGATTTGTCAAGGCTACACAAAAGCTGAAGTTGCCGATAAATTATACCTCGCCAAGGGTACTATTCACTCTCACGTAAAAAATATTTACCATAAATTAAACCTTAAAAATCAAGCTGAGTTATTTCAATTTAAAGATAATTACCTCTAAAATTACCACTATTGTGGTATTGCAAAAAAAACTAACAAAATTTAAATTTGTTAAACATTAACAATCTATTATTTAACAATCGGGTGTAAATTACATGAGGGCTAATTATTTACACCCGATTTAATTTTTTTATTATGAGTAAAGTTAAATGTTTATTAATTGCATTAATATGTATAAGTTGTCAATCAAAATCTCAAAATTACTGGTCACGTTATAATAATCAACCTGTAAAAACTGAACTAGTTAATTCAACTACAAAAGACTTTGAACCAACAAATCAATTTAAAACAAAAATTACCTATTACCCCAATGGTTTAATTAAAAGTGAATTCAGTCAAGATAAATTTCGTGAAACCCATCGCTATTTTATTTATAAAAGCGACACTTTACATTCTATACTTAGCAAAATTAAGTCTAATGACATGGTTAACTATGAATTAGAAGAAGTCTTGGCCACGTATAAAAATATTTTCCCGTTAAAAACAAATGATTTAAAAGATTACAATCCATACACTGGAAAAAATAAAACTTCTGGTAACACCAAACTATTTACTTACACCAAAAACAACAGCCTTAAACAAGTCATAACAACTGAAGACCAAGATGAAGATAGATACTTTACTGATTATAAAATAAACTACAAAAAAGGTAACATCTCTTCATCTCATTTTAAAATGTACAAAACAACATATTCAACAGATACCGTTGTAGAATTTGAAGAAACCTCGAAATATAAAATTATAAAACAATCTAAAGCTGGACCAAAACACTACGTGAGGCTCACGCAAAGCGACACTTTATACTTCAATAGTGATTATAATTATTATCTCAAAAAAGAACTTAAAGATATAGAATTTGAGTATTTAAAAGTAAGTGATATCCTCGACTATCATTTAGATGATTTATATAACAAAGCTATTTCTGAAGAAACCTATTCTATCATTAATAACAAGATTAAAAAATTAAACACAACTAATGAAACAAGCCTTATTAGTTCTCGGGCTTTACAATCTCAAAACTGGTTTATAAAACGATTTTACAAGAACTATATCGATTTGCTGATTAAAGAGAACAACTTCCCAAAATTTTACAATGTTTTTGATGATGTAATTAAGCAATCGCGATTTTTTGATGCAGACGATTTAAATCAGCTTAGATTTACAGCTTTCTCAGTAGCAAGAAAAGACGAAAAGAACGACTTAGCTAAAAGCTATTTTGAGCCCATTTATAAGAAGACTATTCAAAAAGAAAAGCTCGATTTTGAAGATATGTATGTCATAGCTCTAATGGCTCAAACAAAAGCAAGATTAGATAAAAAAGATGAGGCCAAAGAAGATTTAAATATCATCAAAACTTTTAAACAGGAACAATCATCATTAGTAGAAGATTACAAACGTGATCTTGATTTGTTGATTGCTGAAATACATTATGAACTTGGAAATTTAAAATTAGCTAAAGCTATTGTAAATGACAACATTAAATTTTATACACCAAAAGAAGGTGAAGATGAGTTTGGTGTAAATTACGAAGCATTGATGAGAAATGAAAAATTACTTGAAAAAATAAACAATCAATAATTCTCTTTCAACAGCTCGCGTTTCTTCTTAGGTAACTTACTTACCACTAAATCGTAACTATGATTAATCAAATGCTTGATAAGACGTTCGGTTAAAGGTGTGTCTTGAATTTTAATAGTGTTCCAATGTTTTTTATGCATATGATAACCAGGTAACACATGGTCTGGAAATTTAGCTCTTAACTCTTGTGCATATTCTGGATCACATTTCACATTCACAGAAAAGTCTCCTTGCTCCCACTTTTTAAGTGACGTTAGCGCAAACATTTTACCCAAAACTTTAAAAACTAAAGTGTCCTGATCAAAAGGAAATTCTTCAGTTGTACGAGCTTTTGCCAAACAAAAGACTCTAAATTCTTCTACATTCATAAGATTCAAATATAAAAAAACCTGCCTTAATTGGCAGGTTTCACACACTATAAAATCATATTATTCAGGCTTTATTAAACGCTTCACAATCTGATTTTTTGCACTTTTAATTTTAACAAAATACAAACCGCTTTGTAATTGCTGAATATTGAGAGTGGTTGAATTTGAAATTAAAACTAAACGACCAAGCTGATCATAGATTTCAACAGTTTCAATTATCATATTAGATTCAATTTTTAGGATTGAAGTTGCAGGATTAGGATACAGTTTTACAACATTTTCAGCAACTTGCTCATTAATGCTTAATGTGTTATCAACTGTAACTTCAGCTGTTACGACAACTGAATTTCCTTGAGCATCTTCTGCTGTAAGATTAACAGTATAAACACCAGCACTTGTAAATGTGTCTTGGTCAAGACTCAAGTTAACATTAGCGCTAGTTGTACAATTATCTGAAACTTGATCTAAAACATCAGATGGTGAAATACTAATTGAATTATTTCCAGCTAAATCTATAGTGATATCTTGTGTTGTAAGTGTTGGTGCTAATTGGTCTACAATGGTTACTGTCGCAGTTGCTTGATTAACATTTGAAGACGCATCTTCAGCACTAAGCGTAACCGTATTTGCACCAAGATTTGAACAATCAAAGCTAGTCACATCAAGAGATAAATTGCTAACTGTACAATTATCTGTTGTTCCATTGTCAATATCTGCAGCTGTAATTGTAGCTTGGCCGTTGGCATCTAGTTGAACCGTGATATCTTGTGTTTCAACAGTTGGTCCATCATTATCTACTACAGTTACATTTACAGTTAATGCATTTACGTTATTACTAAAATCGTTAACTAATAAAGTAGCTTGATTAACCCCTAGTTGCGAGCAGTCAAAAATATTGTCATAAGTATCAATTAAATTTATGCCACAGTTGTCAGTAGAACCAGTATCTATTTCATTAGGATCAACTGTTGCAACACCAAATTCATCTATAGCGACGGTTATATCTTGTCCAACCACAGTTGGTGCAATTAAATCTAGTACTGTAACAATTGCGGTAGCTGTAGCACTATTTCCGGCTTCATCTTCTACTGTAAGTGTTACAATGGGATCTACACCTAAATCATCACAATCAAAATTTGAGATATCTAAACTCAATACTAAATCGTTTTGAGCTGTAACATCATCAGTAGAACCATTATCAATTTCACTTGGTGTGATTGTAGCATTACCATTTGCGTCAAGTAAAACAGTAATGTCTTGCGTAATAACGGTTGGAGCTGTAACGTCTGCCACTGAGCCAGAAAATTCATAAGCACCAATATCAACAGTAGTGTTTTCAATTCTATTATTTCCTCCTAAATCTTCTGTCAATTCTGTAGGAACAACAGAATTGTCACCAGCATCTATCGCAGCAGAATTAGAAGCCAAGCTAAAATCTTCGGCCTGTTCGTTTGCAAAAGAAGGATTGACATCTAAATTATTAGATGTGGTTAAATTAGTAGCTCTTGCAGCTAAACTTGATTCGTTAGCCGTTAAATTGTGCGAAAAATCTAAATTGTTGATCAAATTAGATGTTTGATTCATCAAACCAATGTCATTTGTATTTAACACATTTCCGTTGGTGATGTAGTTATTAAAAAAAACATTGTTGTGGACGTTTGCGTCTAAAGAAGGAGTAGGTTGCCCTGAAACTCCAAATCTTCTTAAAATAACAGTTCCTTTATCTATAGAAGAATCTATAGTACCAGTGTCATAATTATTAACAAAAGTGTTGTTGATAAGATTAGCTGTTATGGTTGAAGAGTTAGAAAAAATAGCCATAGAACTGCCAGAAAGAGAAGCGCCACTTCCAATATCTTCAGCTTTATTCTCGTAAAATAAGTTACCGTAAATATTTGCAACTACGTTTGATTGTTGTAAACCTAAAACTTCCAAGCCACTTGCATATCTTGATAGATTATATCTAAAAATGTTGTTTTGAACTTTTATAGTGGAAGTTTGACCATTAAAGGTTTGCAAGTTTACATTTCCTTCTCTGTTGCTCACATTGTTAGTAATGATGCAATTTTCAAGCGTGAAATTTAAGGCTACACCATCTTTAAATATAGCGCCACCTCTGTTTTGAGATGGTGATCCAGAAACATTGTTGGCATGACCACCTGTAAGAGTAAACCCATCAATTGTAACATTATCAGACCCTAAAACGCGCACGACATTATAGTTGTTTTCAGCTCTTGTTGTATTTGTGTAGGTTAAATTAGCGTCATCATTACCATTAACATCGCCGGTTAAAATAGTTGGGTTATTCCGCCAATCTCTGTCTGTTAAATTTGTTTCCGAACCATCAAAACCACCATAGAGCTTAATGTCATCTCCGACTAAATTAAAATCAATTTCAAAAGAGTCATTACGATTACTACCCGGATTGTATGTACCTTGTGCTACCCAAACTGTTTTTTCAATGGTATTACCAGCAGCATTTATACCAGTTTGTAAATCGGTGAATGCATCAGCCCAACTGCTACCGTCATTTGCACCGGTTGCGTTAGCATCTACATAGATTCTTGTAAGTTGGAAGTTAGGAAGGTATTCTCTTGTTGTAAGACTATTACCATCTTTGTAAGTCATAAAAACTTCACCTGTATTAGAAACTGTTAGGTCTGCTACAGTCTCATTAGCTCCAATATTTAAAGTTCCGCTGTAAATAGTACTTACTCCGCCAAAAGGATTGGTTGGCGAGCTTAAACTTTCATCATTTTTGACTACGATAACTTCGCCATTCGCTTTAACAAAACTGACATAATCTGTTAAACTATTAGGTTGACGCTCAAGTTGCAAGGTTTCAAACATAATAGGTTCGCCAGCTTGTTCAGGTAAGGGAAATTGGTTGTAACTATTGGTAAATTTTGCTACTAATAAATTATTAGGGCCTTGAATATTCAAATCTTGAAAAGTAATGAGTTTAAAATTTGTGTTTACTCCATTTGATGTGGCTCCAAATCCCTTTGCAAAATTGTTGGCCATTGAAGGAAATGAAGAATAGGTGTTTGCCCAACTTCCGTTAGGTTGATCTATGTATGCAATACTTGTACTGCTCGAAGTTCTTGCATAAAAAATTCTATCCCAAGAGTCATAGTCTAAGCCATAAGGAATTACGTTACTCGTTGCCGCAACGTGTTCTGTTGTCCATGAACCTGTTTTGTTAGTTACTATAGCTACACTGTTTGAAGAACTTCCTTCATAAATTGCAGCAACGTAAGCTTCGCCATTTCCAAAATTTTCAAAGTGTATTTGAATACGTTCTGTAGGTTCATTGCCGTTATACCCAATGTTATTTCCTTCTTCAATCCAATTTGTTCCATCAAAGCGTTTCACCATGAGTTGACCTGTGCCAGAAATATCTTCTCGATAAGCAACCCAAGGTTCGTTGGTAAAAAGGTTGAAGTTTATATCAGGAAAAGATACATTTCCACTCGTGGAAACGGTTGACCCAACAGCAACCCAATTGTTGCCATCGTATTGCATCACCTTTAGGTGATTCTGATCTGAAGCATCTACATAAGCTACGTACAAATTGCCATTTATTGGAGAAACTTCGGTTTCTACAAAGCTAGGATCATTAGAAAATTGGGGGCTTCCTAAAGGAGCCCAAGTTTGAGATTGTATAGAATGGTTAAAAAAAAGTGCAATGAATACACTAAAAAGTAGTTTAGATTTCATGATTAATTAGTTTTATGGTTTGAAATCAAAACTACTTTAGATACCACCTTATTTTTACCTTGAATTTCTGAAACTTGAGTTTCAATTGCTGAAGAAAAAAAGTCAATATTATGTTTGAGCCGTAATTTTAAAGCTAGATGTCTTGCATCATTTTCATAAACTCATCGGTTTTACTCTTAGATAAAGAAACTGACTTGCCATTATCCATCACAATATAGCCACCATCAGATTTAACGTATTTTTTGATGTAATTTAAGTTGATTAAATAAGATCGGTGTGGTCTATAAAAAGTACCAACTTGATTTAGCGTATCCATGAAAAATTTTAAAGGCTTACTGATGTGTAGAGATTTATGTTCATGCTTTGTAAAAATTTTTGTGTACATACCATCTGCTTCAAATAGTATAATATCTTTAAAGGCAACAAACTCAACACCATCGTTTACAGGTAAACCAATTTTCTTAAATTCATGAGATTTAAAAACAGATTTAAGTTCTTCTAATCTTTTATTAATCTTAGACTTTCCAATAAATTCAATAGCCTTATCAACTGCTTTTTTAATTTTACTGGCTCTTACTGGTTTGAGTAAGTAATCAATAGCTGAAAGTTCAATAGCTTTAATGGCGTATTCTTGATATGCTGTCGTAAAGATAATTTCAAAGTTGTAATCTTCTTTGCTTATAAAATCTAAAATTTCTAAGCCTGAATATTCTGGCATTTCTATGTCTAGAAATACTAATTGAGGTTGTACAGATTTTATAATATTAATACCTTCAAGTAAATTTTCGGCTTGATATATTTCAGTTATTTTTGGGCAATTTTCTTCAATTAAAACTTTTAAAAGGTTTCTTGCCTTTAGTTCATCATCTATAATAATGGCTTTCATAAGGATTTAGTTTTTTATTGGTATAGTTAACGATACTTTTGTGCCTTTAGGCTCATTATTTTCTATTAAATCTGTTATTTTAACGCCTATTTTTTCAAAGCTTTTTTGATTGAGTAAATCTAGTCGTGAAGCTGTTGCTTGACTTGCAAAAGATTGGTTGAGTTTGCTTTTCTTTTTATTTAAAACCTTGGCTTTTGCTCGACCAATACCATTATCAGTGATAATGCATTTTAAAACACTTTGAGTTTCTAAACTAAAATTAATATTAAGATTGCAGTCTCCTTTTTTATGAAACAACCCATGTTTAATGGCATTTTCTACATAAGGTTGGATTATCATTGTTGGAATCTCGATGCTGTCTAGATCAATTATTGAATCGGTTAAAATTTGATATTTAAAATTTTGGCTAAAGCGTAACTGTTCTAATTCTAGATATTTTTCAAGTGTATCGACTTCTTCTTCTAAAGTTAAGCTTCCTCTGTTACTAAAAAACAAATAACTTCTAATTAATTCTGCAAAAGTAGCTAAATATTCACTTGCTAAGTCTTTCTTGTTCAATACGATAAACTCTTGAATAGAATTAAGCACATTAAATATAAAGTGCGGATTCATTTGCGCTTTTAATGCTTTTAACTCACTGTCTCTATATTGTTTCTCTAAAGCCAATTGCTGCTGTGAAGCTTTTAATTCTTGCTTGATTAAAGCTGCTTTTTTAGCTTCTTTTTGCTTTGCAGAATAAAATAAGAAAACAGCTACTAGTAAAAGAATAAGTATGATTGAAGCAATGAGAAAAATAAGATTCCGTTGCCCTTCAGCTTCTGCTAATTCTGCTCGTTTTTTGTTCAACTTATTTTCAGCAGCGATTTGGTCAGTTTCAAATTTAGTTTTCATTTCGGCTATTAAAGCATCTCTTTTTTGACTTTCTATCGAGTCTTTATAAACAATAAATTGCTGGTTTGCTGCTTTGGCTTTAGCCACATCTTGTATAATATTGTAAGCGATAAATAACTTTTGATTGATATCTTTAATGAATTGGAGTCGACCTAATTCTGTATAAATTTTTAGCGCTTTTTCATAATAAGGAATTGAGGCTTGATGATTAGCACGCAATGAGGCAATGGTGCCTAAATCGTAGTTAATCAGCGCAACATTAGCTTTGTTGTTTTGCTGAGTATAAACTGGCAAAACTTCCTTAAGGTAAGCTTCAGCTTTGTCGTATTTATCCATGACTTTATACAATTGCCCCAACGATAATTTCATAAAATTCTCACCTGGCTTAAAACCAGTTTCTTTCGCAATTTCTAATGATTTTATATAATTAAATTCTGCTAACTTTAAGCTATCTAATGCGCGATAGGTAGTGCCTAAATCGAAATAATAACGCCCTAAACTAGGACTTAATGCATCATTTTTAACCAAACTAAGATTTATTTTATTGAGCTCTAAAGCTTTATCATAATATTTTTGATCTCGGTAAAGTGTGGTTAAAACGCAATTAGCGAGTAATTGATTAGGTTTTAACTTTAATCGATCATAAATTCTCTTAGCATTAAGGGCATTTGCAATTGCTGAATCATAAATGCCTTGTTTTCGGTAGGCGCGCGCTAACTCTACATTTGTTTTTGCTTCTAATTGCAGAAAGTTTTTTCGTTTTGTTATTTTTTTAGCTTTTTGTAAAACCTTGACCTGAGAGTCTATATGAGTATTATTGTAGGTTTGGCTTAGCAATAGTAATCGATTAACATAGGTTGTATCTTTAATATTAGTTTGCTTAATTAATTTTTGTAAACTGTCGTTTTGTGCTTGAAGAGTCAAACTAAAACAAAATAAAAGAAAAAGTAAACGCATAATTAATGAAGTAATTTAACCTTAAATTAATTATAAATATATGGCATTAAGATTTAGGTTTTAGGTTTCAACTGCTAAAACCTCTCATTCAATTTCTAAAGATGGTTGATATCTTTGATACTTTAATGAAGTAAATTACTTTTTAAAGTAAGCCATAATTTAAACCATAAAGTTTCGATGAAAATAATTTAATTTGCTTGACTCAGTATTAATTATTCTAAATTGAGCTTAAATAATTCAGCTGAAATACCATCCGTTAAAAACTTATTGTTTTCAGTTACATGAATAACTTCGTTTGAGTTGACACTAACCAATTGGTCTTTTAATAAAGGTTGAAGTTGGTCTGTTAAATAAGCCCGGTAAGTTAAGCCAAACTTTGCTTCTACTTCATTTAAATCAACACCTAAACTAGTGCGTAAACGGGTCATAATAAATTCATTAAAGCGATCGGTTGTTGTAAGATGTTCAATCTCTAAAGGTAACTGTTTAGCTTCAATAGCTTTTAAGTACTTAATATTATGTTTAATCGACCAGGAACGTTGATATCCATTAAACGAATGTGCTGATGGACCAATACCTAAATAGGGTTTGCCTGTCCAATAAGCTAAATTATTTTGTGAATAAAAGTTGGGTTTCCCAAAATTCGAAAATTCGTAATTTTTATAACCTCTATTTCGCATTTGTATTTGCAAAACATCATAGTGATCGCGGGCCAAATCATCATTAACAGGAGCAATTACTTCTTTAGCAATAAAGCGTTCTAAAGCAGTGTTAGGTTCTACTGTTAAAGCATAACATGATACATGTGGAATATCAAACTCAAAAACCTGTGCCAAATTGGCTTCCCATTTTTGAATACTCATATTAGGAATTCCATAAATTAAATCGATACTAATATTATCAAAATAGGTTTTGGCTAATTTAATTGAATTTATAGCTTCGGTTGCATCATGTGCACGATTCATCAATTTTAAATCGTCTTCAAAAAAAGATTGTACACCAATGCTTAAGCGATTTATTTCAGTTGAAGCTATTTCTTTTAAATACTCATCAGATAAATCGTCTGGATTAGCTTCTAAAGTAATTTCAGCTTGCGAATTAACCTCAAAATAAGCCTTAATTGTTTGCAGGATCTGGTTAATTTCAGTTTTACTCAATAAACTCGGCGTCCCACCACCAAAATAAATGGTATTTATACCAGAATTTATGTCTTCTTTACGCAGTTTTAATTCTTGACAAATGGCTTTAACCATTCTAGATTGATGTTTGCGTGTGGTTGAAAAATGAAAATCACAATAATGGCAAGCTTGTTTACAAAATGGAATATGAATATAAATACCAGACATAACACAAAGGTAAATGGGAAATTGAAACTACTTCCCTCAAACGCTAATTTAATTTTAAAATATAAACTTAGGCTGAAGAAGCCGATTATATTTGCCAGAAAAAAAGATGCGGTGGATTTTCTTAATATTATTTTTATTAAGCCTTGAATTTTATGCTTTTCAAGCCATTAAAAAGTTAAGTAAATCTTGGGCCATACGCATTGGCTTTGTACTTTTAACACTTATCCCGTTTTTTTTGATGCTCTATAGCTTCAACCAACCTGTCACTGGCGGCACTTTTGGCGGAAATCGTGGTTTTTTTATCGGTTTATTTTTAAGTGTATTTGCATTAAAAGCAACAAGCATCATTATACTATTTTTTGAAGATTTAACGCGGTTTTTAAAATTTTTCTGGCACAAAATAAACACCTCAAAACAATCAAAAGCATACAGCAATTCCCGACGTAAATTTGTAAGCCAATTAGCGCTTGGCCTAGGTGCAATCCCTTTTATTTCTTTATTATACGGCATGTACAAAGGCAAGTATAATTTTAAAGTTTTAACCTACGAACTCAGTTTTGAAGACTTACCTGAAGCTTTTGATGGTTATCAAATCACACAAATTAGCGATATACATTCTGGAAGTTTCGATAACAAGCAAAAAATTGAATATGCAGTTAATTTAATCAATGAACAAGCCTCTGATTGTATATTATTTACAGGAGATTTGGTGAACAACCTAGCGGAAGAAATGCAACCCTGGTTAGATACGTTTTCAAAGTTGAAGTCTAAAGATGGTGTTTATTCTATTTTAGGTAACCACGATTATGGTGACTATCACGATTGGGAAACTGAAGCCGAAAAGCAAAAAAACTTCAGTGACTTTGTTAATACACACAAGGCAATGGGTTGGCAATTACTGCGCAATGAACACATAAAAATTTCTAGAAATCAACAAAACTTACACCTTATTGGTGTAGAAAATTGGGGAAAAGGCGGTTTTAAAAAGGCTGGTGATATCGATAAAGCTTGTGAAAGTTTATCACCTAAAGATTTTAAAGTCGTTATGAGTCATGACCCATCTTACTGGGATGAAGTTTTACACAAACATCCCAAAAATTTACAACTAACCTTGAGTGGTCATACACATGGCATGCAATTTGGCATCGAAATACCTGGTTGGTTTAAGTGGAGTCCTGTTCAATACCGTTATAAACAATGGGCTGGCATTTATAAACATGAAAATCGATTCATTAATGTTAATCGAGGTTTTGGCTTCTTAGCCTATCCAGGGCGAGTTGGTATATGGCCAGAAATAAGTGTTATTAAATTGAAAAAGGCTTAGTTAAATAGCTTTTATTATTACACATTTCAATTACAGATCATCATTACAAAATAACCTGTAAACAAAATAGGTTTAAATGAATGATACATTAAAATTAAAGTATCTTGATAGTTTTTTTTAGCTGTTTCCTGAGATAAATTATAAACACTTTTGCATCGATTCTAAGTACAAACCCTAGAATTCAATTGGTTTTGTAGTGACTCAACAATAACCACATTTATTATCCTATTTTAATTTTTTTGAAAAAATTTACCATTATTGTCTTTTTTATGTTAATAAATTATTAATTTTATCTATCCATATTTAAAATACTAACAATTAAAAACGAAAAAGCATGCAACAAAAAACTAATAATTCAAATTACAATAGCTGGAAAACTTTTTTAAGTTTTCATCAGAACAAATTTAAAATACCTATAAATCTAATTCTGATATCATGTTTCATTTTATTTAATATTTCAAGTTATGGTCAATCAGGTTCAGTAACTGAAACCTACACCAGTGGAGACATACCAACTGATGTAAGTGATGCAATGGCATGTTCAGCTGCAACAGGTTCTTTAACAGTTACAATACCTTCAGGCAAAATAGTAACTAGTGTAGATATTGCTTATGATATGACTGCAGCTAGCGGAGCTTGGCAGAGTGAGCAAAGAAGTCGAATTCGTGTTACCAATAATGGTAATGAAGAATCATTTATAAGCGGTTCAGGAAGTTCTGGAGGTACATTTTCATATAATAGAACAATTACGCTTGCTGACGGGTTAACAGACACCAGTATTACTTTCGAACTTGATGTCTACAGAACCTATGGGCCAGGTTTTACACCAACGGGATGTAATACTACCTACAATAAGGTAGATGACGGTACTTGGTCAGTAACTGTAAACTATGATGATGCTCCATCTTGTATTGCACCAATTAATCTAACTACATCTAGTATTAGTTCTTCAACAGTCGACTTAAATTGGGATACAGAAACAACTGCAACTAGCGGTTACGATTGGGTAATCGTAGCTTCTGGAGATGATCCAGATGTTGGTCCTTTTGTAGATTCTGCAAACGGTGTTACTGGTACAAGTGTTTCTGCTTCAGGATTATCTGGGAATACAGATTATGATGCCTACGTTAAAAGTGACTGTGGCGGTGGTGATAAAAGCGATTGGTCAAGTGCAGTTAGTTTTACAACGCTTTGTAATACAGTAATTAATTTCCCATATACCGAAAGTTTTACCACATTTTTGAATGATTGTTGGGAGGAAGCTACAGGAACTAATACTAATATAACTTCAACTGGTACATCATCTTGGGGAAGTGATTCATTTAACGGTGATGATAGTGCATATTATAACATGTATACAAATACTACAGCACAATGGTTAGTCACTGAAAATTTTGATTTAGGCACGACAACAGATTATCGTTTAGCTTTAGGTATTGCAGCTTCAGCTTATAATAATTTAAGCACACCCGCTAATTTTTCTGTTGACGATGAAGTTGGTCTTGTGATTTCAACTGATGATGGAGCAAGCTGGACCAGCTTAGGCACATACACTGATGGTTCTGAACCATCAAATACAGGACAAACTGATACGTATGATTTATCAAGTTATACAGGAACTGTAAAATTTGGTATTTATGCTGTAGCAAGTAGTGGTTTTAGTGACCATGATTTATATATTACAGACTTTACAGTTGAAGAAATCCCGTCATGTATCACACCTGCAAACTTAGCCGTATCTAATATCACCTCTTCAGGTGCAGACCTAGATTGGGATACAGAAGCCACTGCTAGCAGCGGTTACGATTGGGTAATCGTAGCTTCTGGTGATGACCCAGACGTTGGCCCTTTTGTAGATTCTGCAAACGGTGTTACTGGCACAAGTGTTTCTGCTTCAGGATTATCTCCAAATACAGATTATGATGCCTATGTTAGAAGCGATTGCGGCGGTGGAGATAAAAGTGACTGGTCAAGCGCAGTTAGTTTTACAACAGCTTGTAATACAGAATCTCTACCATGGACAGAAGACTTTGAAAATGCAGGAGCAACTCCTGATTGCTGGACAGAATCTGGGGGCGAAGCTTGGAATTACGACACTACTGGTGCTGGTGAAAATATTGGTGATGGCGGAACTATTACTGGCTCAACCGATAGCGGTAACTATTTTGCATGGATTGATAATTCTGGCTCTCAAGGACCAAGCACACTAACAAGTCCTTTTATAGATTTAAGTTCACTCACTACACCGCAAGTTGCTTTTTATATGATTAGTGATAGTGGTTCAGATCCTAACGCTACTTTAGATGTTGAAGTTTATGACGGAAGTTCATGGAATAATGTAGGTAGCTTTAGTGCAGATACTAATGGTTGGGAAAGAAAAGAAATAGCATTGAGTTCACTTACATTTACTGGTGACGCTCAGGTCAGATTTACGATAACAGATGAAGGTGGTTTTAGAGATGACATCGCTATAGATGACGTGACTTTTGAAGAAGCTCCAAGCTGTATCACACCAGAAAACTTATCCGTATCTAACATTACCTCTTCAGGTGTAGACCTAGATTGGGATTTAGAAGCCACTGCTAGCAGCGGTTACGATTGGGTAATTGTGGCTTCTGGTGATGACCCAGATGTTGGCCCTTTTGCAGATTCTGCAAACGGTGTTACTGGCACAAGTGTTTCTGCTTCAGGATTATCTGGGAATACAGATTATGATGCCTACGTTAGAAGTGATTGCGGCGGTGGAGATAAAAGTGACTGGTCAAGCGCAGTTAGTTTTACAACATTAAAAGATTTTTGTGCTGGAGATTTAGCTACAGATTCAGGAGGAGTTGGTTCTGACTATTCAAGTAGCGCTAATGAAACAATAACTATTTGTCCAGATAATCCTGGTGACAAAGTAGTCATTAACTTTTCTGAATTTAGCTTTGAAAACAATGGAACAGGATGCTATGATGGCTTAACTGTTTACGATGGTAATAATACAAGCGCAGCAACAATAGACCCACCAGCTGGAGGAACCCAGTGGTGTTGGGATAGAGATGATACAACAGCTTCCGGTTCAGGTGATTTACTTGGTGTTTCTATTGCAGCAACTTCAGCATCGGGCTGTATTACATTAGTACTAGAATCTGATGGATCAGTTACTAGAGAAGGTTTTACAGCTTCAGTTTCTTGCGAATCTACTGTGTATCTCTGGGACGGTACTGCATGGACCAACGAACCTGATGGGTTTATTTCTGCAAATGATAATTTATATGTAAATGCTGGTGGCACACCAGATATTTCAAGTGATGTTAATACTAACAATATTTTTGTAGATAATGGAGCAACACTCGATATCAACCCTACTGCTAGTTTAAATTTATCTAATGACATGGTAAATTATGGAACAATCACTTTTAAGAGTAATGCAACATCAACAGCTCAATTAGACGAGTTTACAGGTACTATTTCAGGCACAGGAACAGTTGAAGTCGAGCGTTATATCCCTGCTAAGCGTGCTTTTCGTTTGATCAGTTCAGCGGTTGATGGTTCAACCATCGCCAACGCTTGGCAACAAGACACGCATATTACAGGTGCAGGTGGCGCTACCAATGGTTTTGACGCTACAAATACTGATAATCCGTCTATGTTTACATTCGATAATACAATCACTGACCAATCTAGTGGCGCTGGATGGCAAGCTATCACTTCAACAACTGATGTGATTTCAGCGGGAACACCTTACCGTTTAATGGTGCGTGGTGATCGAACCATCGATTTAGCTGATAATGAAGCACCAGCCACAGCAACCACTTTAAGTGCTTCAGGTAGTTTACAAACTGGAAGCTATACACCAACTTTAGCTACAGCAGCTAACAATTATAGTTTTGTGGGTAACCCTTATCAAGCGGTAGTTGATTTTGGTGCAGTAACTAAATCTAATCTCACAGATTTTATCTATGTTTGGGATGCTTCAATTGCTGGGTCTAATGGTAATGGTGGTTATATCACCGTTCAAATCTCAACTGGAAATATCACAGCTCCAAGCCCAAGTAGTTCTGATGCCTCGCAATACATTGCACCAGGTCAAGCCTTTTTTGTGCAAAACAATGCCTCTGGTAATGGCTCAATTACCTTTAAAGAAGCTGATAAAGCCACAGGTCAATCTCAGGTGAGTATTTTTAGTACTTATACTAACTTTTATATCAACTCGCGTTTATACAAAGCCTCAGCTTTACAAAATGGTGAGATGGAAAGTGATGCCATAGGATTACGTTTTAATGAAAACTATACCACTATTGGTAGTGATGAAGATGCGAGTAAATTAGCCAATCCAGGTGAAAACTATGCGATTGTAAACAATGGTTTTAAATCGATTGATAAGCAAAACATCCCAACTGATGGCCATCAAGTTGATTTATTGATGATGAACTATGAAGATACCGCTTACAGCCTAAGCTTCAATTTAGGGAATCAGCCTGAAACGCTTAAGGTTTACTTAAATGACAGCTATTTAAATACACAAACCGAATTAACAGAGAGCACAACTTATGACTTTACAGTTGATGCTAATGTGCCAGAGAGTATCGATCAAAACCGTTTTCATTTAAGTTTTGAAGAAGTGCCTTTAAATAACCAAAGTTTTGATGCCGGACAAGTTCGCTTGTATCCTAATCCAGTGGTTCATCAGTTACAAATTGAATTACCAGCTTCAGTTGAGATCAATTCAGTTCAAGTTTTCAACACCTTGGGTCAACAGGTGCTAACAACCACTCAATCTCAAGTTGATATGAGTCAATTAGCTTCAGGTGTTTATGTGGTAGAGCTAGAAACTACAAAAGGGAAAGTGAGCAAGAAAATCATCAAGCAGTAATTCAAAACATTAAAACAGAAAAACATGAGACATACTTATAAATATGCATTATTAATGATGATGGTTTTAGTGGCCGTACAGTTAAATGCACAAGGATTAGAAGATGCCATTGGATTTGAAGACACGGTGAGTGACACGCCTGCGGCACCGATTCATTTTTTAATACCACTAGCCATTGCAGTGGGCGCTTTTTTAGGGATTAAAAAACTGAAAAAGTAAAAATAGTATCCTAACCAAAGTTAAAAGCGATGTTCAGTATTGAGCGTCGCTTTTTTTATTTAAGCCTTTTTTCGTTTTGGGTAACAAAAGCTTTCCAGCCTGAATAGGATTTTGAAGAGATTTGGTTTGAGCTATTGTAATAATGACAAACTGCAGCTGCTAATCCATCTGTAGAATCTAGATTTTTTGGTAATTCTTTAATTTTTAATAGGCTTTGTAGCATTTTAGCGACTTGCTCTTTACTGGCATTTCCATTACCTGTAATGGCCATCTTTATTTTCTTAGGCAAGTATTCGGTAATTGGGATTTGGCGCGTTAATCCTGCAGCCATAGCAACACCTTGAGCACGACCAAGCTTAAGCATAGATTGTACATTTTTCCCAAAAAAAGGGGCTTCAATAGCAATTTCATCAGGGTGATGCGTGTCAATTAATTCTATTGTACGTTCAAAAATCAATTTAAGTTTAGTGTAATGGTCACTGTATTTTTTTAAGTTGAGTTCATTAAGTTGTATAAACTCCATTTTTTTATGGACAACCTTAATCACTCCAAATCCCATAATGGTTGTACCAGGATCTATTCCTAAAATAATTTTTTCAGTCGACACGTATAAAAATTGTTTCTTTGTAATATGAATTACAAAGCTAATCAAATAATACAGCTTGTATTAAAATTTGGGCTGCCATTATTAAGTGTACTTTTTATTTGGTACAAAATAAATACATCTGCAGCAGGGTTTGATCAAGTTTTTTTGACCCTAAATAAATATGATGTCCGCTTAGTTTTTTGCTTTGTAATCATTAATCTAATTCTATCTAGCTTCAACTGGTTGTTAGACAGCCTAAAATGGAAATTGGTATTAAAGCCGAAAATTAATATCTCGTTTAAAATAGCCTTATTTCAAAATCTTAAAAGTCATAGTTTAGCAATTTTCACACCCAACCGGCTTGGTGATTATATCGCAAAGGCTTTGTTTTACGATTCTTTTCAACGGCAATATGTAGCGATTTCAAATGGTGTAAGTCAGTTTTCTCAACTTTTAAGCACTATTGTTTTTGGTGGTTTTGGTCTGGTGTATTTCATTAACTTTACTTTTAAAGAGTTTCAAAATTTTCAGTTTTTAGTTATTGGGTTAGTAGTTATTTTAGTGGTATTTGCTTTTATACAATACCACCCAAAACTTAGAAAAAAATTAATTCTACTTAAACCTTATTTATCTAAATTTCCCAAGCAAATTGGTTTATCATTATTAAAACATTTGGTATTTAGTCACCAGTTAGTGCTTATTTTATGGGCTTTTGGTATTAAGCTTAGTTATTTAGATACTTTAATGGCCGTTAATGTAATGTATATTTTGAGCTCAGTTATTCCAAGTTTTTTTGTGGTAGATGTTGCCATTAAGAGCAGCTTAGGACTTCTAATTTTTGGTTATCTAAACCAAACTCCAAGTTTAATCTTAACCGGGTTTAGTTTGATGTGGTTGTTTAATTTTGCACTTCCTGCGATGATTGGAAGCTTATTACAAGGTCTATACAGGACTAAACTAAAAGCAAATGTTATTACTTAGCTATTCACTTCATTTATGTTATCTAGTTGTTATTGCACTATGTATTTTTAAGTTGAAACGATCGAGTTTTAAGGAAGTACATTCTACTAGTAAAATAAAATTCAGCATTTTGGTTCCTTTTAAAAATGAAGAGAAGCGAATAGAACCATTATTGATGTCCTTGAACGACCTTAAATATTCTAGAGACGATTTTGAAGTGATTTTTATTAACGACCACTCAACTGATCTTTCGGTTGAAGTGATACGAAATAAGTTAAAAAAGTCTCCTCTAAATTTTAAAATTATCGATCTAATAAAGCCTAAATCAGGGAAAAAATCAGCTCTAATTTTAGGCGTAAATCAAGCTAAGTACGATTATATATTTACAACTGATGCAGATTGCTATTTACCTGTGTATCTTTTACAAGACTACTCTCATCAGTTTTTATCTAGTAAAGCTCAATTGGTTTTTGGTCCTGTAAGCTGTGATAAACAAAGCTCTTTTTGGAAGAATTTTCAGTACTATGATTTCTTAGCTATACAAGCTATAACTAAAGCGAGTTACTTACTTGGTAAACCTATAAGTTGTAATGCTGCAAATATGGCTTATAAAAAAGAAAGTTTTAAAAAAGTAAAACCTTATCAAACTAATATTGACATAGTAAGTGGTGATGACCATTTTTTATTAGAAACATTTTTAAAACACAACCTAACTATTAAGTACCTAAATACTTCAGACGTTGTTATCACTTTACCCTGTGAAAATCTTAAGTCGCTTTTAAACCAACGCAAACGCTGGTTTAGTAAAAGTACACACTTTAAAGATAACATGGCCAATTGGCTCAATCTAGTCTTATTTTTGGGGCATATTAATCTTATTATAGCTTTAGTTTTGGTCATGCTTCAATACATGTCTCCGATAGCTTTTAGTTGTTTCGTAATTAGTAAAATCTTAGTTGATGTCAACCTAATTATGTCATTTTCTAAGCCTTATCATTTAAGTTTGTGTGTACGTCAACTTTTAAAAATTAGCCTTATCTATCCATTTTTATTGTTAGCATTTAGCTTAAGTTTGTTTAATAATAAATATATTTGGAAATAAGAATTAACTCCAATAATTATGAAAAAGCTATTGATATTTTTAGCATTAAACTGTTTTCTTTTAAGTTTTTCTCAAGAAAATCAAACCATTGAAGGTGAAAATTATAATTTGAAAACACTTGTTGATGGCGAATTATCACTTTATGCTAATGTAAATGGAGATAAAAACACGTTTTTTATTTCTTTTAAAGATCAGTTTGAAAAAATTACCAAAAACAACTACAAAGTAAAATATAAGCAACTGATTGGTCATGAGTTTGAGTCTAAAATCAATCAACTTAATTTTCGATTAAGAGCGCTGATCACATTTACAAAACAATACAACTTAAATTTCAAAAAAGAAAATAATGGCTATTTAGTTCGTTTAGGAGTTTTCGGTGGTGTTAGTAACACCTTTTTATTCAATAAACCCAATGGCTTAACTAATGATTTTAACGATGAACGTTTTACTGTTTTAGGAGCTGAACTTGAATTTTTTAGTTTAAATAACTACAAGCGCCACAGTTTATTTTTACAACTAAGACAAACCTTAGACCAGCCTGATGTTAATTTTAGCCTAACTCAATTTACCATTAATCATCGCTTTAAATTTATCAATTCTAAAAAATTCAACATGTTTTTAGAAACTGAGTTTATTAGTCTTGATTTTGTAAAATTTGATGATGTTTATGAGGAAAATGATGGCAGCATTATTACAAATGACGAATCGTCTGTAGCTCTTGAAACACCTTTTAGCTTTGGGATTGGCATGGCTTATCAAATAGCACCAACAGTTCAAGTGGCAGTAAATTATAACGATTTTTACGCCTTAGCTGTTGAAGATAACGGCGAAACACCTGTCGATTTTACCTTATCACTCAAATTTACTTTATAATTACTGGTATCGAAAGCCTTAAGTCTACAGGAATACCACGTTTATAGGCAGGTTGAATAGGCTCTAGTGCTGCAAAATACATCTTTAATTTCTCGTTTAATATTTGTATTTGACCTGTATTTTTAGTTTTAATTGATTCTAACTGAAAATGACCTGATTTTGTGATAATTATTTGAAGCTGTAATGAATCGGTTTTTAAATTCGAGTGTGTTGAAATCAACGAATCTAATTTAATAGACTGATACATCGCTTTTTGAAAACATTCAATTTGTGACTCATCAACGCTTTGGTCGCATGCTGAAAATTTAGGAAGTTGGTCTATAGACTGCCAATTAATTTGTCGAGTTTCTTTAGCAACAATTGCTTCAACAGGTTCGCTTTTAAATTGTTGACAAGAAAAGCAAAGTAGCAACAAACAAAACTTAATCATTAACTTCATGCTACAAAAGTAATAAATCTTCAGTTGACATTACTTTGCTGAATCGAAATGGAGTTTTCGGCGAATATCACTTAAACGCCTCAACATAAAGTCTTTATAATCTGCATCTTCAACTTCATCAAAATAGGTTTCATAACGTTCAAAATAAGGTAACACTTTAGACTTATCTTGATACAATAAATCTGCTGCTCGTGCTAATTTCACATAAGCTAATTCATAACTTGGTGTTTCATCAATTACTTTTTCAAACGTACTTACAGCCAGTTTGTATTGTTTTGTGCCTAAAAATGCCACGCCAAGCTCATAGTAAATCTTTGCTTGACTAACATCTTTATTTCGCAATGCTGAAAATGCATGTCTCATACCAGATTTAAAGTTACCTGAAGCATTGTACACTTTTGCTATATTTTGATGGTAACGATAAGATTTTGGCTCTAATTGAAGTAACCGATTATAATAGTTAATAGCTAATTCTAAATCTTGTAAATACCAAGCTGAAAAAGCCATCTTTTTTAGCATAAATTCTGGAACACCGTAATGCTTATCAAATGCTTTAAAATATGTTAAGGCTAATTTATAGGCATGATCATTATATAGAACCTGAGCTAACAACCCAAGAATTTTTTTATGCTTTGAGTCTATTTTTAAAGCATTTAAGCAGGTTTCTTGCGCCTTTTTATAAGATTTTATGTTAGTGTAAAAGTATGCTAGCTCATAATAAGCACGTAAATGAGTCGAATCTAACGCAATTGCTTTAGCAAAATATTGATCTAAATTTGTAGTATTACTCTGTTTTTTTGAAAGCCCTAATTGATAAACAAACTCAGCATTTTTAGGGTAATCAATATGTAATTGTGTCAATACAGAGTCCGCGACTTTATATTGTTTTTGTCCTAATAATAATTGTGCATAAGTAAACCGATGCTTTAATACCTGTTTTTGATTTAACGCAAGCTTGTATAGATTTATAGCCTTACTATTTTGTTGTTTCGCTAAATATATCTTAGCTAAACTTATACGCTCATTAAAAGTTGAAGGAATTTGATTTTGATACAAGCCAATAGCTTTGCTATACTCACCAATAGCATATAAACTATCAAGTTGTGAAGCTTGCGATTGTGCCTTAAAAGAAATCAATAGGCAAGCCAGCACAACTTGAATTGTAGTCTTCCAAAACTTATACATTCTCAAAATTTATATTTTAAAAGTGATCGGCAAGCTATAAACTACATTAACTACTTCACCATGATGTTCGCCAGGTATCATGTCAGGCAATTGTTTAATAATTGTTTCTGCTTTTTGTTGCAAGTCAGGATGCGGCGCACGTGCTTTTACGTTAACAATTTCTCCTAAAGTATTAATTTTAAATTGTACGTAAACACGTTGTATATCTTGAAATCCTAAATTTTTAGCTGTTTGTATTAATCCAACTTCAATCGCTTTTTTACTCACAAAGTCAGAAATGAATTGGCTAACACATTGTTTGGTTTCTTTATTACTCACTAAACCTTCACATGTCTCGAAATACGGCGCTTGATTTACATGCATAAACCCAACATCTAAACCTTTGGTGTGTTCGGTATCTTCAACATATTCTGTTTCGACGGTATATGTTTGCTTGTCTTTTTTAGACTTCAGATAATCTTCATAAGTTTGGGTAAACATTTCCTGCATTTCAGCTAAACGCGCTTCTCCATCAGGTTTTTCTTCATAAACAACAGTCATAAGATTCTTCATTATGACCTGAGATTTATAAAATTCTTCTTTTGTTTTAGTATCATTATGCTCAATATCAAACTCATCACTTTGCATAATTTCAAAAATAGTTTGGCCTTCAGCTAATCTCGCATCAATAATTTTTTGAAATTTCGCCCGATAAACTTCGGCTTCTTCTTGATGAATCTGCTGCTGCAAAACATCATCTTTCACACTATCTTCAGTGCATGATAAATAGGTTAAGCTTAATAATAAAGCTGGTAATAGCCATAAATATTTAATGGCTTTAAACTGATTTTTGTTAGATTGTTGTAACATAATTATTCGTTTTTTAAGGATTGATTGATTAAAAAAATGATTGACAAATTTGAGGTTTTGAGTACCAAAACTTACATTTAACAAACTCTGAAAGTAAGCGTTTACGGAGCTTAGTTTAGAAGCTTTAGCATCTGCTTCATATTCATGCAAAAGGGCAAATTCACTTTTGTACCAGTACCAAAAAGGATTAAACCAAAAAATTGCTGAGCAAAACTCGATTAAAAGAACATCTAAGCTATGCAGAGATTGTGCGTGTATTTTTTCATGTGCTAAAATGTGTTTGAATTGAGCTTCTGAAAAATCACTTCCGATGTAGACTTTTTTCAAAAATGAAAACGCTTCAGTAGAATGAGGCAAAGAATAGATTTCGCAGTCATGATCATAACACATAAAACGCGCTGTTGATAATACTTTCTGGATTTTTCGAAATTTATAGCGTAATAAAATCAACTTAAGTAAGCTAATTGACCCAACTATAGTTACTATAATTTGAAGCCAAGACCATTGCATTTTAGATTTTTGTGCTACGGCTGAAGTATCTATTTGGGTTACAGTTGATGTGTTGTCGATAAACATGGTTGAAAGTTCACCTATTTGAAGCTCAAAATTTAAAGCTGGAGTTTCAAAAATAGCAGTTAACCATTTAAAACTTAACAGTGGCAGAAGTATAGATAACCCAATAGAAAGCAATAAAAACAAACGATTAAGTTGAAAAAGTCGGCTTTGTTTAATGGCCTGAAATGCTATTAAAAATAAAGCTTGTAAAACCAATACATCAAGTAAATATTTAAGCATCGTCTTTGGGATTTATTTGATTTAAGATCGCTTCAAGGTCATCAACATTCACTTCTTTTTTCTTCACAAAAAAAGACAGCATATTTTTAAATGAACCGTCAAAATAATTATTTACATACGTGTTCATTCGCGAAGCTTGATAAGCTTCTTTATTAACAATAGGGAAATAGCGATAACCGCGACCTTCTTTTCTAAAACTTACAAAACCCTTATCTTGTAAAATACGAACAATGGTAGAAACTGTATTATATGATGGTTTTTTATGCTGCATTTGATCAATAATTTCACTCACTTTAGCATGGTCAAGTTGCCATAAAATTTGCATAATTTCTTCTTCTGCTCGTGTTAATTCTTTCATTTTGGTTTCAGCTTTAAATCTTTAATATGAATCCAAATATAACTAAATATTTAGTTGATTTTCTGTGTTAAAATTTTAATGATACATTTAAACTCGTTAAAATTGAAGTGATGAGTATTTTATTAATAAGTATAGGATTTGTATTATGTATTACAGGGATTTTTGGTAGCTTTTTACCTGTATTACCAGGACCACCGATTAGTTGGTTGGGACTATTATTTTTCTATTTAGCTCCAGACATCCCAATGAATTATACAGTTTTATCTATCACTTTTACTTTAGCTCTAATAATATTTATATTAGACTATATAATACCAGCTTATGGTACAAAACGATATGGCGGCAGCAAATACGGAATGATTGGCACTAGTGTAGGCTTAATATTAGGTTTACTTTCGCCTATACCTTTAGGGTTTTTAATCGGTTCGTTTATTGGTGCTTTTATTGGAGAATTGGTATTTAATAAACGTCAACACCAAGATGCATTTAAGGCAGCAACTGGCGCTTTTATGGGATTTTTAGCTTCAACTTTTATCAAATTTGTTTGTTGTTTAAGCTTTACTGTATTTTTTATTTATAAAGTTATAGACGCTCGTGAGCTTTTGTTTTAAAGCTTAATTAAAGTATTCAATTTTATCTTCAATGTTAGACTTTCGTTCACCTTCAGGCCAATCTTGATCAGTTTTTCCCATATAAAATAGACCTAAACAGCGTTCGCCTTCAGCAAAATCAAAGAATTGATTAAAATGTTTAATTAGTTTTGGCGAACTCCAATATGAACCAATTTTTAAGTCAGTTGCTGCAAGCCACATATTTTGAACAGCCATTGCAACTGCAGCAACTTCTTCCCATTCAGGAACACTTTCTTTGGGGTCACGTTGCATACAAATCGCGATAACACAAGAGGACTGCTGAAATTTATCGATGATTTTTCGATGTTTAAATTTTGAAGGGTTTTCAGTGTGTTTTAAATATAAACTTCCTAAAAAAGCACTCAGTTTAGTTTTTGATTTACCCTGCATAACTTTAAATCGCCATGGCTCTGTTTTGCGATGTGTTGGTGCCCAATTAGCAGCTTCTAGAATTTGTTGCAATTCTGTTTCAGTGATTGGCTCATCATTAAATTGGGCTGGAAATATTGATCGACGTAAACGAATAATATCTTGTATAGTGTTTGAATTTTGGTTCATATAACTTTACTTTAAAAATGATTCGATTTGGTTTGAGATGCGTTCTCGATCATTATCAGAAAGGTTAGATCCTGATGGTAAGCATAGGCCTTGATCAAATAATGTTTCTGCTACGCTATTGCCAAAAAACAAAGCTTCCTTAAAATAGGGTTGCAAATGCATCGGCTTCCATAAAGGTCTGCTTTCTATATGATCTTCTAATAACTTCAAACGAAGTTCTTCTCTTGTAAAACCTGTTATTTGGGGATCTACGGTTATAGCCGATAACCAGTGATTAGAAACATAATTGCTGTTGGGTTCTTCAAATATTTCAATACCATCAACGTTTTTAAACAGTGCTTTATAAAACTCATGCATTTGTCTTCTCAAAGCTATATGATGGTCTAGCACTTCCATTTGTCCACGCCCAATTCCTGCACAAATATTGCTCATTCGGTAATTAAAGCCTAATTGAGAGTGCTGGTAATGTGGTGCATCATCACGCGACTGTGTGGCATATTTCACGGTTTCTAGTTTACTTTCAAGCGTTTTGCAAACTAAGGCACCTCCACCAGAAGTGGTAATTATTTTATTACCGTTAAAACTTAAAGCTGCAAACTCACCAAAAGTACCGCAACTTTGTGCTTTGTAGCTTGAGCCTAAAGCTTCAGCAGCATCTTCTATAACAGGAATATCATAAGCTTTAGCAATAGCATGAATTTTTTCAATTTGATAAGGCATTCCGTATAAATGAACAGCTATAATTGCTTTGGGCTTTTTGTAGTGTTCTAAGCGGTGTTTAATAGCTTGTTCTAAATGATGAGGACACATGTTCCAAGTTTGCTCTTCACTATCAATAAAAATAGGTTTGGCTCCTTGGTAAATAATAGGATTAGCTGAAGCTGAAAATGTAAAACTTTGACATAAAACTTCGTCTCCATATGTTACGCCTAACTGGACAAGCGCAAGGTGTAGAGCTGCTGTTCCTGAACTTAATGTAGCAATGTAAGATTTTGGACTAAGATAATCTTCAAGTTGAGCTTCAAAGGCATTTACATTAGGCCCCAGCGGAGCAATCCAATTTTCTGCAAAAGCTTCATTAATGTAATTTTGCTCGTTGCCTCCCATGTGCGGAGAAGATAACCATATTTTAGATTTTTGTGTCATAGTTAGTTAAATTTAAAACCACTAAAAATGTAATAAAAAGCAGCTTAAGGTCTGTTTTAAACGAAATTTCTTTTTGATATTTCAAATTTAAACGTAATTTTTCAGGGAAAATAACTTCGTCATTATATTTAAGCGGGTTTTTATGTTTTGACAAAAGACTTTCTTCATTTGAAAATTTTAATGAAGCATAGCCTGTTAAACCTGGTTTTAGACTTGATATAGCGCTGTATTTAGGGGATAATTGATCGTAATATCCAGGAATGTCAGGTCTTGGCCCTACAAAACTCATCTCTTGTTTTATAATATTAAGTAGTTGAAGTGTTTCATCTAGTTTTGTTTTTCTAAGAAATTTCATAAAAGATGATTTTTCACCAGTTGAAGTGATCGTTTTAAATTTATATATTTTAAATTCTTTAGTGTATTGACCAATTCTAATTTGAGTAAAGAAAGGTGAATCTTTATGCAAGAATAAAAGAATTATAGATATTAGGAGTAAAATAGGCAATAATGCCAAAAAAAGTATTGTAGCAAGAAGCGTATCAAATAGTACTTTACCAAACTTTATATACATACTACAAAAATACACTTTGTAAAAGTTAAACGAACTTCTGTGTAATAAAAAAAGCGACGCTCAATACTGAACATCGCTTTTAACTTTGGTTAGGATACTATTTTTACTTTTTCAGTTTTTTAATCCCTAAAAAAGCGCCCACTGCAATGGCTAGTGGTATTAAAAAATGAATCGGTGCCGCAGGCGTGTCACTTACCGTGTCTTCAAATCCAATGGCATCTTCTAATGCTTGTGCATTTAACTGTACGGCCACTAAAACCATCATCATTAATAATGCATATTTATAAGTATGTCTCATGTTTTTCTGTTTTAATGTTTTGAATTACTGCTTAATGATTTTCTTGCTCACTTTCCCTTTTGTAGTTTCTAGCTCTACCACATAAACACCTGAGGCTAATTGACTCACATCAACTTGAGATTGGGTGGTTGTTAGCACCTGTTGACCCAAGGTATTGAAAACTTGAACTGAATTGATCTCAACTGAAGCTGGTAATTCAATTTGTAACTGATGAACCACTGGATTAGGATACAAGCGAACTTGTCCGGCATCAAAACTTTGGTTATTTAAAGGCACTTCTTCAAAACTTAAATGAAAACGGTTTTGATCGATACTCTCTGGCACATTAGCATCAACTGTAAAGTCATAAGTTGTGCTCTCTGTTAATTCGGTTTGTGTATTTAAATAGCTGTCATTTAAGTAAACCTTAAGCGTTTCAGGCTGATTCCCTAAATTGAAGCTTAGGCTGTAAGCCGTATCTTCATAGTTCATCATCAATAAATCAACTTGATGGCCATCAGTTGGGATGTTTTGCTTATCAATCGATTTAAAACCATTGTTTACAATCGCATAGTTTTCACCTGGATTGGCCAATTTACTCGCATCTTCATCACTACCAATCGTGGTATAGTTTTCATTAAAACGTAATCCTATGGCATCACTTTCCATCTCACCGTTTTGTAAAGCTGAAGCTTTGTATAAACGCGAGTTGATGTAAAAGTTAGTGTAGGTACTAAAAATACTCACCTGAGCTTGACCTGTGGCTTTATCAGCTTCTTCAAAGGTAATTGAGCCATTACCAGAGGCGTTGTTTTGCACAAAAAAGGCTTGACCTGGTGCAATGTATTGCGAGGCATCAGAACTACTTGGGCTAGGTGCTGTGATATTTCCAGTTGAGATTTGAACGGTGATATAACCACCATTACCATTAGACCCAGCAATTGAAGCATCCCAAACATAGATAAAATCTGTGAGATTAGATTTAGTTACTGCACCAAAATCAACTACCGCTTGATAAGGGTTACCCACAAAACTATAATTGTTAGCTGCTGTAGCTAAAGTTGGTGAATAGCTTCCTGTATGCATTGTACCTGAAGCACTTAAAGTGGTTGCTGTGGCTGGTGCTTCATTATCAGCTAAATCGATGGTTCGATCACCACGCACCATTAAACGGTATGGCGTTCCCGCTGAAATCACATCAGTTGTTGAAGTGACAGCTTGCCATCCAGCACCACTAGATTGGTCAGTGATTGTATTATCGAATGTAAACATAGACGGATTATCAGTATTTGTAGCGTCAAAACCATTGGTAGCGCCACCTGCACCTGTAATATGCGTGTCTTGTTGCCAAGCGTTGGCGATGGTTGAACCATCAACCGCTGAACTGATCAAACGAAAAGCACGCTTAGCAGGGATATAACGCTCAGTGGTGATATCTCCAGTGATGCTTCCAGAAAAATTAGCTAATTGACCAGAACCAGATGCATCGCTTTGGAAAGTTAAGCTTCCATTGTTTGTTATATCGCCCGCTAAATCTAAAATTCCTGAAGAAGTTACATTTAAAGTGGCACCAGAAGCTACTTCTAAATTATTAGCTACTAATGTTCCTGTTACATCAATGCTACCATCAACAATTAAAATATTATCGGTAGCTGTTGAAAATCCAACAGGGTTTGATGGACTCCAGGTGCCGCTTTCGTATGTGTAATCAGGAGTTATAGCAAAAGAATTCCATTTCAAATTATCTATTGCAACCTGACCACCGCCTGAAGCCTGCTTAAATTCTATAGTGAATGATCCTGGCTCGTTAACTGTAATTTGTCCAGAATTTTTAGTTACTCCTTGTTCAGAAGATGAGGTAACAGTTGTTACTAAAGAACCATTTACATAAACTTCTAGATTCACATCTGTGCTAAAAGCTTGTAGATAATCAAATTCAAATATAGAAATACCACCATTAATATTGGAATTTAAAGAAGATGATGAGTTATTCCTTAAAGTAACCGTCTCAGAATCTATATTAATATCTCCTCTTGCAGCTAAATAATTCCAAGTATTTCCAGCCAAGCCTAAAAAGCCTCCATCTTCATAAGAGCCTGAAGTTTCAGGATAATTCGCAAAAGTCTCTTCGTTGTCGTAAGGTTCAGGACTAACTTCACCCTCCAGACCAACAGTAATGTCAGAAGCTCCTCCACCTGTAACTGTTATATTATCAGAATATGAATTAATTGACAAGCCTGACTTTAGTCTTACAAAAATATCAGTAGCTGTACCATCAAAAGAAGCGAGTGTTATTGAATTAGAATAAGTGCCAGTAGTAGTTTCAGCAATCTCAAAATCTGAGGAAACAGGCACAGAAACAGTGACATCTGAATTATCAAGGTCAGAACCCGATAAATTGAATGATTGAGAACTTGATGGGCCGCTACCTATTTCATAATCTAAATTTGAAATAGTAATTTCATCTGATACTAAAAGAGGAGAACCAGCTGCATAAGCTGTCCATTGTAAGTCGTCAATTACAACCCTATCGCTTGATGAATTCGTTGCGTCAATAACAACGGTCACGTTACCAGAAACATTTATACCATTAATGGTAGTTGTTTGAACCGTTCCATCATAAGGGATAGATCCTACAGATGTTCCGTTAACTATTAAATCCATGTTACCTGAACCACCACCAAATTGCCTTTGAGTTGTAACTGTTAAGCTGCCTATTCCACCAGCTACAGAAGGGCTTGTTAGTTCACCATTACGAACCATTATAGCAGCACCAGAAATGGACCTATCCGTTCTCGCATCTGTTGCTGTCCAGGTTCCTCCATCATCACCAGTCCAGGTTTCGGTCTGGTAACCACCGTAAGGCCCTAGATTTGAAAAAGTTTCATTTATAGGACTAGTCTGTGCGTTCATTTGAAATACAGATAATCCAAATAAAATAAATAAATAAAAAATAGTTTTCTTCATAATTTATATGTTTATGTACAAAAATATAAAAACATGTTCTTACACCTACTAGATTAAGATTTAAATCTATGTAAATATGCTTTAAAAAAAATAACCATTTATTAATAAATGGCTGTTTTCGCTTAAGATTGTCTTTTAATTAAAAAAATGCGAGTTAATAACTCGCATTTGATCAATTTAATATTTGAGGGAAAATTTAACTCGCTGCTTTAAGTTGTTGTAAATTAGATTGACTTATGGTTTTTTCTGCATAGGTCTTGGTCACTTTAAACTTAGATTCACCACTTTCTGGCAAATCGAACATGGCATCGGTTAAAATCGTTTCGCATAAACTTCTTAAGCCACGTGCACCTAGTTTATACTCTAAAGCCTTTTCGACAATAAAATCTAAAGCACCATCAGTGATAGAAAATTCTATATTATCCATTTCAAACAGTTTTTCATATTGTTTGATAATGGCATTTTTAGGCTGTGTTAAAATTTGCTTTAAAGTTGATTTATCAAGAGGATTCATATGAGTTAAAACTGGTAAACGCCCAATGATTTCTGGAATTAGACCAAAGTCTTTTAAATCTTTTGGTGTAATATATTTAAGATAGTTTTCTTTATCAATATCTTCACCTTTAAGTGATGCACCATAACCGACAGCTTGCATATTTAATCGCTTTGAAATATTACGTTCAATGCCATCAAAAGCACCACCTGCTATAAATAAAATATTTTCAGTATCAACCTCTATAAATTTTTGGTCAGGATGTTTACGACCTCCTTTTGGCGGTACATTAACTGTAGAACCTTCTAATAATTTTAACAAGGCTTGCTGAACACCTTCACCACTAACATCACGTGTAATTGAAGGGTTATCACTTTTTCGGGCGATTTTATCAATTTCATCAATAAATACAATACCTTTTTGGGCTTTTTCAACGTTATAATCTGCTGCCGCTAATAATTTTGTTAAAATCGTTTCAACATCTTCGCCAACATAACCCGCTTCTGTAAGAATGGTTGCGTCTACAATTGCTAAAGGAACGTTGAGCATCTTTGCAATGGTTTTGGCCACTAAGGTCTTTCCAGTACCTGTTTGACCTACCATAATGATGTTTGATTTTTGAATTTCTATATCATTATCACTTTTAGGCTGAAGTAAGCGTTTGTAGTGATTATATACGGCAACAGACATCACTTTTTTAGTCATATCTTGACCAATTACATATTCATCTAAAAAAGCTTTAATCGCTTTAGGCTTTCTCAGCTTTAACTCAGATGACAAGTCTGCATCGTCACTGTGCTTAGATTCTTCAATTACGATTCCGTGGGCTTGTTCGATGCATCGATCACAAATATGTGCATCTAAACCAGCAATCAATAAGTTAGTTTCAGATTTTTTTCTACCGCAGAATGAACATTCAAGTATTTCTTTAGCCATAATTATTCTCGTACTAAAATTTCGTCAATCATTCCGTAATCTTTAGCTTCATTAGCCGCCATCCAAAAGTCACGATCGCCGTCTTTGTAGACTTTGTCGTAGTCTTTTTTTGAATGTTTTGAAATAATTTTATATAACTCTTCTTTTAAAATCAATATTTGTTTAGCCGTAATTTCAATATCATCAGCTTGTCCTTGAGCGCCACCCATTGGTTGATGTATCATAACGCGTGAATGTGGCAATCCACTTCGTTTACCTTCAGCCCCAGCACATAATAACACCGCGCCCATTGAGGCTGCAATACCTGTATTAATTGTTGCAACGTCTGGCTTGATAAATTGCATTGTATCGTAAATTCCAAGACCAGCATAAACACTTCCACCAGGTGAATTAATGTAAATTTGAATATCTTTTGTTGCATCTGTACTTTCCAAAAACAACAATTGGGCTTGTATAATATTAGCTACTTGATCATTAATTGGTGTTCCTAGAAATATAATACGATCCATCATTAGTCGAGAAAACACATCCATCGCAACGGCATTCATTTGACGCTCTTCAATAATGTTTGGCGTCATACCTACAGGATACATACTGGTAATTATTTGGTTATAATAATTACTGTTAATTCCTTGATCTTTAGTTGCAAACTTTTCGAACTCTTTATTAATATTCATAGTTGTAATTTAATGGAATGCTAAGATAAGTTGATTTACGATGGAATATGAAAAAACTATGCTAAAAGTTTCCTTTTAGCATAGTTTAAAAATTTAGTTTTTTATTTGTAAACCTTATCTATAAAAGCTTTGTAAGATAGCTTTTCTTCTTTGAGGTTCAATTTTTCTTTGTAAAAGTCAAGTAATTTTTGACTCATTGCCTGCTCTGCTATTTTTTTAGCTTCATCCTGATTAGAAAGCACACGATTAGCTATATCATCAAGTTGCTCTTCTGGTAAATCGGTTTGACCGAATTGTGCCATTTGCATTTTGATACGCTCTTTTGTCATTGCCTTTAAATCTTCAGCTTGAACTTGAAGGTCGTTTTGATTAATAATTTTACCTTCAATTAATTGATACTTTAAGCCTTTTTCGCTTTTTTCGTATTCTTCTTTTGCTTCTTCATCAGTCAATTCTTTTTCTCCTTGAACCTTTAACCATTTTTGAAGAAATTCAGCTGGTAAATCGAATGAAGTATTTTCAACTAAATATTCAGTAACATCATTAAGTAATTGCTGGTCACCTTGTTGAGCAAAGGTTTTTTCTGAATCTGCTTTAATGCGTTCTTTCAACTCTTCTTCAGAATTAACTTCTCCTTCACCGAAATATTTATCGAATAATTCCTGATTCAGTTCAGCTGGAACATGCTCATTAACTTCGTTTATGGCTAAAGTTAAATCTACTTTTAAATCTTTAGCTTTGTCTTCTTCTATGCCAAGCTTACTTGCTAAAGTTGCTGCATCTTTAAACAACTTAGATGACTTTAAAGTAACCTGTTCGCCAGTTTTAGCACCGATTAATTTCTTTTTATTGTTTTTTCCTTCAATCTCATCAACAGTAAAGCTTGCATTTTGCTCTATCTCTTCTTCTGGATTATGGAAAGTTCCTTCAATCGTGTAGCCTTCTTTGACTTCATCTTGAGCAACGATTTTACCATATTGCTTTTGAATCATCTTAATTTGGTTATCTACCATTTCATCATCAGCAGTAATTACGTAATGCGTAATTGGTTTTTTATTGTCAAGATTTACCTCAAACTCTGGCGCTAAGCCTAGCTCAAACTCAAAGCTATAATCATCATCTTCCCAGTTAAAGTTATCTTGTGGTTTTGGCAAAGGATTACCTAAAATATCAAGTTTCTCTTCTGTGAGGTAATTATTTAATGACTCTTGAAGAAGTTTATTAACCTCATCAACTAAAACAGACTGTCCATATTGTTTTTTAACAAGTCCTTTTGGCACTTTTCCTTTTCTAAAACCAGGAATGTTTGCTGTTTTACGGTAATTATTTAATACTTTTTCTACTATATCGCTATAATCTTCTTTTGCGATATCTACTTTTACAACTGCATTTAAAGCATCTTTATTTTCTAAAGTAATATTCATTATATCAAGTCATTTTTTGAATTTGCAAAAATACAATTAATTTCACGTCTTGGCAAGTTTTTGAAAATCAGTTGTAAAAAAGAGAAAATTTAAATTCTTGACTTTGGCTTAAGCAGCAACCAAAACATAATTACATCATAAAAAGCATGTGCTAACATTGCAGCATAGATATCGGTATAAACATATAAATAGCCAAAACCTGCTGAAACAATAATTAGATAAGCCGCATAAATTAGCTTTGGCGTAGATTTGAATGAAATATACCCATGAAGTGCCACAAAAAGAATAGCTGCTGGCCAAATACCTATAAATTCTAATAGCATGCCACGAAAGAAAATTTCTTCGCCAACACCTGCACAAATTGAATAAAAAATAATATCAACCCAAGTTACGTCAATACCCTTAAACAAGACTTGATAATTGTGTGTTAAGTCTTTAAACTTTTTAAGCCGAAGTATCGCAACAGCAACCGCTGAAACTATAATACCAAAGCCCAGACCTATTGCTAAGTTAAAAATTGAAACCCTTTCAGGAAAAATCTCATAATAGTTGAAGCTTCTACTGAAGTTACTCACTAAAAAAGCAACTAGCGGAAATGCAAACAACGTGATTGTTGCCGCTATAAACAACTTACTTTTTTGCATTAAGCCTGATCTTTTTCAGCTAATTTAAAAGTGATCGCTTGGAGTATAGATAAAAGTAAACTAAAAATTAGAGCATACCAAAAACCATCTACTCGAAAACCAGAAACAAGACTATCTGCTAATAAAATAATTAAGGCATTAATCACCAACAGAAAAAGTCCGAAACTTATAATTGTGACTGGCAGGGTAAAAACAATTAGTATTGGCTTAACAAACATATTTAATAAAGCCAAGACTACTGCTAATACAATAGCTTCTAAAAAACCGCCAACGTAAACTCCTGGCAGTATATTTGCTAAAACAACCACCATAATGGCAGAGACAAGTAACCTTAAAATAAGTTTCATATCAATTTTAGATTTGTTTAAATATACAATTTAAAATAGAGGCGCAAAATATTTACTTGAAAAGATATTAACTAGGTTAAATTATCTGCAGGCGTTAATATCTATTTAAAACAAAAAACCGTCCCAAAATAAAATTTGAGACGATTTAAAAAATATAATTCGTGTTTTACTGAGCTATATTGTCACTAAGATTAACCGTGCCGTAATCGCCAATATTTACCATTGGTAAAGTAGAGCCATATTGTGCATTGATAGCCATAATAGCCTGATTGGCAACATAAGCATAACCACGCGATGTAAGATGAACACCATCTAGCGAAAAAGCACCACCAGTCACAAAATCTGAAGTTAATACACCACCATCAAATCCAATTCCGTTAGATACTTCAACAAGAACTTGATCTACATCTACAAAAGCTAAGTTATTAGCTTCTGCAAGTGCCTCAATTGTTGAGTTATATGCTTGTTGAGCTTCAGAAACCATTTCTTGCTCAGCAACTGTTAATACATATTGATCTCCTAATGGAACTGAAACACCATTAATTAAGGTTGGATTATTATTGACTGTTGTTCCTAAAATTGAAGAAGCTGTTAACGGAATTAAATCATCTTCAGTAGCTTGTCTCACTTGACCTAAAGTAGCAGCAGTTTGTGCATCAAGATTAAATGGTGGTCCTTGGAGTATTGAAGAAATATCAGTTAAATTTTCATCTTGAATCGTCACAAAATTTTGTCCAGCAACAAAATTGACTTGACGCTGCTGTGCTTCCTGAACTGATATTACACCCATTTGAGCTAAACCAGGTAAAATTTGGTTATTATAAGCTACAAATTGCGAGTTTAAAAGGTCTGCTGTTGCCTGATCTAAAGGTATAGCGTTAACAGGAACAGTTGTAAAAAATGGAATGTTGGTTACATCTGGTATATTAAAAACAACACCGCCAGAAGCATTTGCAGATAGCCCATCTATTAATTGACTATAAACTGAAGCAAATACATTTGGATCTGTAATATCATTAGAACCATAAGTTGAAGGATCTAAATTGCCTAACTGATTAACACCAACACCACCTGAAGTCGCAAAACCAAGAATGTCATTATTTCCAATCCATAATGAAAAGAAACTTGGGTTTTGAGCAACTGCATCACCCAAAACTGTGGCATTATCAGATGAAGAAAAGCGTGCAAAATAAGGGTTAGATTCTCCTAAAGGAACACCAGCAGTACTTCCATAACCTTCAGCAACTAAATGATAAGACTTAGCACCAGGCACACCCATATTATTAATTGGGCCAGAAAGTTTATTAGTTACTTCAGTACTTGGTTCACCAGCAATTGGCGCTGGAGCGGGACTGCCTGAAAGTGCAGTTAACACCAAACGATTACCCGAAATAATTTGTCCGTTAAATTTTAGACCACCTAAATTATCAGCCATTAAAGGTTGTATAAACTCACCGCCACCTACAAGCTCAAATTGCTGAGCCAAAATATTAGGAAAAGAATTCTCTTGCCCTTGAACATAAAGAGCATTATCAGCATAACCAGCTGTCAGTGAATTACCAACGCTCACAAAATTTGTAAAATCGGCTTCACCGTTTCTATATACTTCATTATCTGCAATAGAGTTATCAAATTCAGGTTCGCAAGACATCAAAGCTGCACATGCTGAAATACCGATATATTTTATGTAATTTTTCATAGTTGTCTCTTTTTTATAGTTTATATGTTACACCAATACCTGGCAAAAATGCATTCGATTTATAAGTTCCTTCGAATGGCACATTTTGACCGTTTTCTTGATAATAATCGTAAGAGGCATCAACTTCCTTAAACCTTAAGTAAAGAAAAGAAGCATCAATTGCTAATTTATCATTAACTTGATAAGACAGTCCAGCTGTATAACCTTGCGAATCGTTTCTTGGCGTTTCTGGTGCAAAGTAAGTTGGTCTCACTGGTGTTTCATCGTAGTAATAACCAGCTCTTAATGTAAAATCTGAAGAAGCCACATATTCAGCACCAAAACGATAAATTGAAGCATTTTTATAATTTCTAGGATTGAGTGACTCTGAACCGTTTCCGAATTGTAAGTCTAATGCATTGTAAACTTCCCAATAAGTTCGATTATAGTCAAATGCAAATAGCCACTTTTCATTCATTTGCCAAGCAGCACCTAATGTCATTTCTGCAGGCATTGGCAAAGAAGCATTAAATGTCGTTGCCCCATTTTGGGCTGGTACTAATGCTGAGTTTGGCACATTTGCAAATGTTGCATCACCATCTTCTGCATCTAAAATAATTTCAGAACGGTAGTTAAAACCTATTCTTAAATCTTCAACCGGCGTAAGTGTAAAACTTGCACTCCATCCCCAATTTGTTACACCAGAATCTTCAACTGTAACATTTGAGCGATCACCCATTTCATCAGTTAAAGTTCTATTGATATTTCGGTTAAATTCTACATTTCCTGTTACAAAAATTGGTCCACCGCCAACTGTGAAAACATCAGAAAGTTTAATAGATAATAAAGGTTGTACATAAATAGCAGCCAAATCAATATTATTAACTAAGTGAGAACCTGCCCAATCTTTTTCCCATTCAACTGTACTACCGTAAGGTGTGTAAACACTTACACCTGCAGCAAGCCATTCGTTAATCTTGTAAGTCGCATAAAAATAAAACGGCGTTCCCATTGGGTTGTCTGTTTCAGCAAATTGACCAGTCGATTGGTTTTGCCATTGTACATTTGAAAAAACGCCTGTAATACCCGCAGAGACATTTATTTTATCTTCTAATAAAACAATTCCAGAAGGGTTAAAAAAGGCTGTTTCAGCACTATTAACAACTGCCACACCTGCATGACCCATGGCTAGAGCACGTTGTCCTTGAGCAGCGACCCGATAACCGCCAGCGTAAATACTAGCCGAACATAATAGTAAGCCAGTTAAGAGTAAGATTTTTTTCATATTCAAAAAATTTACAGTTTGTTTATATTAATTTGTTATCCAAATTTACCATTAATTCACAATTTCACAACAAAAAATTAAATTTATTATGTTAGCATAATAAGCATTGTTGTATTAAACAACTAATTATCAATAAATTGTTAATTCCTTTGCATCGTTGATATTTAGCGTACAACCGAATTAATTGAATATAATTAAGTAAGTTTAGTAATTAAGGTTTTATTTTCTTAAGATGTCGTAAATATCGTTTAAAACAAATTTCGCTTTGTCAGTTTGGTGTTGTTGAAAATGATTGTAGAAACCAGAAGAAGTCTTATTTTCATTTTATAAAGGATGTTAACTTCAAAAATTTTGATCTATATTAATTATTTAAAAAAGCTTTGGTCACCTCAAAAAAAGCTTCTCTTTGTTCAGCATGCACCCAGTGCCCAGCGTTTTCAATTCCTTTAATCCTAGCTTGCGGAAAATGATTGTGAATTAAATTAGTGTCTTCATCTGTAATATAATCTGAAGTTTTTCCGTTAATGAACAAGGTTTCTCCTTCAAATATTTGTTCAGGCTCTAATGCTTTACCTATTTCGTTGATATTATTTTTGAGAGATTTAAGGTTAATACGTAAACCATAAGTGTTTTTATCTTTACGATATAGATTTTTTAATAAAAACTGACGAATTCCTTTATGATTTATATAGTTTGAAAGTAAATTATCCGCATCACTACGACTTTTAAAATTTGCGTTTTTTATTGCTGTAAGACCTTCTAAAATTTCTTGGTGGTGTGGCGCATAATATTTAGGCGCAATATCAACAACAATAAGCTTATTAACCAAATCTGGATATTCGCAAGCAAAAGCCATGACGGTCTTACCACCCATTGAATGACCAATTAAATTAACGCTTTCAAAATGATTTTCAACAATATATTCGTGCAAATCATTAACCATTAATTCATATGAAAACTCATCTGAATGTGGACTTCGGCCATGATTACGCTGATCGATTAAATGAACTTGAAAACCTAAATCTTCATATTGCTTACCTAAGGTTTTCCAGTTATCGCCCATGCCTAAAAAACCGTGTAATATCAATAAAGGTTTGCCTTGACCAAACACATTTGCGTATAACTTCATATTATTAACTATTTTAATGCTTTTAAATAACGCTTAACAACCGTTTCTAAACCTAAATATAAAGCCTCTGAAATTAAGGCATGACCTATTGAAACTTCATCTAAAAATGGGATACAATTTTTAAAGTAACTAATATTTTCTAATGACAAATCGTGACCTGCATTTATTCCTAAATTTTGTGATTGAGCAAGATTAGCACAATCAACATAAGGCTGTATGGCTTCCGTTTGGTTAACTGGATAATTTTGTGCGAAAGCTTCAGTATACAATTCTATTCTATCAACACCGGTTTGCTTGGCAGCTTTTACCATTTCAGTATTAGGATCAACAAAAATAGAAGTTCTAATGCCTTCTGCTTTAAATATATCGATTATTTTACGAAGGTAATCTTGATTTTTAATGGTATCCCAACCTGCGTTTGAAGTGATGGCATCTACTGCATCTGGCACCAAAGTTACTTGGGTTGGTTTATTATGTAACACCAAATCGATAAATTTTGGGTTAGGATTACCTTCAATATTAAATTCTGTAGATACACTCGGAGCCAAATCGCGCACATCTTGGTAAGTAATATGTCGTTCATCAGGTCTTGGATGTACTGTAATTCCATTAGCACCGAAGCCTTCAATTCGCCTTGCAGCCTCTAAGACGTTGGGCATATTGCCGCCGCGAGCATTCCTTAAAGTTGCTATTTTGTTAATATTAACGCTTAGTTTTGTCATTTTATGGTAATTTGTAACAAAAGCAAAAATACAATCAATTATAGGATATAGACAGACTAAATTATGTATTTTGCAAATAAATGTAAAAGATTATGAATTGGTTTTCAGTTGTTAATCAAAATCCCGGAATCATTGACCTTTCAAACCTACCTAAAAATTTTGAGGTAAAGTTTTCTCATGCTATTATTACAGAAGGAAATTATTTTAAAGGCCTTATGCAGGCTGAAGATTTAAAACTTTCTACACCAAAGCGTTTAGCAAAAGACTTACCGCTTTATGCTGAATATTTTTTTGCTTCTGAATACCACACATTACTAGATGTTTTTAGTTTATTTTTAAAGCATGAATCTAACATTTTACCAGTTGTTGATGATAAAAATTTACTGATTGGTAGTCTTGAATTTGAAGCCATACTTGATTTGTTTAATGAAACAGAGTTTGTAAGCCATGAAACTGATTCTTTATTATTAAAAAAATCGACTGCTGATTTTTCATATGCAGAAATAAGTCAAATTTTAGAAAGTTTAAACGCACAAATATTGGGCATGTTTACTTGCGAAATTAATAATAACACAATTGAGTTTTTAATTAAACTGAAGCACCAAGGCCTCAACGAAATTTTACAAACCTTGAGGCGTTATGATTATGAAATTTTAAGTAAGCATGAAGATGATGCTTATTCAGATAGCTTGAAAGATAGGTCTAACTACTTAACCAAATTTTTAAACATATAAATTAATTTAAGCCCATGAAGGTTGGAATTTTTGGTCAATCGTATTATCCAGAAACTGAGAAATACTTGAATCAATTACTTAGTGTATTAAAGGCTAACCAAACCGAGTTTTATTTTGAAGAGAATTATCTTAAACTGATTACAAATAAAGGCTTTATAAACAAAACTGAGGCTTACAACACATTTACTAGCCTTGATACTACTTACAACTATTTTTTTAGTATTGGCGGAGACGGCACTATTTTAAGTGCCGCTAGTTTTGTAAAAAATTTAGAGATTCCTATTATTGGAATTAACACAGGAAGATTAGGCTTTTTAGCGACCATTCATGATGATGAAATTAAATCGAGCATTCAGGAGATTTTGGACGGAAACTTCAAATTATCTAAACGAAGTTTATTAAACATAGAAACTTCAAATGGAGATCAAAGTTTAAAACCTTTCAATTTCGCCTTAAATGAAGTTGCCATTAGCCGAAAAGATACAACTTCTATGATCACTATTGAAGTTTGGCTAAATGATGAATATTTAAATGCTTATTGGTCAGACGGAATTATCATTTCAACGCCAACCGGCTCAACGGGTTATTCCTTAAGTTGTGGTGGCCCAATTATTTCTCCACAAACCCAGAGTTTTGTTATCACGCCAATAGCTCCACATAATTTAAACGCAAGACCTTTATTAATTCCTGATGATACAGAAATTACACTAAAAGTATCTGGTCGAGAAGATAATTACTTAATTTCTTTAGATTCACGTATAGAAACCTTTAGCAAAGATGTTAGCATCAAACTCAAAAAAGCTAATTTTAAAATTGGTTTGGTTACCCAAAACTCCGATAGTTTTATTGCAACCTTAAGAAAAAAATTACTTTGGGGAGAAGATAATCGAAATTGAAGCAATAAAATCGACTAAAACTTGTTTTAAATTACAAATTTATAAAAAGCTGTACATGGCTGTACAATATTTTTATATTTGCAAACTTTTAAAATTCATACGATTGAGACTTATAGTCATAGCATTTATGTTTTTTTACATCAGCCTTAGTGCTCAAACCTATGAAGCTGGTTTAGTGTTAGGTGGTACTAACTTTGTAGGTGATGTAGGTTCAAGTTCATTTATCAAACCTAAGGATTATGCTTCTTTTGATAAAGTTTCAGCTGGTGTAATTTTTAAGTGGAATCGAAGCACACGTCATGCTTTTAGATTCACTTATATTAAGCACCAAACCTTCGGTAGAGATAAATTATCTGACAATATTGGCCGGCGTAGAAGAGGATTATCATTCGATACTGAAATTGATGAATTTGCATTAGGTCTAGAGTTTAATTTTTGGGAATGGGATTTACATAGCTTGAAAAGACCTCAAATAGTTCCTTACATATCAAGTGGATTAAACTTTTTTATTACAGATCATTTCATACAAAACACGCCAGACAATACTTTAATTAAACAAGATAAAAACTATAACTTCTCCTTACCAATGATTGTTGGTGTTAAAGTTGCTGTAACAAACAAAGTTGTTATAGCAGCTGAATTTGGTGCACGTTACGCATTTAGTGACAACCTTGATGGTAGTAATCCCGATGAATTTAAAAATATAGATGAATCTGTCAATTTTGGCAACCAAAATATGAATGATTGGTATATATTTGGAGGTTTAACATTAACCTATGCATTTGGTCGTAAACCATGCTATTGTAATTTTTAATGGATTATAAAACTCACATAAACCCTGATCAACTCCCAAAACATATCGCCATTATTATGGACGGTAATGGTCGTTGGGCAAAAAAACAAGGCTTACTTAGAGTTGCAGGTCATAAAAAAGGTAGTAAAGCCGTGAGAAAAATTGTTGAAGCATGTGCTGAAATAGGTATCAAACATTTAACCGTTTATGCCTTTTCTACTGAAAACTGGAACAGACCTAAATTAGAAGTTCAAACTTTAATGAAGCTCTTGGTGAGTTCATTAAGAAAAGAAATTAAAACTTTACAAGACAATAACATCTGCCTTAAAGCGATAGGCTGTATAAACAACCTACCAGAAAAAGCACAAACTGAACTAAAAGAAGTTATTGTTAAAACAGCAAATAATACCCACATGACACTTACCTTAGCCTTAAGCTATGGTGCTAGAGAAGAATTGATTCAAGCTGTAAAAACAATTGCTACAAAAGCAAAACACGAACAACTAGAAATAAATCAAATCACCGAAGAAACAGTCAACCAACATTTATACACAGAAAGTTTACCTGACGTAGATTTAATGATTAGAACAAGCGGCGAACAGCGTATTAGTAATTTTTTACTTTGGCAAATGGCTTACGCAGAATTTTATTTTACGCCAATTCTTTGGCCAGATTTTGATAAAAATGATTTATTTGAAGCTATATACACCTATCAAAAAAGAGAAAGACGATTTGGAAAAACAAGTGAACAACTTTAACACCTTAAGCGCAAAGAAGATTGTTTCAGGTCTCATACTAAGCTTTAGTTTCCTGTTTACTCTAAATTCTACTGCACAAGACTTACCCATAACAGATGCCGAAAAATATATTTTAGGCGGTATTGAGGTAACAGGAAGTACAAGCTACAATGAGAGTACAGTTATTGCATTTACTGGCTTAAGCGTTGGCGAAGAGCTGTATATTCCTGGCGAAAGAATAAGTAAAGTCTTAAAAAAACTTTGGGATTTAGGTTTATTTAGCGATATTAATTTCTATCTCACAAAAGTCGAAGATGGTAAAGCTTTCTTAGAACTCGAAATTGTTGAAGTCCCTAAACTTGAAACGGTTAAAATTAGGGGCATTAAGGAACGTAAGCGTAAAGACATCATTAAAGATAATAGCATAAATCCTGGCACAAAACTTACAGACAATTTTATTGTAAATACAAAAAACAATATTGAAAAAAAATATCGTGAAAAAGGCTATTTAAACGCTAAAGCTACAATTACTACTTCTGCTATTGAAGACACCTTAAGCCAAGAAAGCAAATTAAACATGCTAATTAATATTAATAAAGGTGAAAAAGTAAAAGTAAGTAGCATCAACTTTATCGGGAATGAAAAAGTTTCAGACCGAAAGCTTAGAAAAATATCTAAGGTTAAACAAAAAAATTTCTTACGTATTTGGAAACGCTCAAAGTTTTTAGAAGAAGAATACAAAACCAGTAAGGAAGAAATTATTAAGCATTATAAAGAAAAAGGGTTTCGAGATGCACGCATAATTTCAGACTCTGTCTACAAAACAAGCAATAATACCATTGCTGTTGATATAAAATTAAAAGAAGGTGATCGATACTATTTTGGTGACATCAATTTTCTTGGCAATAGTGTTTATACAAGTAAACAACTTAAACAACTGTTAGCTATTAAAAAGGGTGATCCTTACAATGGTACGATTTTACAACAAAAAATTGCTAATACTGAAAAACCAGACGCTGAAGACATTACTAACTTATACCAAAACAATGGTTATTTGTTTTCTACTATAACACCAGTAGAAACAAGAATTTATAATGATACCATCGATTTTGAAATTAGAATAAATGAAGGCAAACTGGCCTATTTTAATAACATCTATGTTAAAGGTAACGACAAAACTAATGACAATGTTATTTATAGAAATCTACGTACACGTCCTGGTCAAGTTTACAGCAAACAAGATGTGGTTAATACGGTTCGTGAACTAGGTCAGCTTGGTTTTTTTAATCCTGAAAACCTTCAACCTGAATTTAAAAACGTGAACCCACAATCGGGAACACTAGACCTTGAATATGTTGTAGAAGAACAAGGCAGTAGCCAGATTGAGTTACAAGGTGGATACGGCGGCGGCGGCTTTATTGGTACATTAGGATTACGATTTAATAACTTTTCTTTAAGAAATATTTTCAATAAAGAAGCTTACGACCCAATACCAATGGGAGATGGCCAATCGCTATCATTAAGAGCTCAAGCAAGTATTTCATTTCAAAATTACAGCCTTTCATTTGTAGAACCTTGGTTAGGTGGTAAACGTCCTGTTCAACTTTCAGTTTCTCTATCACACACCATTCAATTTCTATTTAACCCTATTACAAGAAGGGCTGATAATGATCAAAGCTTCTCAATTACTGGTATTAACGTAGGCTTTGCAAAACGTTTACGTGAACCTGATCAATATTTTACGGTGTCAGCTGCTGCGGGATTCCAGCACTTTAATTTGAACAATTATAATATTGGCCTATTTAATTTCCCTAATGGAACTTCAGAAAACTTGACATTTACTCTTGGCCTAAGTCGAGATAATACATTTGTAAATCCAATTTTTCCACTTGGTGGCTCTAAATTTAATCTAACATTTAAGTTTACACCTCCATACTCTGCGTTTAATAATGTAGATTATGAACAATTAAAAGAAGATCGAGAAATCGCATTAGCTGAAAATGATTCAGACGCACTTGCTGAAATTGATCAGCAACGCTTCAACTGGCTTGAATTTTACAAAGTTAACTTTTCTGCAGATTGGTATAACAGACTTGTAGATAAGCTTGTTTTAAGGACTAAATTTGAATTTGGTTTCTTGGGCGCTTATAACAATGATCGTGGAATCCCACCATTTGAGCGCTTCTTTTTAGGTGGTGATGGTCTTGCAGGATTTGCACTTGATGGTCGTGAAATCGTAGCCTTAAGAGGTTACCCAAACCAGTCTATCATACCTCAATCTCGAACAAACACTAGTGAAGAATCATTTAATGACGGTGCAACAATATATAACAAGTATACGCTTGAATTAAGGTACCCAATAACACTTAAACCTTCGGCATCAATTTATGCACTAACATTTTTAGAAGGTGGTGCAACTTACGATAAATTTGAGAATTTTTCACCATTCGAACTTACACGCTCGGCTGGTGCAGGATTGAGAATCTTTATGCCAGCATTTGGACTGCTAGGTATTGACTTTGGTTATGGGTTTGACCCTATTCCTGGCACTAATAGTGGTGCCAATGGATGGGAAACTCACTTTATTATAGGACAGCAATTTTAATTTGGCATGATTTTTACTAATAGATATTTATATTTGACTATTGTACTTGTGCTGATGGGTCTAAATTTAAAAGCCCAGCGCGCAAATAAAATTGGTTACGTAGATATGGATTATATTCTAGAACAAGTTCCTGAATATAGACAATCACAAAACCGTTTAAATCAAAGAGTGCAACAATGGAAAACTGAAATTGAACAGAAACGCCAGCAAATTGAAGACTTAAAGGATCAATTAAAAGCCGAGAAACCACTTTTAACTGATGAATTAATAGAAGAAAAAGAAGATGAAATTAAATTCCTTGAAGAAGAACTATTAGCTTATAAAAATAGCAAATTTGGAGTTGAAGGCGATTATATTACACAAAAGCGCCAATTAATACAACCCATACAAGATCAAGTATTTAATGCAATTCAAGACATTGGTTTAAATAGGAGTTATGATTTTATCTTTGAAAATTCAGCTGACGCATTAATGTTATTTTCAGCGAAACGTCATGATCTAAGTGATATTGTTTTAAGAATGATTCAAATTGAGGCGCGAGGAAACCAAAATACTGAAGAAGTATTAAAAGACATGAAACCTTATAAATCAGTCAAGAAAGCTGAAAATGATCAAAAAGAGGCTGCTGATCGAAAAGCAAAGATTGAAGAGCGAAAGTCTGAACGTGAGCGTTTGATGGAAGAAAGACAACGAAAATTTGACTCAATAAAAGAAGCACGAGAGAAAAAGTTTGAAGAAAGACGACAAAAGATACTAAAAAGACGTGCTGAACAAAAACGAAAAAGAGATTCTATAAACAAAGCAAGAGAAAACAATAACTAAATAAACTAAATTTTAAACAAATGAACACAATTAAAACATTATTCATCGGCTTAACCTTAATCTTAGGATTAATAGCAACAAACGCAAATGCGCAGTCTAAAACAGCTCATATTAACGTTCAAGAATTGCTAGATAACATGCCTAGTTATAAAGAAGCTCAAATGCAAATTCAAAAGCTTGAGCAGGGCTACCGAAGTGATATTGATGCTTCTTTAAAAGAAGCACAGAAAAAAAACCAACAATATCAAGCAGAAGCTGAAACTGTAACTCGTGAAGAAAACGAAAAAAGAGCTATGGAACTTCAAGAAATGGAACAATCTATTCGCGAGTATCAACAAACAGCTAGCCAAGAAATTCAGAAAAAGCAAGAAGAATTATTTAGACCTATTTTAGAAAAAGCAAGAAACACCATTCAAAAAGTAGCCCGCGCAAAAGGCTTTGATTACGTTTTAAATTCTTCAACTGGATCTGGTGTTTTAATGGCTGATGGCTATGATTTATTAGATGATGTAATTGCTGAAATTAAAGCAACAAAATAACATATATCACATCCTAATACTTTAAAAAAGGCTGTTATCTACAGCCTTTTTTTTATGTTTACATTTCAATATTTAAAAGTGAACAAGTTTTCTAAACAACCTATTGGTGTATTTGATTCAGGTGTAGGCGGCACATCCATTTTAAAAGAATTAGTTAAAATGCTACCGCAAGAAGACTTTATTTATTTATCAGACAGCATTAACGCGCCATACGGAGAAAAAACTAAAGCTGAAATTATAAAGCTTAGCCATAAAAACACTCAACTGCTTATCGAAAAGTTTAATGCTAAGCTAGTTGTTGTAGCTTGCAATACAGCTACAACGAATGCTATTGAAGATTTAAGAAAGTCTTATGCGGTGCCATTTATAGGAATTGAACCAGCCATTAAACCTGCAGCACTTCAATCTAGAACTAAGTATATTGGAGTTTTAGCAACTAAAGGAACATTATCGAGTGAATTGTTTGAAAAAACGTCTAAAACCTTAAAAAATGAAATCAATTTAATTGAAGTAGAAGGCAAACATATTGTAGAAGCTGTTGAAAATGGAGAAACTTCATCTGAAAGTTTCAAAACCAGACTAAAAAGACAAGTTAAACTATTTAAAAATTCGCAAATAGATTATCTTGTACTTGGCTGCACTCATTATCCATACATCAAACCAATTTTAGAAAATCTACTCCCTAAAGTTAAAATTATTGATTCTGGGTTTGCAGTTGCGAAACAAACCAAAAAGATACTAGAGAGTTCAGGCTTAGTTAGTTTTAATTCAATTCAACAAAACATAGACATTTATACGAATAAACCTAACCAAAACGTCATAAAAAACCTCTTCAAAAATGAAGAGGTGCGAGTAAATATTAATTTTTTTGAATTTTAGTAATTAACGGCAGGACACTTACACTTATAACGTCTTCTGTTTTCTCCAAAGTTATACCCTAAAGTAATTTGATGAAATCCTGAATTAGACAAAACAATAGAGTTAGTTTGATAGGTGTACATATAAGCAAAAACAAACTTACCATAATTAACCCCAAGGAATGGTGATAAGTTTTGAAGATTCTCAGCTGTTTCTATTTCCCCAGTAGCAGAAGAAAATTCAGCAGCATCTAAACTTCTTCTGTAAGACAAACCGCCCCAAAGATTACCAAATGATGTTAAGTAATAAGCTTTTGCATTAATATCTAAATTAGATTCTCCTGTAGCTTCTTTATTTTGGTACATCACAGATGGTTCAAACACCCAATTAGATAATTCTGGCTCATAAGTATAACCTAGAGAAACTAAGTACTGGCGTTGATTATCAGTTTCAAATAGTTCTGTGAAAATTTGTCGTTTTTGAGGAATTATATTTTTAACTGTTGCATGAACAAAATAATTCAAATAAAAGTAAGACAAACCAAAATCCATATTAAAATAATTATCGGTCTGCTCTACTCCAGAAATAATAGGATCAGGATTATCAATAATATTAATATCGGTTTCATCTAGCTTTTCTTGACTTATGCCAACATTCATTCCGAATGAAAGTTGATTAATATCTGCCGTACTTCTTGAAAAAAGCAAATGGTAGGCAAATGTCAAGTAACCACCTTGTTGAGAAAAGCGCCCATTAGAATCATTATATAAAATCGCTCCTAAGCCAACATTTTCGCCGAAACGTGCATTTATACTAGCTGTTTGTAAACTTGGGGCATCTTCTACATCAAACCATTGTTGGCGAGCAGTAATTCTTGCTTTATTGTATGCTGATGTACCAGCCATAGATGGATGAATCAAGTAATAATTATCCATTAAATAATCTTTATAAACTGGTATTCCTCTTTCTTGTGCTGTAACAGCAAAAGCAGAAAAAACTGCAAATAAAACAAATGTTAATCTAGTTATTGTCATTTTATCGTTTTAAAGTAAAGTGTGATTTAAATATTGTTTTTTCTCCTGTGCGCGGTTCTATATAATCTATCGTGAACCAATAATCGTCTGATGGTAAAACTTCGCCTTGATAAGTACCATCCCAACCGGCTTGATCTGGTGTTAATTTATACAAGTGCTTGCCATAACGATCAAATATATTAACCTCGCTAACATCTAAATTTGTCATTGTTGTGTTGTTCAACTGCCAATTATCATTATATCCGTCTGCATTGGGTGTGAAAAACTCTGGATAATCTATTAGTGTGATTTCTTTGGAGACTTCTCCACAACCATTTTTATCTCGGGCCGTAATTACATGCATGCCGCCTGGAACATCACTAAATATAAGCTCTGTTTGTCCTTCTTCTAAGTCAACCCATTCTCCATAATCTAACCTAAATTCGTAATCTCCTAATCCAACTTCCGTAATTGTTACACCTATTCCGTGTTCATTGTTTTGAAAACTATCAGTTAAAATCGCTAATTCAAAATCTATTTGACCACTTTCTATAATTTCTGCTGATGACGTATTTACACAGCTGGTAATTTGTTGCGCTAAAGCATTCGTTACCTCTACTGTATATACGCCTGCTTCTGTTGCCGTAATACTTGGCGATGTCTCCCCTACAATTTCTACACCATCTAACAACCATACAAAATCGTAATTTGTTGCTGACAATCCAGTCTCTATAATTGGTGGTGAAGTGGCTGTGTTTACCAAGTCACCATTCTCATCTATACAAACACTTTGACCTTCATAGCCTGAAATATCAACCAGTGGTATTACATTTTCTATATTAAATGATGTTACTTCTGAACGACATCCTGATACCGAATTAAGTACAGCTGCATAAATCTCTGTTTGGTTTTCTGCTAAGTTGAAGCTTTCTGGAGTTGCTATTGCATTATCGTTTTCATAAGCTGTTTGAGATACATAATATTCAACAATATCACCTGTAGCTAAGCTATTAATTTCTGAGTCTTTTATTGTTAAATCTATCGTGTTATCTCCGCCATCTTCATAATTTATACAAACCTCTAAAACACTTGCTGGTGTTACTTCTGGCTGTGGTGTAATGCTTAAATTAAATGTTTCAGTAGCTGTACAGCTTTGGTCGTTTTGGTTGGTTACTTCTACTGTTATCGTTGCTGAACTAGAAACTTCATAAGCTTCAGGGTTGCTTATCTCATTATTAGAAGCATCTAAATAACGTACTGCATGTGTCGTTTCATCTTGATCTTCACCGAATGCTAATCCTGTATTTTGGATTAAATCAAATTCAGCTACGCCAGTAACTGGGTCTATACAACTTTCTAAATCTTGAACTGATGAAACTTCGACATTGTTTAAGTCGATTTCAAAACTTCCAGCACTATAACATTCAGTAAAATCAGAATTTTCAATTCTTATGTAAATGGTTTGTGACTCGTTAATGGGAGCATAATTGCTAATATCTTCACCTTGACTAGTTAAAGAGTTTGTACCTGAATTAGCTTCAGCCTCTGTCAAGTAATAACTCACATTATAATTCCCTGTTTGATTGCCGATTGCTAAAGTCGTATTTTGAGTTAAATCAAAAGTTTGAGTTAAAGTAAAATCGCCACAAGCTTCGAAGTTTTGCAATTGTTCTATAAGAGGTGTTTCAAAGGCTTCAATAATAAAATTTGAGACTTCAAAACAGTTAGGATTTTCATTATTAGTTACTGTTACGTAAATCACTTGCTGTCCTAAAGAATTTAAGATATACTCAGATGGGTTTTCAATGATATTATCAAGATTATTTTGAAGTGCATCTTGTTCATTTTCAAAATAATTTACTGTAAAATCTAAAGAATCTTGACCGTCTAATGCCACATCTGTCTTAGGTGTAAGATCAAAAACAGTTTGTTGTGTATCAACATTCTGGCACTCTGAAATACTTTCTGTTAATGTTAAATCACCGATTCTGACATTATCAATTATTAAAATAAAACTTCCTATAGCAAAACAACCCGTAGTACTTGGGTTATCGGCACGAACAAAAATTTCTGTACCTGATGAAGCTAGATAATTCTCAACTTCTGACAGAGGGATTTCATTAACTGAATTATTAGCATGATCTTCGGTTAAATAATAAGTAAAATCAAAATTATTAGGATCTTGACCATTTAAAGCCTCAGATTCAACTTGAGTTAAATCAAAATTTACTTCATTAGACGAATAATCACTACACTGTCTTAATGTAGATAAATCTTGAGAAATTTCAACATCTTGATAGGTGATTTGAAATTCAGTAACTTCAAAACAGCCGGTTAATTGATTATTCGCAAAACCTTCAATTCTTACAAAAATTGTTTCTGTAGTTCCTTGAAACGAATAAGTTGTTGGGTTAACTATTCTATTAACATCATTTTCGGCATCTTCAGAATTTCTAAAATAGGAGATTTGAAAATCGTTTAAATCTTGAGTATCATCAATTAAATTATCATCATTTAAACGAAGATTAAATGTACTTCCTTCACAAGCAAATAAAGGGTCTGGCAGAAGACTTTCAGTGATAGGCGTTGGCAGAAACTCTACAATAATAGTATCTTCAGTCGTGCAACCTGTAGAATAAGTGTAAACCACTGTATAAATTCCTTCATCATCTACGTCAAGAGTGATGTCTGTTTCTCCAGGTATTAAAACGCCATCTTTAAACCATTCTACAGTCGCGCCTTGAAAAAGTTCTAAACCTGTATTTAATGTGATTTCTTGACCTACACAGAGTGTATTTTCATTTTCTACTAAAATATCATTACCTAAATCGACGGTCCCAAAATCAAAAGAACCAGCTGATAGAAAAATAGCAGAATCAAAGGCACTATCACCACGATCGGCAATTATCATTTTAATATTATAAACCTCACCTGGATTAATGTTGGTAGAGGCTGTTAAAACAGCGGTACGCCCTTGATATTCGATGGGCGCAACTGGAGCAACAGCACCATAATATTCTTCTCCAAAAAAATCAGCATTAACAGGACTGCAACCTGTTTGTGTACCTGGTGACACCGTAGTTACAGAAATTGGGTCTGTGGTACCTGGTACCAAGGCTAAATTTTCTTGGTTTCCATTTTGGTCGGTTAATATAAACACAAAAGCATCAGCAAAAGTATCATTACACTGATAGTTTTCATATTCTTCAGAGGCAAAAATAAAGTCAAAACTCAAAGTTTCAGATACCGCTTCAAAATCGAAAGTAAGTACAGATTCGTCATTTGACGAACCAGAAATAGAAGGTATAAAGGCACTTAACTCTGGCTCTGAATTAACTGTATTATTCCAACCACCGTCACTTTGTATGCCCTGATTGGGACCTTCAACATTATTAATATTACCATTATTAAACACAATTCCACTTTCTATCGGGAATTCTGAATTATTGTTATCAAAATAACCAATACTAGGCGCATTTGGATTTCCTGTAAAATTTATGTTAGACACATTAGCACAATCGTTATCGACTAGTACGTCAATTACTAAATCATCAACGTTGTTAATAGTTATGGTTTCAGGATTTCCGTCTTCATCTTCGCGGTTAATATTGTAAGGTGTATTAGCTTCAACCTCAATAAATCTAACAATTGGTGTAATTTCTATGGCGAAAGAAGCGCTACAACCATATTGGTCTGTGACTGTTAAAGTAACTTGATTAGCTGTACTGTTTTGAAACGCATGTTGTACAGATTGCCCTGTATCTGAGTTACCATCACCAAAACTCCAAAAATATTCTAAATCTGAATAAACACCTGAAGATGGTATTACATCAGCTGAAAAAGTAACAACTTGACCATAACCAACTTCATTAATCGGTATATCGGTTTCTATACCTGTACCTGTAGTGGAATAAGTTTGGCATGGTTCGCGAACACTAATAGCCGCATTCCAACCTGTAAAAGCATTATTAGGAACACCACCTGAAAACCTAAAGGTCAGACATCCTGAATTATTGCTATCTGAAGCTGTGATTAATTGACCTGTCTCTGGCCCATCATTACCGTCTATTGCTCCAGAAAAAGTAAACAATAAATTAGCAGACGTATCTGCTCCATCATAAATTTCTAATTCACCAGGACCTGTCAAAAATTCTACAAATTCAACTACGAGTAAAAGATCAGTAGTCTGAGGACAAATCGTGTATACAAATTCCCCAGAGCTTGTAGGGTTATTTGGGCCATCTGGATCATAAAAATTTCCGGTATCTGTATTTACTGTTTGCCCATCTGTCATGTTAAAGTTTTGACTGAACGAGAAATTTACAGATATTATCGAAAATAATAGTAAAGTGTAAAAACGTTTCATTATGTTAAAATTACACTGTAAAGACCTTATTTTTTAGTAATTTTGCATTAAAAGCACCAATTAATATGCAATCTTTTACAGTTGAGGTCAAACCTACAAATAAACCATCAATTATCAAATTAGAAGTTAACGATTTTTTAACCAAATCAAAAAGTTATGAGTTCAATAATATTGAAGATGCTCAAAATTCTCCTTTAGCTTCTAAACTTTTTCATTTGCCTTTTGTTAAAACCGTTTTTATAAGTCAGAACTTTGTAGCAATCGAAAAATATAATATCGTTGAGTGGAGTGATGTGCAAGATGACGTTGCCAAACAAGTTGAAGATGACTTAAATGAAGGTGTTCAAGTTATTAAAAAAGAAGCTGAAGAGGCTAAAAAAAAGGTTCCCGTAACAGTTTACGCTGAAAGTACACCAAACCCATCTGTAATGAAGTTTGTTGCCAATAAAAAATTAGTTTTAGCTTCAGCTGAATTTAAAAGTATTGATGAAACAACTCATGCACCAATGATTGAAAAGTTGTTTCACTTCCCATTCGTTAAAGAAGTTTTTATTGATGAAAATTATATCTCAATCAATAAGTACGATATGGCTGAATGGGATGAAATTACACTTGAGCTTCGTGAATTTATTAGAACCTACATTGAAAATGGTGGTACAATTGTTAAGACTGGCACGGTTAATAAAAATAAAGATTCTTCAACTCAAGGGATTTCTCAACAAAATGAAGTTAACCGTGAACAATTAGACGATACATCAAACGAAATTATTAATATTCTTGAAGAATATATTAAACCAGCTGTTGCGAGTGATGGTGGAAATATCGCTTTTAAGTCATACAATCCAGAAAGCAAACAAGTTGAAGTAATACTTCAAGGCGCCTGCAGCGGTTGCCCTTCTTCGACAATGACATTAAAAAACGGTATTGAAACGATGCTTAAAGAGATGCTTAATAACAAAGTAGAAAATGTTGTAGCCATTAATGGTTAAAATTCTTTTTTAGCCTCATTATAATATTCTTGAAATAAATGCATCATTTGTAAAGTTGAGTTAACCAAGTCTTTTAATTCTAATAATAGTCCAAAATATAATTTTGTATTTTTTGGACTATTATCATCAACTTTTAGTCGCTCTATTTGCTTTTGAATTAAACCCGATATTTTTTCGCCTAAAGACTCATATTTAGCTACCAATAACTTAATTTCTGTAAAGTCCTGATTTTCAAAAACAAAAATCATTTTTTTGTTAACTTCATTGAGTTCTGCATCAATGCGTTTTAAATCACGGATTTGATTGAATTTTAAGTTCTTGTGGTTATTATTAACATGTTTATGACTACTTCTGGTAATGTAAGCCATCGATTGTACAATTTCTTGTAAGTAGTCTAAAGTTAAAATATAAAACTTACTAGCTTCAACTGTGTTTTCTTCAAGTGATTTTATATAATAAAACACATTATCTTTAAGTTCATCTATTTCATTTTCTTGCTGCTCAAGCTGGGACAAACTTTTTTTAAATCTACTTGAATCGTGATAACCTAAATTATTAATTACATCTCGAAGCAATCTATTGTTACCTTTAATAACACTAGTCATGTTTTTAGAAGATTCTATTGTAATTTCATTAATAGTGATAATATCAGTTCTATTAAATCGCTTTTGTTGCTGTTCTATTTTTGTTTTTTTGGAGTGTTTAATTGCATTACGCACAACCGATAAACCTGCTAAAATTACTAAAACTACAATAGCATAATTACCGCCATACCAAATTACCAAAGCAACAACTGCAGATGCTGAAAAAGCCAACAAGGCAGTTCCAAACCAACTTGCTATAACATTAAAAACACCCGCAACACGATAAACTGCCGAGTCACGATCCCATGCACGATCACCAAATGAAGTTCCCATAGCAACCATGAATGTGACGTAAGTTGTTGATAATGGCAATGTAAAATTTGTACCAATAGAAATTAAAATACTAGCCAAGACTAGGTTTATTGAAGCTCTTAGTAAATCAAATGCTGGTTTAGTTGGTGAAGTTGTATAATTTAATGCTTGTTCTGGCTTATCAAACCGACTGCTTATTTTATGTTGGAGCTTTTCTTCAAGTAGTTGGGAAAATGTTTGGCCTATAAACATTGCATAACGTACAATTGTTCGTGATAAGTTATTAGCTTTAAAGCGCTCATCACCTTCGCCTTGTCGACCTAGATTTACACCTGTTTGAACAACATATTGTGCTTTGCTAGAAAACCATAAGGTTAAAACCATCACAAACCCAGCTATCACTAAAATATATTCTGGTGTTTGGACTTCTCCATCTAAACCACTCATTAAAAATTGCGATGGTAAAACACCATTTGCTAAAAACGCATCTTGCCATAGCATAAACGACTGATAAGAAGCAATACTAACTCCTATAAAATTTACTAAATCATTACCCGCAAAAGCTAATGCCAGAGCAAATGTCCCGACTATAACAATTAATTTTAAAATATTAACTTTAAAAACAGAAATTAGTAGTTGTGATAATACAATCCAAATCAAGAGACTTATGCCAACCACAAACAACTTATTGTTTTGTACTAATACTGCAAAATTTGGATCGATAAAATCTATAGTATTTACACCCTTAATTAATATAAAGTAGGTTATAGCTGAAAGCGAAACACCACCAAATAATGCACCTATAAATTTTAACTTTTTTTGATAGTTAAACGAGAAAATTAAACGAGAAATAAACTGAACAATTGCTCCAACAAAAAAGGCTATAAAAATCGATAGAATAATACCTAAGCTAATTTCAGTTGCCTTTGTTAAGTTTATAAACTCACCTAAATTTCGACTCAATTCTGGGTCATAATACATTTTTAAAAGGCTAACACTAACAGCAGCGCCTAGCAATTCAAACACAATAGAAACAGTTGTTGACGTAGGTATTCCTATGGTGTTAAAAAAGTCTAAGATTAAAATATCGGTTATTAAAACGGCTAAAAAAATGATGATAATTTCATTAAAATAGAACACATTTGGATTAAAAATTCCATTACGCGCTACTTCCATTAATCCGCTAGAAAACACAGCTCCTACCAATACACCAAGTCCTGCAACTATTAATATGGTTTTCATTGGGATTGCTTTCGAACCTATAGCTGAATTTAAGAAGTTTACTGCATCATTACTCACACCAACAATCAAGTCAGCAACTGCAAGTAAAAACAGTAAAACTACTAATATGATATACAGATTCTCCATACAAAAAATGAACCTGCAAAAATGCACCAAACCAACGATTTGGTAAACTTAAAATTGTTACTAAATTATTAAGAATTATAAGGCTTTAAAGCATCGCTTTTTAAGAGTTTTTATTGTTAATTGACTTGAAATTAATTTACCTGAAGATACCGAATCTTCATCAAAATTCGGAGGCTCTAATTGGAGCTCTTTTGCCTTTTTTAAGTAATAATAACGTCTTTTCGGATGTTGTGTACTTACACCATGAAAGCAAATTTGAGTGAGTTGGTGAAACTTATCTAACAAAGCATCAATAAGACTTACGCAATCGGATTGTTGTATTAAATTAACAGGAGCTTCTGGCGATTTAATGTTAGATTTTCCCGCTAAAAAATGAATTGGGTGTCGGTCATTGCCTATTAAACCGCCAAAACGTAAAATCTTAACCGTTGGTAATTCTGCACGTAAAATAAATTCACTTTTCAAAACAGGATTTTGATCAATTTCGATTGATGAAAATTTATAATCTTCATGATAAACCGGTATCGACACATGATCAATAAAGACAGATGTTGAACTTATATACAATACTTTTTTTATGTTTGAATATTTTGAAATTTCTCGAGCTAAAACACGAACTGAATCTAAAAAATCAGCTGAGGATTGCTTTCTCAATTGCGGCGGAATTGAAATCACCAATGCTTCAATTGGGGAGAAAAAAGACTCAACATCGCCTAGAATTTCTAGAGGCGTAACTTTTACACAATAAGCTGAAGCACCAAGTTTCTTTAATTCTTCTAACTTAGTTGAAGTTGTTGCACTAGCATTTACCTGAACACCTTTGCCTATAAAATGTTTAGCTAAAGCTTTCCCTAACCAACCACAACCTAATATACCAAGCTTATTGTTCATTTACGATTATTTTTTGACTACAAATAATTGCATCATTAACAATAAAAGGTTTTGGAATTTGGTTCTCTTTTCTAGGTCTTACACTTAAACGTGCTTCATTTAACAAATCATAATTGATTTGATGCAACATAAAATTGAACTCTTCTGATCGATCGACGCTAAATTTAATTTTAATTGGCTCTTGATTGACCACATAATAATCAAATAACCGATTACTGAAACGCTTTTTAAAGATATGATAAGCCTTATTATCAAGATAAATACTGTCTGCCGTTAATTGATTAATACTAAAATCTAAAAAATTAATGTTTTGATCTGCATTTAGAGTAAGTCTTTTAGTTTTTGGGCTAGGAAAAATTTCAAGTTGATAACTAATAGATGCTTTTGTTTCTTCTAAGGTATCTAATTTAACCTTAGCTTTTGCAAAATCTATGTAAGGTGCTCCAGACATAAATGTTGCCTTAGAATTATATTTACTACTAAAATCAGAATCGCTAATAAGTGTGTCTTCAGCAGAGAAATAAGTTGAAGTATAGCTATCTAATTCAGTATCATACGATAACCAGTATGCCTGATTCTGGTCAAGGTTTACATGATAATTTAAACTATTAGGCCGAGGTCTTTCAGTAGTAAATTCCGCAGAAAAGTGAGCTTTAACAAAAAAAACTATTGCTAAAATAACTAGAGCATAACTACTTAATCTTGATGCTAAATTTGAAGTAATAGCAACTTGAATAAAGCCAAAACTAAGCATGATAAACAGCGCACTTAAACCAAGCATAGATAAGCCAAGCCCTACAGGAAAAAATTGAATAAAAGGTGTAAATAATACCAAAGCTGGGCAACCTAAAACAAGAGCTGTAAATCGTTTGTATTTAAGTCTTAAATTAAAAACAAACATGCCAAAAAAGCCAAAAAATAATGGTAAGATAAAGTAATTTGCACCAGGCAAAGCTAAGTTAAATACTAGACATACACACCAAGCTAACAGACCAAAACTAGTATATATAGCTGCTGTACCAAGCTTTTTTTGATAATACCTTGTAGTACTTATTAATAAGGCTAAAACTATAAAAACAATACCCCAAATATAGTCATGACCATTATAAGTAAAACCTTGTAAAATAGATTGATATTGAGGATAAATTGCTCGAATTAAATAGTATATTCCTGTAGCTATAAGTGGTAGACCTATTAAAAGTAAAAACCATAAAATTAAGCTTTTGCCAATGTCTTTTAATTGAAATCGTTGTCTTTGTAGGCCCGAGTAAATTACAATTAACCATAAGACTAAACCAATTATAAGTAATGGCCAAGACCAAGAATAACTGTAGCTTAATAGTTTTAAATTAGCAAAATTGACATAAACTTGATCTTCTGAAGTGTTTAGTAAACCCAGATCTGCTGAAGCAAACTCAGGTATGAGATGCATAAGGTAATCGGCTTGATGAAGTAGGCTTGTATCATCTAATCGGTTTGGTACGTCTAAAGATGTGTGATAGTCAAAGTGGTCGTCAATGAAAGCAAAAAATAAGCTAGGAATATCTGCTTTTTCTCTAAACACAGTAGAGTCTGTATCATTAGGAAGCAACTTATAAACACTGTACATGAGTGAGTTTGCCATTGGATAGTTGACACCAGCGTTTTGAACATGTTTTATTATCTGAGCATTGCCGTAATTAGTTTCAACAATCATATTACTTGGTCCGCCACTACCTCGTGCTTCAAAATTTAAAACCATTTCTACATCTTTTGCCCAAGGATGTTGACGTACAAATAATTCTGCACCATTTAGGCCAAGTTCTTCGGCATCTGAAAAGCAAATAATAATATCATTCTCAAATTGAGGATTTGTTGCCAAAAAAGCTCTAAGACTTTCAATTATAACGGCAACACCAGAAGCAGCATCACTAGCACCATAGGAAGAATGTGGAGCAGAATCATAATGACTTAACAACAAAATTGCTTTATGGCTAGGTTTGGGATTAGTTGCTTTTATTCGACCAAGAATATTCTCTGGTATTGTTAGATTACCATCATCTGTTAAGCTAAACCCTTGTTGTGTATGAACATCTGCGATACCAATATCAGTGAGCTCTTGGCTAATATAGTTACTAACTTTAGCATGTGCTGTAGAACCAACATAGTGAGGTTCTTTTGCGATATTTGTTACGTGTGCTTTTACATTACCTAAAGAAAAGTTAGGATTGTTTAAGCTGTCTTCAGTTTGTGGAGAGAAACTTTGATAAACAGCTACAACAACTACTATTAGTAAAGCTGTAAAAAAAAATTGTTTGATAAACTTCATTGTTTAATCACGTTTAACTAATGCAAAATAATCATTACCGATGTCTAAATAACCTTGGTTATAAACAAAATAATATATGCTACCTTTTTTTGTCTTGTAAATACTGGTAAATAATTTAAAATTAAAACCCTTAGCCATTAAAGTTTGCCTATTAACTTTAGTTTTATCATTGGGATTTAGCTCATTTAAAATACGGTAATTCTTTCGTAACTGATTATTAGTGTTACGTACTACTTTGGTTTGGTCTCTATTACGTTTATTATTAAACGCATTTCGGCAATAATCGGAGCAAAAACGTTTATCGCTTCTTCCCGAAACTGGCTCTTGGCATTCTTCACAGAGTCGTTTCATAATGGTAGAAATTTAGATAGATCTATTGGTTAGCCAGACTAATATACACATTTATGATGAACTCTATAAATTAAAAAAGCCGCTAAATTAATTTAGCGGCTTTACTTATTTTATAATATAAGTTTATTCTACAATAATAAATTCAGAACGTCTATTCTCTTCATGCTCTTCTTCAGTACAACCATTTGTACAATCGTTGATAGGTTCTTCTTCACCTTTTCCTACACCTGAAACACGTGAGGCATCAATACCTTTTGAGATGATATAGTCAACTGTGCTTTGAGCTCTTTTTTCTGACAAACGCTTGTTATAAGCAGCTGGACCACGTCTATCTGTATGACTTTCAATTCTGATTACAACATCAGAGTACTCTTTAAGAACTTCAACAATTCGATCTAAGCCCAGTGCAGCTTCAGGTCTAATGGTTGCTTTATCAAATTCAAAAAAGATGTTCTTGAGTGTCACAGAACGATCCTCAATAAGATCTTTAACAGGAACCATCGGAATAGTAACTACCATTTGTTCACCTTCAGCAGTAACGCGTTTTGAAGCACTTTCAAATTGATCTTTATTAGCTTGGAAATCATATTCTAAATCCATTAATAAAATAGTACTAGCCTTACCTGCTTTATCTGTTTTAAGCTTAGTAATTTCATCACCATTATCCTCGTAAACAATAACTTCTGCAGCTTCTATTGGCTCTTGTGTTTCGGAATTTACAAGGTTAACAATAACCATGGTTTGATCTAGTGGCTCTATTAAATTTGCTTGATAAATATCATCATCTAATGAATTTTTTCCACGATTAGACGATACATATCCTGACTTCATAGCAACCATATAGGTAAATGAAAAATCATCGGCAGATGAATTCACAGGTTTACCAATGTTTCTTGGTTTTACAAAATTACCATTATCATCTAAATTAGCGTAGAACACATCATAACCACCTAAACCTAAATGGCCGTCGCTAGAAAAATATAAGCGTTGATCTTGATCTACAAAAGGGAAACTTTCTCTTCCAGGTGTATTAATTTCATCTCCTAAATTTTCAGGTTCACCAAAGCTGCCATCGCTGTTTATGCTAACTTTATAAATATCAGATTCACCAAAACCTCCAGGTCTATCGCTTGAAAAATATAGGGTTTTATTATCAGGACTTAATGCTGGTGAGCCAGTTGAGTAATTTGAACTATTTATTGGTAATTCCTGTACATCAGCCCATTGCCCATCACGCAATGAAGCTTTATAAATTTTAAGGCGACCGATACCAGTCGAGTCTTGCTCATAATTACCATCTGTGTAATCATTTCGTGTAAAATATAAGGTTTGTGCATCGTTTGTTATGGCGACAGTACCTTCATGAAATTTAGAATTTACTTCACCTTCTAACTCTACTTCATTTTTAAATGTACCGCCAACATTGCTAGCAACAAATATATCAAGTGTTGGTTGATCGTTCCAGCCATAAGTTCGTCTCGATTTATTTCTAGCTGAAACAAAAAATAACTTCCCATCATATTCATAAGCTCCGAAATCTTGATATTCTGAATTTAATTCCAAACGCTTAACATCAAATTTAGGTTCTGCAAATAAAAGTTTTGAAACATAATTTGGATTTTCCTTAAAAGCAATTGCTCGTGCATCTTGTGGTGCTAACTCAGAAAATTTACGCATAGCCTTTTTAAATTCATCTAGACGTTTATTAGCGATAAGTGTTTGGGCGTAACCCAGATAATCTTCTGCGCTTGGTGTTTCTACCATACTTAAATAAGTATCGTAATGTCTTTCAGCTTCTTCGGTTTTATAAATTTTGTAATTAGAAATAGCTAATTGTTTATAAACATAAGCGTCTGCTTTACCATCTCTAATAAGCTCTTCGTAATCTTCAATTGCATCTACAAATTCTAAACGATCAAAATGTTTATCGGCTTTTTTAGTAGATGAATTTTGTGCCTGAAGTGTCAATGTACTAAGTAGGACACTAAGTAAAAATGTATATAATGTTTTCATGGTTGAAATATCTTGATGATTAGAAATAACGTGGAGAAATGAATGTTTTTTTCTTGAAGAAAATATCAAAAATAACAAAAGCTTCATATGATGGTTCGTTTAAGTCGTTTGTAGAACTATCATAAGCGAATCCTAGCTGAAGCCAATCAGTTGCACGAACACTCATCAAACCACTTACAGCGTCTTCATAACGGTATGAAGCACCTATTTCAAATCTGTCATAAAATAAGAAGTTGGCATTTGCATCAAAAGATACAAATGAACTAAACTCAGATTTGATTAAAGTTGAAGGCTTAAACTTCAAGTAGTCTGTCAGTTGGAATACATAACCAGCGGTTAAAAAATAATGCTGTTCTTGAGTTCCAAAACCTCTACCGTTTTTATCAAGATAAGTTTCACTTAAAAAATTTGGAACAGACAAACCAACATAGTAGTTGTCAGAGTACAAAAATAATCCTGCCCCTAAATTTACAAAGGACTCAGAAACGTTTGGTGTAAAGGCAGAGTCGTTTTCTTGTGCTAAATCAATAAAACCGATATCTTGAAAAGTTGCACCTGCTTTTATACCAAAAGCTAATTTGTGTTTCGCATCTAAATTGATGGTATAAGAGATATCTGTATAAATATTTGTTTCTTCAACCGGCCCAATCTGGTCTTGAATTCCTGACAAACCAATACCTAAGCCATTATTTAATGGTGTGTGAGCTGCAAATGTAAAGGTTTGGGGAGCACCTTCTATTCCTGACCATTGATCTCTAAATAATAAACCTAAAGACAAATTTTCTTTAGAGCCTGCATAAGCAGGATTCACCACATTCATGTTGTACATGTATTGCGTGTATTGTGGATCTTGTTGAGCCTTTGAATGATGACTAATCAGCAAAAATGAGATGCAAGCTGTTAGTATATAAAACTTTTTCATGTGAGTGTAATTTATGATATGTTGAACTTAAAACCAACCCGCTTCAGCAGGTTGGTATTTAGTTGTTTGTTAGTTTCGTTTAATGTATATCCAACCTGTTTTTTGGCGACCAAATACAGGATCTTCATTTCTTAGCTTTATAACATAGAAGTAAGTTCCATTAATTAGTTTGTCGCCTTCGTCAGATTGCCCGTTAAACTCGTTGACGTAATCTTTCAAGAAAAACACAGAACGTCCATTTCTATCAAAGATTTCAACGCTTTCAATTCCTGATCTATCATTTAAGAAAGCTAAATCCAAAACATCATTTTCACCTGGAGTTTCATCTGGAGATAAGCCTTGAGTGATTTTACATCCTGCATTTTCATAAGGTGCAATTTCAATATCTGTAGCTAACAAATTGCTTGTAGCTGTACAATTGTCAATGTTAATTACACAATAATATTCATCATTAAAAACACCTTGCTCGTCATAGACTACAGTTATACTTGATGTAGTCTCAGGAAGTTGAACATCATTTTTATACCAAGTATACTCAACCTCATCAGCTGAGGCATTTGTTAAACTTGTTTCAAGCACAATTTCATAAACAGGAATATCTGGAGTTCCAGTACCGTCTTCACAATAATTTAGAACAGTATCTATAGAATCAGAAGGTACTACTTCAACTAAAATATCATCACGCTCTTCAATAGTAACACTATCAGTTGATGAGCAGTTTGTACCATTTGGTGTAACAGTGACTTCATATGTACCATAATCTGTTGGTGTTAGGGTTGAAGTAGTTGCACCATTAATTGTTGCACCATCTAATGTCCACTCATAAGTCACTTCTGCATCAGTATAATTTGAAGCAGTAGCATCAAGAGTTTCTGAAGCTAAATCACACGAAATAAGTGTCTCATCTCCAAGTTCAATTTCAGGAGATACATTAAATGTGTAATCTACAGAATTAGTTACAGAACAGCCATCTATGGTCACAGTGACTTCATAGGATCCTGTGGTACTAACTTCAATAGAAGCTGTATCTTCACCAGTTGACCATGCATATGTTGCATTTGCGGCATCTCCATCAATTATGTTTGCTGTAATAGTTTGAGGGTTTGCATCACAAAGTACTTGGTCCTGACCTAAGTCAACTTCAAAAGCACCACCTTGAACTGGGAATATAAATTCAGTTTCACAAACTTGAGGTTCTCCTGTAGCTGAGCCATTAGAGGTTGTTACAATAACCGAGTATTCACCACCTTGAGTGACGCTATAGGTAGGATTGGTTGCGTCGGTTATTTCATTACCATCTAAAAACCATTGATGATCAACTGAACCAAAACTATCGTTATTTACTGGACTAGCGTCTAATGTAATTGTTTGTCCTTCGCAAACCACAAGATCTTGCGGTACAGTTATTTCTGGCTCTTCTTCTATAACAACAGTAAAGAATTCACGCTCTTCTAAAAATGTTCCTGTTTCAAAAGTTTGAACAAAATATTGTCCTGAAATATCTGTTGTATAATCTTCATTAAATGCATCTTGTTCATTTATGGCTACATAGTCATCTAATGCTTCATCAAATACATACCACTGATAAGCAGCTATATCAGCAGGATCAAATTCAGAAATCATAGTCACTTCTTCACCTGCACAGGCTCTGATGGTATTTTCAAACACTAAATCACAGTTAGTTGAGCCAGCATCTGGTTCACCAAAGTTAGTTTGGCCTAAGCTAATATAACCTGGCTGTTGATTAAAATTAGTAATCACAACCGCATAATATTCACCAGCCTGAGCATTTGGGATCGTAAACTCTTCTATTGCGGCAGCTGAATAACTACAATCAACTGTATTAGCAGCTGTTAAATCTCCACAATTACTTTCTGCTTCAGTAAATGGACCATAAGCAATAAAATCAACATCCAAACCTTGCCCAATAGGCTCACCATTTTCATTGTATGCCGTATTCTGAGTAATAGTAAACCCTAAGTCTCCAGTTTCTTGAACTTGCATAAAAAACCAAGCTGGATTAGGCTCTGAACCTAAGCATCCGTAATCTGGACCCGTTTCAGCAACAGATTCTGTTAAATAAAAGTAACCGTTAGGAAAAATAAGTGGCTGTGGGTTACCTTGATCATCAAAAGGGGCACAAAATGGCGCTGACACATCACAAGTAGAATTATCTTCTCCAAATTGCGGTGTAGTTAAACATAGTTCAAATTCAGCATCAGATTGTGTGTCTGAAAAAACACGAATTTTGTAAGTCTCACCTATAATTAAGTCCTGAGCTACAATAGCATCACTATCACCAAAATTATCAAATTCTTCACTACAATATAACTCAGTTAAGTTACCACAATCGTCTGCATAAATAGCTTGAGACGGACCACCAAAACCATCTGTAATAATAGTAGAAGTAATTGTTGTGGCAGTTGCCGTAAATTCAAACCAAACGTCTTGAGCAGCAGGGCCTGCGCAAGATACAGGAACTGAACTACCACTAGATTGTTCTAAAGTTCCAAAATTTAAGGTTTCACAAAAGTTATTTGGATTGATTACTGCAACAGAAGCAGTATCACATGTGTTGTTAGGCGGCGGACAATTATCTCTAATCACACCACTTGAAATGGTACAATTAGCATCATCTTCATTAATCGTTGTAAAACTAACACCTGTTCCAATAGGATAAGGTCCAAACTGTTCTGTTTGACCATTAGCTGAAACGCCTGAAACTGAGTTCCCTTGATCATCTTCAATAGTGATTGAAGTGGCAGTACCTAAATCATCTATCACAACATCAACAAAAAACTGATCGTTAGCACAATCATCTACTACATTATAAGACACGTCTTGAAAAACACAAGTTGCACAAGCCACTGTATAATCTATAGGTGTGTATCCTTGTGACTGACAATCGACACTACCATCAGCATCAACTTGAATGTAAATCACACTTCCTGAGGATTGAAAAAACATACCATCTAAAATACCATCACCATTTGGCCCATATTCTTCGCCAGGGTTTAAAACCGTTGTTCCATCAGAATCTAATACGATAAACTCGTCAAAGAAATCTTCAACTTGACCTTCATTAATAATTAAATTTAAAGGTGTTCCATCATTACTAGTGTAGGAAAATTCAGTAATACCACCATTCGTGTAACAAAATGAATTATTTATTGATCCTACACTACAATCAACTATTTCGTGCGGATTAGTCTCTGTTGTAAAGCTAAATTCTTGACAACCTGTTGCTTGACCAACACTATTATAAGGTATTATTGTCACATAAAATGTAGCATCATACTGATCTAAAGCGCCAGGCAACACATTATTGATTTGTGTAGAAGAACCTACATCTTCGTTATCTAAAATATCTGTACCTCCAGGTGTTGTTCCAACACTAACTAAATAACCACTTGGTAAACCTGTAGCAGGAGTCCATTCTAACGGTGTTGCAATATTAACATCAGTTGCACCGTCTGTAGGTGTTGTTAAATTCACATCACAGTTAGGTGGTGCGTTTAATACTTGCGTACCGTTAATATTGTCTAACACAAATCTAAAGCCTTGAACGTTTCTGCTAACTACAAAACGTAGTTTAAAATCATCACCGGCTGGTAAATCTGCTGCTGCTACTGTAAAAGTCGGTGCCGCAACACAATCTTCACTAGAAGTATAATTGATGTCATCGATTGTTCCAAAAGTTGTCCAGTTTGCACCATTATCAGTAGAGTATTGAACTTCAGCTGTTCCCCAACCTGATGGAAATGCAGAACCATCAGCAGCATCGACCACTTTATAATCAAAATTTAAAGTAAAATCGGTCCCATTAGATTGACCTTGGATATTAACTGAAGTTAACTGTGCTGAAAAGGAAAAGAATCCTGTAAATGCAGCATTAGCACTTAGTCCTTCACAAGCCGAATCATTGTTAAAAAGAAATGGCGCAGCTGATGCATTACCAACCCAACCTGCGGGCTGTCCTTGATTGAAGTTTTCGAAAATACCAATTTGACTAAAGCCAAAATAAGGTATACAAAAAACTAATGTTAATAGTAAAATTTTTTTCATGAGGTAAACATTTATTTAGGGCGTGAATATAAAAAAAATGTTAGGAGTAAGTTAAGGTTTTAATCTGTAAATGAACATCTACTTAAAAAATTAACAAAAAAAGGACTCTAAGCTTCAAAAGAGTATCTAGTATTTTCTTAGTATTTTTGTTTTTTTCAAAATAATTTTATGCTAGAGACACAATCTATTGAGTACGAGAAAGCCGTTTTAATCGGAATAATTAATCAGCAACAAAATGAAGAGAAATCAAAAGAATATCTTGACGAACTTGAATTTTTAACTTATACGGCTGGTGGTGAAGTTATTAAGCGATTTCAGCAAAAACTTGATATTCCAAATCCCAAAACATTTATCGGTACAGGAAAAATAGAGGAAATTCGAGAATTTATTAAAGAACATGAAATTGGCTCTGCAATTTTTGACGACGAACTTTCTCCAGCTCAACAAAAAAATATTGAAAAAATTTTAAAATGTAAGGTTGTAGATCGTACCTATTTAATCTTAGACATATTTGCCCAGCGCGCTAAAACAAGTTATGCTAGAACACAAGTTGAATTAGCTCAATATGAGTATTTACTTCCGAGATTGACAGGACTTTGGACACACCTTGAACGCCAACGCGGTGGTATTGGAATGCGTGGTCCTGGTGAAACTGAAATCGAAACTGATAGACGAATTGTTCGTGATAAAATAAGCCTTCTAAAGAAAAAACTTAAAACGATTGACAAACAAATGGCTGTCCAACGTGGTAATCGTGGCAGCTTAATTCGGGTTGCTTTAATCGGTTATACTAATGTTGGCAAATCTACTTTAATGAATGTAATTAGCAAGAGTAAAGTCTTTGCTGAAAACAAATTATTTGCAACGCTTGACACAACTGTAAGAAAAGTTGTAATTAGAAACTTACCGTTTTTACTAACTGACACCGTTGGTTTTATAAGAAAACTTCCCACACAACTGGTAGAATCTTTCAAGTCGACACTTGATGAAGTCAGAGAGGCTGATTTACTTTTACACGTTGTTGATATATCTCATAAAAATTTTGAAGAACACATCAGCTCTGTTAATAGTATTCTTGAAGACATCAAAGCCCAAGACAAACCAACCATAATGGTATTTAACAAGATTGACGCTTATGAAGCCGAAACATTAGATGAAGATGATTTAAGCACTAAAAAAACAAGCGCCCATTTTAGTTTAGAAGAATGGAAAAATACCTGGATGAATAAATTAGGTGATAATGTTTTGTTCATTTCAGCAACCGAAAAAGAAAATATGGAAGATTTTAAAAGAAAAGTCTATGAAGCTGTAAGAAAAATTCATATCACTAGATTTCCATACAACAATCTTTTATACCCTGAATATGACCAAAATTTTGAAGAATTATAATTTTGCTACTTATTTGAAGTTAACAGGTTTTATAAACTAAACATTATTAATCTTTTAGCAGCAACCAACGATTAGTCTTAAAAGGCTGCCACTTGATACTTGTAAGATCAAGATCTGGCGAAACTAAATATCGACGAGCATGTTGGTTTAATTTTACCCAAGCCGTAGCATAAATCGCCATATTTTGGTTTGAAAGATTTTGTTTTAAATGTTGTGTAAATTGCCAAAATACATCAGGTTTACCAAGTGAACGCTGCTGCTTTTTTGTTAAATAGTCATCTAAGTTAACATGGCGAATTTGCTGTGTTTCTAAGTCTTTTATTTTAAAACGAACGAAACTAGACTTTGCTCTTAGCATCATTCGCCAACTCATTCGGTGGCCTTCTTCACTCCAAAACACATCACTATTTATAAAATGATGTCTTACAGGTAAAATAAGCTGAATTAAAATCCAAAATACTAATCCTACAACTAAAACAGGCTTTTTAGAAAATTCTTTAGCTTGCTTAGCTGCTTTTAAACTAGGTTTTCTCGGAAGAAATCTTTTACGAATAACTTCAACTGGAAAGAAAAAGACTGTAAAGGCTAATGACATATAAGGAAAAATACCTATTTGAAAAACTATGCTATTAAACAAATGAAAAAACAAGCTTATTCCAAAAGCAAATTTTCGTGTTTTAGACCACAGCAATAATGGAACAATTAATAAATCAAAAGCAATTCCGAAATAAGCCATTCCATAGTGTATCCACTTTTGCTGAAGCATCTCACCTATCAAAAAATAATTTGCTTTAGACTTCATAAATATTGCTATCACTTCAGTATTTATCCAATCTGGATAAATTTTGGCCAATGCTGCATAAGTGTAAACGATAGCCAACTGAGTTATAATTAAAACATTAACCCAATTAGGCATAACCAGAGACTTTAAAGACTGGTTTTGTTTAACGTCTAAAGATTTGTATTGATGTGCTGGCATAAAACACATCATGAGGCTGAGCAAGACTAACAGGTAATAATGATTATTATAAGCCGACTTTTGCATCAAGTAAGCCACTAGCCAAAATAAAGTAAAACCTATGATGCTAAAACGGTATTTATAACCAAGCATAACGCCAATACCAAAAATTCCCATCACGACAAACCACACATACATGAATGGTCCTTGCAAGTATTGAAGAAAATCTAAGCCTATGAAATTAAATGTGAATTTAGGTTCAACTAATACACGTTTTACCCAACCTGTTGCAATAGCTCCCCAAGACTCTAGTGTAATTAATAGCCCGAAACAAATTCTAAAAACAATTAAAGCTGAATTGTCGACTGGTTTAAATAATAACTTACTAAGCATCTGCTAATTTTGATATATAATCTAAGGCCTTAATCTTATCGTTTTGCATCGCCAAAATTAAATCGTTTATATCATTAAATTTTTCTTCACTTCGCAAGCGCTTTAATAACATGATCGACAAATGCTTACCATATAAGTCTTGATTAAAATCAAAAAAATGAGCTTCAATACTTTGTTTGGCTTCGTTAAATGTAGGATTAGTGCCGATATTCATCATCCCAAAAAGCGTTTTCCCACCAATGATAGTTTTTACAACGTAAACTCCCGATTTAGGAATTAATTTGTAACTCTCTTGAATGTGTAAGTTAGCAGTTGCAAAACCTAAATCTTTACCAATTCCTTTACCTTTGACCACCTGACCAGAGAGCTTAAACGCTTGAGTAAGATATTTATTTGCAAGTTCTAAATCTCCTTCAGTCAAAGCTGTTCTTATTTTAGTTGAACTGACAGCAACTTTTTCTATATCTTGTTTTGAAATTTCTTCAACTTTAAACTTAAAATCGTTTCCATAAGCCTTCAGGTCGTTAATATCTGCTGTTCGATTACGACCAAAGCGATGATCGTAACCAATAATAATATGTTTAGCGTATAATTGTTTTACCAAAATGTCTTCAACATAGGTTTGAGCCGATAATCTTGAAAACTCTAATGTAAATGGATGAATTATTAAATGGTCGAGACCTGTTTCTTCTAAAATTGATACTTTCTCATCTAAGGTGTTAATCAATTTTAATTCAGAGTTATGTTGAAGAACCATTCTTGGGTGAGGAAAAAAAGTTAATAAAACTGATTGCAAACCTTCTTTTTTAGCAGAATTAACCAGGCGTTTTAATATTTTACGATGTCCTACATGAACACCATCAAACGTACCAATTGTTATGGCAGTTTTACCTTTACAGTTGAAATCTTTGATGTTGTGGTAAATATTCAATTTGCTTATCGTTAAATTATTTTCCGTTAAATTGATTCATCGTTAAAGACAAGCCAGCTGTTCCAAACGATTTAATTATTTCGACACATTTTTCCAGTCGCTCATTTAATTTGTCTTGTTCATCTTTAGACCATTTCCCCAATACATAATTGACTTGTTGTCCTTTAGAAAATTCATCTCCGACGCCAAACCTTAGCCGAGCGTATTTTTGAGTATTTAAACTTAACTGAATATTTTTTAACCCATTATGACCACCATCGCTACCTTTTCCTTTTAAGCGTAATGTGCCAAATTTTAGATTTAAATCATCAGTAATAATCAGCAAATTTTCAAGAGGAATATTTTCTTTAGTTAGCCAGTATTTTACCGCTTTACCACTTAAATTCATATAAGTGTTTGGTTTGAGTAAAATGAATTGTCGTCCCTTAAATTTGTAAACAGCAACATCACCAAGTCGCTTAGTTTCGTATTGTAACTCATATTTGTGCGCTAAAAGGTTTAATACCTCAAAACCAACATTATGCCTGGTAAATTCATATTCAGTCCCTACATTTCCAAGCCCTGCGATTAAAAACTTTTTCATAACAAAGTAAGCCTCAAACTAATTTTTAGTAAAAATAAAAAAGCATCTCGACATCGAGATGCTTTTAAAGTTTAAATATGGATTTAAAGTTTTATGATTCTGATTGACCTTCTTTATCTTCGCCTCCTTCAGCAGCTCCATCTTCGCTATCTTCATCGTCATCTTCATCAGTAACGGCAGAAATATTACGAGATGTTTTAACCATACAAATCACTGTATTATCTGGATGCATAATTTTATAATCATCACTTGCTACTGCAGTAACGTACAGTTTTTTACCAATTTTAAGTGGCGTTACATCAGCTACAATATAATCTGGCAAGTTGCTTGCAAGACCTCTTACCATCATACGGCGCATATTAAACCTCAATACACCACCATTTTTTACACCTTTAGGAATACCTTCAGCATGAACTGGAATTTCCATTGTGATTTCTTGATCATCACCAAACTCATAGAAATCCATGTGTAAAATTTCATCTGTTACAGGATGAAATTGGATATCTTGTAAAACTGCATTAGCTTTAGTACCGTCATTCAACTCTAACTTTACGGTGTGAACATCAGCCGTATAAACTAAGTTTTTAAAAGCTGGTGCTGGTGCATGAAAGTGCACGGCTTGGTTTCCTCCGTAAAGTACGCAAGGAATCTCTCCAGCATTACGTAAGGCTTTAGTTGATTTTTTGCCTACGCTTTCTCTTTTAGATCCTTCAATCTTGATTGACTTCATAATATATATTAAATTACATTAAAAATTTAGAACTTATTGATTTGTTGTTATGAACTGCTTGCATAACCTCTGCAAACAATTTAGCACAACTTACCACTTTTATTTTTTTACTTTCTTGTTTTAGAGGAATACTATCGGTTACAATTAATTCTTCTAAAGCAGATTTTTCAATCTTTTCATAAGCATTACCTGATAAAACGGGATGCGTACAAACAGCTCTAACTGATTTAGCTCCGCGCTCCATCATTAAGTTAGCAGCATGAGTTAGTGTTCCAGCTGTATCAACCATATCATCAACTAATACTACATTTTTACCTTTTACATCACCGATTAAAGCCATGTGCGAAATCACATTAGCTTTAGCGCGTTGTTTGTAACAAATTACAACATCACTTTCTAAAAATTTAGAGTAAGCATAAGCTCTTTTAGAGCCACCCATATCAGGTGAAGCAACCGTTAAATCCTCAAGATTAAGTGATCTTAAATAAGGCAAAAATATCGTTGAAGCGTATAAATGGTCAACTGGTTTTTCAAAAAAACCCTGAATTTGATCTGCGTGCAAATCCATGGTTATAATTCGGGTTGCTCCTGCCGTTTCAAGCATCTTGGCAACAAGTTTTGCTGCAATAGGCACACGCGGCTTGTCTTTTCGGTCTTGTCTAGCCCAACCAAAATAAGGCATTACTGCAGTAATATGTCTTGCCGATGATCGTTTAGCTGCATCAAGCATTAATAACATCTCCATCAAGTTTTTTGAACTTGGATGAGTTGAGCCAACAATAAAAACACGAGAGCCACGAACAGAATCTTCAAATGAAGGTTGAAATTCGCCATCACTAAAATTAAGCGTGATTACTTTACCTAAAGGAATACCATAAGCATCAGCAATAGATTTTGCGAGGGTTTCGGATTGTGAGCAGGCAAATATTTGAGCCATCTTAAACGATTCAGCCATAACATGTTACATTTATGGTTTGCAAAAATAGATAATTTAACTGAAGTGGCTATTTATTTTATCACTAATTTTTCTGTTTTCAGAAAATAATTCTAATTTTGCAAATCAATTGCCTTGGTGGCGGAACTGGTAGACGCGCTGGATTCAAAATCCAGTTTCTTCGGAAGTGCGGGTTCGATTCCCGCCCAAGGCACAAAAGCCTTCAAACTTTTGAAGGCTTTTTTTATTAGTTCACTTCGATATTTCAACTTTTAAAATAGCTAAACCAAAAAACTGGTTTTTATCTAATTCTTATAGAATATTTGGCAACTTTTACAACTTCATCTCATTTTTGAAGTCTAAATTTGTAAAAAATAAATTTTATGAAAGTAGCTGTGGTTGGTGCCACCGGAATGGTTGGTCAAGTCATGCTCGATGTGTTAAGCGAGCGAAATTTTAAAATTGATGAATTAATTCTAGTCGCTTCAGAGCGTTCAGTAGGGAAACAGATCAAAGTTCAAGACAAAACACACACTATTAAAAGTTTAGCTGATGCTGTTGATGCAAAACCTGACATCGCATTATTTTCTGCTGGCGGCAATACATCATTAGAATGGGCTCCTAAATTTGCAGCTGTTGGTACCAAGGTTATTGATAATTCTTCAGCGTGGCGAATGCATAAAGACCACAAATTAATTATTCCTGAAATTAATGCTAATGAACTAACATCTAAAGACTTCATTATTGCAAATCCTAATTGTTCTACCATTCAATTATTGATGGTGCTTAAACCTTTACATGACAAATTCAATATTAAACGTGTAGTTGTTTCAACCTATCAATCAATTACAGGAACTGGCTTAAAAGCCGTTAAACAACTTGAAGCTGAAGCCAATAATCAATCTGCTGAAATGGCTTATGCATATCAAATCCATAAAAATGCAATACCACATTGCGATGTGTTTTTAGAGAACGATTATACCAAAGAAGAAATGAAGCTTACCAATGAAACTAAGAAAATTCTTGGAGATCAAAACCTTAATTTGGTAGCAACTGCTGTCAGAATTCCTGTTGTTGGCGGCCATTCAGAAAGCGTTAATATCGAATTTGAAAATGCGTTTGATGTTGCCACAGTAAAGCAGACCTTAAAGCAAATGCCTGGTGTAACTTTACAAGACAATCCAGACGTTAACACCTATCCGATGCCTATTTATGCTGAAGGTAAAGATGATGTTTTTGTAGGCCGAATAAGACGCGATTTTACACTTGAAAACGGACTCAATTTATGGATTGTTGCAGATAACCTAAGAAAAGGCGCAGCCACAAATGCTGTACAAATTGCTGAATATTTAATTGAACACAAACTAGTTTAATTGGTCTTTAGAATCCGGCTTATCGGTAGATTTAGGACGTGTCATTTTATAAATCAAGTAAGCAAAACCAGCTACAAAATGCAAAATAATCACACCAGCAATTACATAGATAAAAGTATTAGAATCTCGCATAAAAATTTTCAATAAATTTAAGAGTTCCACAGTTATTTCACTATGATATAAATCAGCTTATTGTGAAAACGCTAAATATGATTTGAAATCTTTATATTTACAAAAACAATTTAAAATGAGAACATTACTTCTGGCTGGCATTGCACTGAGTTTAGTGGCTTGTCAAAACAATAACAAAAAAAATCAAAAATTGAAGTATCCAGAAACCAAAACCGTTGATACGATTACTAATTATTTTGGTACCAATGTTAAAGATCCATACCGTTGGTTAGAAGACGATCGAAGCGCAGAAACCGAGTCTTGGGTTGAAGCTCAAAACGAAGTTACTTTTGGTTATTTAGATCAAATCCCTTATCGCGACAGTCTTAAGCAACAGCTTACTGATGTATGGAACTACGAAAAAATAGGAGCGCCTTTTAAACGTGGAGATTATACTTATTTCTACAAAAATGACGGTTTACAAGATCAATCGGTCTTATACCGCTACAAAACTGGCAATTCTCCAGAACAAGTTGAAGTTTTTCTTGACCCAAATACGTTTAGCGAAGATGGAACAACTTCTTTAGGAAGCCTTAGTTTTTCTGAAGATGGTAAAACCCTAGCTTATTCTATTTCTGAAGGCGGAAGCGATTGGCGTAAGATTATTATAATTGATGCTTTAACCAAAAAACAAACTGAAGACACTTTAGTTGATGTAAAATTTAGCGGCATTTCATGGAAGGCTAACGACGGCTTTTTCTACTCTAGTTACGATAAACCAAAGGGAAGTGAGCTTTCAGCTAAAACCGATCAACACAAACTCTACTATCATCAACTTAACACAGCACAAGCTACTGATGAAGTTATTTATGGTAACACAAAAGCAGAAAAACACCGTTATGTCTCTGGTTCGGTTACCGATGATAATCGATATTTAGTGGTTTCAGCTTCAAAATCAACTTCAGGTAATCGATTAATGATTAAAGACTTAACACAAGCAGATGCACCATTTATAGATGTGGTTTCAAGTTATGAACAAGATGCTTATGTTATTGATAATGAAGATGACAAACTGTTTATAGTTACTAATCTTGACGCGCCAAACAAACGTATTGTTAGCACAAATGCCGCTGATCCTAGTCCAAAGAACTGGGTTGATGTCATCCCAGAAACCGAACATGTTTTGTCAGCTTCAACTGGCGGTGGTTACCTATTTGCTGAATATATGGTCGATGCTGTTTCCACTGTTAAACAATTTACTTACGAAGGTGAATTAGTAAGAGATGTTAAACTTCCAGGCGTTGGTAGTATCGGCGGTTTTGGGACAAAGAAAGAGGAGAAAGAACTCTATTATTCATTTACCAATTACACCACACCTGGCAGTATTTATAAGTATGAAATTGAAAGCGGTGAATCTGAGCTGTACCAAAAACCAAATATCGATTTTAATTCAGACAATTTTGTGAGTCGACAAGTCTTTTACAAATCGAAAGATGGAACTAAAATCCCTATGATTATTACGCATAAAAAAGGCCTTCAATTAGATGGCACTAATCCGACTATGTTATACGGTTACGGCGGTTTCAATATTTCGTTAACACCATCGTTTAGTACCGCCAATACCGTTTGGTTAGAAAATGGTGGCGTGTATGCCGTAGCTAACTTGCGTGGCGGTGGTGAGTATGGCAAAGAATGGCATGATGCTGGCACCAAGCTAAATAAACAAAATGTATTTGATGACTTTATTGCAGCAGCTGAATATCTAATCGCAGAGAAATACACCTCAACTGATAAATTAGCTATACGTGGCGGCTCTAATGGTGGACTTTTAGTTGGGGCAACCATGACGCAGCGTCCAGATTTAGTACAAGTTGCATTACCTGCTGTTGGTGTGCTTGATATGCTGAGATACCACACCTTTACGTCTGGTGCTGGCTGGGCTTACGATTATGGCACAGCCGAAGATGGTCAAGAAATGTTTCAATATTTGTACAATTACTCACCTGTTCATAATGTTAAAACTGATACTGAGTATCCAGCCACTTTAGTAACTACTGGTGATCATGATGACCGCGTAGTGCCGGCACATAGTTTTAAGTTTGCTGCAGAATTACAAGCTAAGCAAGCAGGCGACAATCCTGTTTTAATAAGAGTTGAAACTAACGCTGGCCATGGTGCAGGTAAACCAACTGCTATGATTATTCAAGAATATGCAGATATTTTTGCCTTTACATTTTACAATATGGGCATTAAGAAGTTATAAATACATCTTTAAATCAATAAGAAACCACCTTTAAAATGAAGGTGGTTTTTTGTTTTACATACTTTTGAGATAAGTATTAATATTATTTACAAATATGTGGCTAGCGTTGATTTGACTGCCTTTAAAAACAATAGAATCTTTATTTTTTACAATCATTAATTTTGGAAAGCTTTTAATATTGAGCAGTTTACCTAAATTGTAATTCTTTGAAAAAACTGATTGAAATTGATACTGTCTGACTAAAGACTTTACATTAAATTGTTTATCGCGTTTTAATGGAATATTTAAGCTCATAAAAACGAGATCTTTTTTATGGCTATAATCTTGGGCTAAGGCTTCAAATTGAGGAAATTTTTCTATACAAACTTTACAAGCACTGTTCCATAAGTCAACTACATAAGTTGTATCTGGATGAAATTCAAATACGCGACCACCTATACTATTTAAGTTTAATTGTTCTACAGGAATACGATCAACCATCAAATAACTATCGTCTAAACTTGCTTTTAACCAATTTTCGATAAAAACAAAACTTAGTATCAAATAAGCTAAGGCTAACACGAAATAATACCTTTTATTTAAAATCAATGCAAATGCTATACTGAAAAGAGGTATTATTAGTATTGGAAATATATGCATCGTGTCCCTAAATTCTTTAGCACTTAAAAAAGCTGATATGTAAATTAAAGTAAATGGAACAGCAATTAAAAATAGCTTGAATTTAGCTTTCTTAGGATTAAAGAATAAGAGAGCAGTAGAATAGTGAACTAAACCAACAACTATAAATTGTATAGTCCAGCCCAAAGCACCCGATAAAACTGAAATTGCAGCACAAAGTAATGAGAGTAATATCATTTTTTTGTGCCGCTTTAAAAAACTTAAATATTTATCCATACAGTTTTTTGTAACTCTTTACCTTTAATTAAAATTCAAATATCTTAAAAAGGTTTCTCGTGAAATTTCCTCAGCGCCTAATGAGGCTAAATGAGCAGTATACATTTGGCAATCGATTAACTTCACACCTTCTTTAGCAAGTTGTTGAACTAAGCGAATAAAGCCATATTTAGAAGCATTGCTTTGGCGTGTAAACATACTTTCACCACAAAATATCTCTTTTTCTTTTAAATAAATTCCATATAAACCGCCTACCAAAGTATAATCACTGTAAACTTCAACTGAAATGGCGTGACCTAAATCATGTAAATTCAAATAAGCATCTATCATTTCAGAAGTAATCCAGGTACCTTCTTGTCCACGCCTAGGCTGTTCAGCACATGCTAAAATTACAGACTTAAAATCTTGATTGTAAGTAACATTAAATTTGTTCTGTTTCAACAATTGCTTCATTGATTTTGAAATGTGTAAATTTTCGGGAAATAACACCATGCGTGGATTAGGACTCCACCACAATAGTGGCTCACCTTCTGAAAACCATGGAAAAATACCACTTTGATAAGCTAACAATAAACGCTTAGCAGACAAGTCGCCACCAACGGCTAACAACCCGTCTTTATTAGCTAATTTAGGGCTTGGAAACCATACATGCTCATCAAGTAAATACATTAATATAAAATTAAAAGTCCGCTAATAAAAATAAGACTTGCCACTAACATCATTATCAAGGTGTAACTTAATAAATGTTGAGCTTTAACTTTGGTGATTGCCAATAAAGGTAGCGCCCAAAACGGTTGTAACATATTAGTGACCTGGTCGCCATAAGCTAAACTCATAATTAATGTACGTAAATCAACATTTAATGCTTGAGCCGAATTGATAATTATAGGCCCTTGAATTGCCCATTGCCCACCACCACTTGGCACAAAAACGTTTACTATTGCCGCACTAATAAAAGTAAACACAGGTAAAATTTCAGCTGATGCAAATTGAGCAATAGTTGCGCTTAAACTTGCTATCAACCCAGAATCTCGCATTAATCCCATAATTCCGAAATATAGTGGAAACTGAATTAGAATTCCTCCTGCACCAAGAATAGCCTGCTGAAGCGCTTTAGAATAGGCATTTAAGTTTTTATGTAGAAGTAAGCCTAAACCTAACATACTAAAATTTAACAGATTAGGTGTTAACTGAAATTGTAGTATCTGTGCGCTATAATTAACGCCAACTGCAATCAGAATTAGCAAAGCAATTCCTTTAGATAACCAAGAAGATTGGTCTAAGAAATGTGAGTTTGCTATGCTTGAATCTGATGTGAATTTTTGAGATAAGACAGATTTATATTCAGGAAAAGTCTTGATAGTTATGGAACTAATGGCTATAAAAATACTTGGAATTAACAGCAAGATAAGTACAAACAAGGTCAAGTTTTGCCAACTAAATGTTGTTACAGCAGTTGAAATAAATGTTGGTAAAATTTCAGAAAACTCAGGTACTAAAGAAGCTAGATGACCTTTTTCAGCTACTTTAATAGTCGCTGATCCGCTTATCCCGCCATGCCAAATCAACATTCCGCTATAACCTAAAGCGCAAATTAATGGGTAATTAATTTTAATATGATTAAGATAAGCATGCTCGCCAATTTTTCGAGCTAAGATTGCACCAAAAACTAAACCTAAGCCCCAATTTAAAAATCCTGCCAACATTGTAAATACACTAATGACTATAATAGCTGAGTTTTGGTGTTTTACTAATTTGAGTAATTGCTTAAATAATTTTTGCATTGGTTCACTCAAAACTAAAACATGCCCCAATACTAAAATGAGCATCATTTGGTAGGCAAACTCAATTAAGCTTGAATTAAATATTCCGTTGTGCCAGAATTGAAGCAATTGAGTTAAATGCGAAGATTTATCTGGCGATGGAGTAAAAAGAAAAGCAAGCACAAAACTCAAGAAAGTTAATATAATAGCGATTGCCAATGGTGAAGGTAAAAATTGCCTTAAAAACTTATTTAATGTGTGGTGGAAGTTCATAAAAAAAGCCTCGAATTGAGGCTTAAATATAATAAAACTGAACTTATATAAGTTTCATGAATCTAAAAAGGCAAATCATCTTCGTCTTCTTCATTTAAATCGGTAACTGGTTCAAACTGATCTTCAGGTGCAACTGGTGGTTGAGTATTAGAATTTTGTTGCACAGCTTCAATGCGCCAACCTTGTATTGAGTTAAAATATTTAGTTTCTCCCTGTGGACTTACCCATTCACGACCACGCAAATTGATTCCTATTTTAACTTGTTGACCTACTGAATATTTATCTAGAATATCGGTTTTATCTTGAACAAATTCTACTAAAATGTGTTGTGGATATTGCTCTTCGGTAGTGACAACAACTTCACGTTTTCTGAAACCATTTTTACCATATTCTTTTGTTTCACCTAAAACTTTAATCTTTCCTTGAACTTCCATAATTGTTATTTTGCTAATAATACTTTCCAAGCATCTATAACTTGGTTTTCATTTAAATATTCTTGAGCCACTAAATGGCGTTTTTTATCATCGGTTGTTTCTGTAAAAACTGCTAAATCTTTTTCCTCAATAAATTTTTTGATTTCTTCTTGAGTTGGTAAAGCTTCAACATTACCTAATTTGCCGAGATCATTACCTGTTAAAACCTCGCTTAATCTGATATTTTTAGGAATTTGGTCTACGCCGATTCCTAACTTTTTTAATGGTTTTTCGACTTCAAACATACCTTTATTTGCACGAGAATACCAATTTCCTCCCATGCGAGCCACTAAATCAATTTTGTGCTGATCTATCTTTAAATCGGCTGTTAGCAATGATTCGTCAACATGAACTTTTACAACCTCACAAACTACTAAATTTCCAGCGCCACCTTCTTCGCCTAATGCAATAATATCATTTACTTTACACTCATATTGTACTGGTGATTCAGCAACACGAGCTGGCTTAACCAAATCTGATTTTAGCATCGTCAATCCGCTTTTTTCAAATTCGTTAACACCTTCAGGGTATTCTGTACTTGACAGCGACATCTGCTGAACAATAGCGTAATTTACCACGTTAATTACCACTTCTTTAGTCTTATGGCAATTTTCAAGTGTGTGTTTAGTGGTATTGTTTCTAACACGACGTGCTGGTGAAAAAACCATTATAGGCGGATTAGCACTAAAAACATTAAAAAAGCTGTAAGGTGATAAGTTGTGTTCACCAATTTCATTTATTGTACTTGCAAAAGCAATTGGCCTTGGACCAATTGAACCAAGTAAAACACCGTGTAATTCAGGAGTTGTGATATCTTGTGGAATAAAACTCTTCATGATTGTTTGATTAATATTGAAGCACATAAACTTTAAACTTCTGAAACAATGTCTAATTATTATATTAGTTGAAGTTCCTCAAGTTAGCCTCATATTTATTACAAAGTTAGGAAATCAGAATTAAAGCAGGCTGATTAATCTTCAACTAATTCTGGATAAAATCCTGGGTATTTTTTTAGAGCTGCGCCGATCAACTCGTCAAATAATATTAATCGTTCATCTTGATTATTCATTTTAGCGCGTGAAGTTTCGACAACAGCCTGCCAAAATAAGCTTTTAGTAAGACCATCTACAAACTCAATCGTCAATGAAAATTTATCTTTTATAGCGGTTACTGGAATATTAGCACCTAAACCTGCAAACCCACTAAACATACCAACTTGAACACCTGAATAATTGGAAGATAAGGTTTGATATTGGTCTGCATAAACATTTACTCGGAAGTCTGGAATAAGTTTCTCTTTAAGTCCGTAATACTGAAGTGAATCATTTAAGGTTTTAACAATTGCTTTTTGATCTAAATCAGTTAATAAGCTGTCCTGAATTGGATAAATATTGTAAGTTTTATACGACTGGAAATCTACCGAAGTATCATAATCATACAACACGGTTGGTGTGGAGCATGAGGTGAGCATCAGTCCTAAGATTACTATTATTCCAAATTTCATCATAATATAATTTATGTACAATATAACAAAAATTACGCCACATCAACTTTAAAATCAACTGATTCTGAAAGTAAAAATAAAATTGACCTATTTACTATTCTTCAGGAGCTAATTCAATTTTTAGTCCTTCTAAATCTTCTGAAATTGGGATTTGACAACCTAATCTACTATTATCTTTAACATGAAAAGCTTCAGCTAACATAGCTTCTTCATCTGGACCCATTTCTGGTAGTTTTGTATCAGACTCAATATAACATTGGCAAGATGCACACATGGCCATACCGCCACAAATTCCAATTGTGCCTTCTGGTGCTAATTCATAAGAGCGAATAACCTCCATTAAATTCATGGCCATATCGGTAGGTGCTTCAACGATATGTGTGTGACCTTCACGATCTGTTATACTTAAAGTAACATCTTTTGCCATTTAATCTATTGATTTTACTACAGCTTTTGGTGCTTCCTTTTTACTGCCGTCAAAACCTGTTACACCACCAACAGTTGTGTACTTCATAACATATCTTTTATCAGGATAAATTTTCTGATAAGCACTTTGACACATTAGTGTTGCTTCATGAAAACCACACAAAATAAGCTTTAACTTACCTGGGTAAATATTGACGTCACCTATCGCGTAAATACCTGGAATGTTAGTTTGATAATCTAGAGTATTATCAACCTTTATGGCATTTTTTTCAATTTCTAAACCCCAATCGGCTATAGGTCCTAATTTTGGTGACAATCCAAACAATGGTATAAAGTAATCGGTTTCTAGCTTGAAATCTTCTTTAGGATTATTATTTTTTCGAACTGTAATAGAGTCTAATTTAGCTTCACCACTTAAACCAACAACTTCTGCTGGTGTTATGAGCTTGATTTTACCCATATCTTTAAGTTCTTTAACGCGATCTACAGACTCTAAAGCACCTCTAAATTCATTTCTACGATGAATTAAGGTTACACTAGAAGCTACATCAGCTAAAAAGATACTCCAATCTAATGCAGAGTCGCCTCCACCAGCAATAACAACAGATTTATCTCTAAACTTTTCAGGGTCTTTAACCATATATTCAACCCCATTTTTCTCGAAATTTGCGATATTATCAATAGGTGGTTTTCGAGGCTCAAAGCTACCCAAGCCACCTGCAATTGCTATAATTTTAGTGTGATGTTTAGTGCCTTCGTCTGTGGTAACAATAAAAGAGCCATCGTCTTGCTTTTCGATATCTTTAGCTTTTTCACCTAAAGTAAATCCAGGCTCAAAAGGTTTTATTTGTTCCATTAAATTATCAACTAAATCGCCAGCTAATACTTCTGGATAACCTGGAATATCGTAGATTGGTTTTTTAGGGTAAAGCTCAGCTAATTGACCGCCTGGTTGTGGCAGTGCGTCGATAATATGACATTTTAACTTAAGTAAGCCTGCTTCAAAAACGGCAAATAATCCTGTTGGTCCAGCACCAATAATTAATATATCTGTAGAAATCATAGATTAAAATTTGAAAAACAAAATTCTGAAAGACTTTGTTTATAAATTATGACTAAAGTCAACTATTTGAATGATTAAGCTCTAATATTGATAACTTGCTCAATTTGTGGGGCGTGTTTTTTTATGGTCATTTCAACGCCAGACTTGAGTGTCATTTGGTTAACGGAACAATCAATACAAGTTCCTAATAATTTTACTTTTACAAGTTTTTGATCTTCTATTGAAACTAATTCGATATCACCGCCATCATTTTTCAAAAAAGGTCGAATTTCTTCAAGCGCAATTTCAACTGTTTTATATAATTCTTTATCTGTCATTTTATTTCTTATTTACAGCGCTACATCCTGCCATTGTAGTTATTTTAATTGCCTCGGTAGGAGGAATATTTTCATTTCGATCTACCACTTGTTGCACTACATTTCGAGTTAATTCAGTAAATGCTTCGGCCAATGGTGTGTTTTCTTGTAAAGCTGCAGGTCGTCCAACGTCACCAGCTTCTCTAATACTTTGAACTAAAGGAATTTCACCTAGAAATGGAATTTTTAAATCTTTTGCTAGATATTCTGCTCCACGTTCTCCAAAGATGTAGTATTTATGATTTGGCAATTCTTCTGGTGTAAAATAAGCCATATTTTCAACCATTCCTAAGACAGGAACATTGATACTTTCTTGTTGAAACATAGCAACACCTTTTTTGGCATCGGCAAGGGCTACATTTTGAGGTGTACTTACAATTACAGAGCCTGTAATTGGCATTGATTGCATAATTGACAAGTGAATATCTCCAGTTCCAGGAGGCAAGTCTACTAACAAAAAGTCTAGTTCACCCCAATCAGCATCAAAAATCATTTGATTTAATGCTTTTGCTGCCATTGGTCCTCGCCAAATTACAGCTTGGTCAGGTTTAGTGAAAAAGCCTATTGAAAGTATTTTTACACCATAACTTTCAATTGGTTTCATTTTAGACTTACCATCTACGTTAACCGATAATGGCTTTTCATTTGCAACATCAAACATGATAGGTCCTGATGGGCCATAAATATCAGCGTCTAGTAAGCCTACCTTAAAGCCAAGTTTTGAAAGACTTACTGCTAAATTAGCTGTAACAGTAGATTTCCCAACGCCACCTTTTCCTGACGCTACAGCAACAATATTTTGAATACCTGGGATTGGTTTTCCTTTTATTTCGTTAACTTGCTTTTTTTGAGGTGCTTCAACAGAAACTTTAACTTCAACTTTTGCTTTTTCATAAACATGTTGATGAATGGCTTTCATCACATCAACTTCAGCACGTTTTTTTATGTGTAAAGCTGGTGTTGCCAGTTTTAAATCAACAATGACTTCATCTCCGAAAGTTACAATATTTTGAACCGCACCACTTTCAACCATATTTTGACCTTCACCGGCAACGCTAATAGTTGATAATGCCTTTTTTATTTCATTTTTATCAAGCTTCATAAATGCTATCTATTCAGATTAAATCTAAATGCAAATATAGGGTTTAATGACTTAAAAATAATGGAATTGTATCTATTTTAATACTCGTGAAATGGATCCCAAAAGACATCTTTAAAGTTGGTAATTAGGTCGTCTTTTATGACATGACCTTCAGCTTCAAGACGTTCTTGCATAGTTGTTAAGGTAGGAAAATGATGTTTTCCAGTTAAAACACCATTGCGATTAACAACGCGATGTGCTGGGATTGAATGATCAGTCTTTAAACAGGCATTCATAGCGTAACCAACAGTTCGAGCACTTTTAGCAGACCCAATAGCTCGAGCTATAGCACCATATGAAGTCACTTTACCTTTAGGTATTTGCCTTACAACTTGATATACTTTTTCATAGAAATCTGTCTTACTTGGCATATATCATGTTTTATAATAAATTCGCCATAAAGTTACACAGGCTAAAACTAACATTAAGGCCGCCATAAAGTAATTAGAATACTGTTTAAAGGTTTTAACTTTATGTTCTATTTTTAAAAAAAATACAACATATAAATACAGGCTAACAAATGTGCCTAATGCAGCGCAAAAACTAAACATAATAATGCTTACAGCAGTAAATTTGAATTGAAACTCTGAACCAAACACTGTTGAAAGCACCACAAAGTAGGGAATTGGAAAAATATTTAAAACAGCAATACCAATTCCGTTTAGAAAGCTTGTAAAGGATTTTGAATTACTTTTTACCTCAACCTTATCTGTTTTTTTAAATTTGGCTGTAAAAAAGAAATAAAGCATGAGTATAAACAAAATCACTAAACCTGTTCTCATCAACATGCTTTTAACATAAGGATGATTAAAAATATAAGAAGATAATAGCACTGCAACAATGGCTTGAATAAAGACAACTATTGATGCTCCAAAAGCCATAAGAACACCTTGTTGCTTACCTTTTTTAAGACAAGTTTTAGCTACAGACATATTAATTAAGCCAGGTGGAATTACACCAAGCAATGCAGCAAAAAAGGTTGCGATATAAACTTGCGCTTGAATCAAATTAAGTTTGAAAATTAAATTTGAGGTAAGTTATAGGTTTATTTTGTTTCAAATACTGCGATTCGTAAAAAGTTTGAATACCAACAACATTTTTAGGCGCTTCGTGATTTACATAAATATCATGATGTGCATACATGATATGATAGCCTAAACCTTCTAAAATTCCTAGCGTATAAGCATGCATAAACTCAGAGTCTGTTTTGAGATGAATGATGCCGTTAGGTTGTAACATTTTTTTGTATTTATCTAAAAAAGAAGGGTTAGTCATGCGATGTTTAGTACGTTTCCATTTCATTTGTGGATCTGGAAAAGTAATCCAAATTTCATCAATTTCATTTTCGATAAAAATTAAATCAACTAATTCAATTTGTGTACGAATAAACAATACGTTTGAAAGGTTTTCTTCAAGAGCTGTTTTTGCTCCACGCCAGAATCGTGCACCTTTAATGTCTATCCCAATAAAATTTCTGTCTGGATTTTGCCTTGCTAATTCAACTGTATATTCACCTTTACCACAACCAAGTTCAAGACTTATGGGGTTGTTATTTTTAAAAAAGTCGCTAGCCCATTTACCATAATAAGGTAAAGATTTAGTGACAATTTGTTCACGTGTTGGCTGAACGACATTTGAAAAAGTTTCGTTTTCTTTGAAACGTTTGAGTTTATTTTTACTCCCCACAATTTATTTTTTTGTAAAATTAAACATTAAAACACGTATCGCAAATTTATGGCAAGAAAGCCACATTTAAGAATATTAGTAGCGCCTTTAAATTGGGGCTTAGGCCATGCCACACGATGTATACCCATTATAAAATATTTATTATCTCAAGGACATGATGTTTGTTTAGCAAGCGATGGTGCAGCCTTAAATTTGTTACAACAAGAATTTCCAAAACTAAAATCTTACCTGTTAACTTGTTCTAAAGCCACTTACGCCCGTTCTAAATTTAGCATGAAATATAAATTGGGGTTGCAAGCATTTAGATTAATAAAAAAAATCAAAAAAGAGCAACGTATTTTAAAAGAAATCAGCCAAAAAGAGCATTTAGACCTTATCATTTCTGATAACCGTATTGGCTTGAGATTGACTCATATCCCATCAATAATAATTACACATCAACTTACAGTTTTATCAGGAAAAAGTTCTTGGCTAACAACTGTTATTCATGCCTATTTTTTAAAAAAATTCGATTCTATTTGGATTCCAGACCGAAGCGAGTCACCACAATTAAGCGGTATATTGAGTAAAAACAAACATTTAAATGCTAATGCAAAATATATTGGGATTCCTTCTCGAATGAAGCCGAATGCTACAGAAAAAATTTATAAATATGCAATGATTCTTTCTGGACCTGAACCTTTAAGAAGTGAGTTTGAACAACAGTTAATTACAATGTTCAAAACTGAAAATTACCGCACAATCCTAATCCAAGGAAAGATTGAAGCTAAAAGAACAAAACATGAAATTGGGTTAATTGAAGTTTATAATTATATGACTTCAACTGATTTAAATCGCGTTATTAATCAATCTGAATGTATTATTTGTCGTTCAGGATATACTTCAATTTTAGATCTAGCGAAATTAGGTGCTAAAGCATTTTTAGTCCCAACGCCTGGACAATATGAACAAGAATATTTAGCTAAACATTTAAAGAAAAATGGTTTGGCTGATTATTGTTCACAAAGTAATTTAAGTTTAGAACGTATTAAAAATTCAAATGAAAATGGATTTTGCAACTACAAGATTAGCCCGCTTCAGATTGATTTAAATTGGAAAGTGGAAGTGTAAATGAAAATTCGCTACCAATTCCGTATTCAGAATCAACAAAAACTTGTTCTTGATGTGCTTCAATAATATGTTTTACTATCGATAATCCTAAGCCCGAACCACCTTCTTTACGAGAACCACTTTTGTCTACTCTAAAAAAGCGTTCAAACAGTCGTGATATATGCTGTTTTTCTATACCTTCACCATTATCTGTAATGCGAATAAGAAGTTTGTTACTTTTTAAAAATTCGAGGCTAATTTCAGTTGTGCCATCTTTTTTACCATATTTAATTGAATTAACAATTAGGTTTGTTAAAACTTGTTGAATACGTTCAATATCTGCATTGACATGAATGGGTTCATACTCAGCATCAAAAGTTAATGAAATATCTTTTTTTGCTGCTTTCATTTCAAGTAGCTCAAAAACGCTTTGAATTAGCTCAACGATATCAAAGTCCTCTTTAAACAAGTGTAGGTCTCCTGTTTCGAGCTTTGTTATCATATCTAAATCTTTAACAATATAAATCAGCCTATCAACACCTTTACTAGCGCGAGCAAGGTATTTTTTTCTTACTTTTTTATCTTTGATTGCGCCATCTAACAAAGTAAGTATATAACCTTGTACTGTAAATAATGGCGTTTTAAGTTCATGTGAAATGTTACCTATAAATTCTTTACGGTAGTTTTCTCTAACTTTAAGCGTTTCAATTTCAAGTTTTTTATCTCGAGCAAATTTTTCGACTTCAGCAGTTAAGGTTTTCATGTCTGAAGTGACTCGTTTTGTGCCAATAGTTTCAGCATCTAAAAGTGCCACACTATCATAAACTGCTTTAACTCGTTTGTAGATAAAATATTCTATTCTCAGCTGAATAATGAAGAATGAAAACACAAAAGAAAATAAAGCAAAAATACCGATAGATCCCCAATTAACACTTAGAACAATATATTCATAAGCAAGAATAAGCAAGCTTAAAAACAGGGTAATATAGGTTGATGTATAGAAAGCAAATCGATATGAGCGTTTAAACTTTTGCGCCATTAAATAACAAACTTATAACCAACACCTTTTACGGTTTTAAAGCGATTATCTCCTATTTTTTCGCGTAATTTCCTGATATGAACGTCTATTGTTCTACCGCCGACTACAACTTCGTTACCCCAAACTGTGTTTAAAATATCTTCACGTTTAAACACTTTACCAGGCTCTGAAGTCAATAATGATAAAAGTTCAAATTCTTTTCTTGGCAAGGTCAATTCAACACCACTATTTATAACTTTGTATTCGTCTTTATTAATAGTGATATCGCCAACTTTGTAGATGTTTTTTTCTTTTTTGTCAGACTTAAATCGTCTTAACAAAGCACCAACTTTACTTATTAAAACTTTAGGTTTAACAGGTTTAGTGATATAATCATCAGCTCCTGCATCGAAACCAGCGACTTGTGAATAGTCTTCTCCTCTAGCGGTTAAAAAAGTAATAACAGTATCTTCTAGGCCTTTTGTCTTTCTGATTTGTTCGCAAGCTTCTATACCATCCATTTCAGGCATCATTACATCTAATATAATTAAATGAGGGCGCTTTTTCTTTGCCTTTTTAACGGCTTCTACTCCATTTTCAGCAGTGTATACTTTATATTTTTCTTGCGATAAATTGTAGCTTAAAATTTCAAGAATATCTGGGTCGTCGTCTACAATTAAAATACTAATGTCTGATTTTTTCATGATTACATTATTATGACTGAGACAAATTTACTTAAAGAAATTGATGTTTAAAGTTAACAAATAATTACCAATTAAATTTAAGCTCAACTGTAAACAAAAAACCACTCCTATTAGAGTGGTTTTTTTGTTTAAAATTTATACGAGTTTGTATTAAAATTTTAAGCTATAGCTTAAAGAGAAATTCATTCCAGGGCTAAATTTATTATAAATTCTATCTTCTGCTCCAAATGATTCGTAAAAGCTTTCTCTATCATCATTAAGCAAGTTGCTCGCTCTGAATGTAATACTCGAATTATTGTCTTCACCAAATGATTTTGTAAAGTTAAACTTGAGGTTGTGAAATGGTTCTGTATAAACATCTGGAACTGCTCCAATACCCACAACTTGAAGGGTTTTTCCTTGAACATTATAATAAAGACCTGTTCTGATACCTTTATCATCGCTATCGTAAGTTAAACCCGTATTGATTAAAAATGGAGATTGACCTTGAAGTTGTCTTTCATTATCTATTGATTCACCATCTCTTGCTGCAGATAACCTTCCTTGAAATTCTGCTTCGTTCATAGTTTGCTGAGATTCTATGATGGATACGTTAGCGTTAATACTAAGATCTTTTAAAGACTCAGCTATAAAGCCAAAATTCTTTCTCACTTCAAACTCGGCTCCAAAAACCTGAGCTTGACCAAGGTTTCTTGGCTGAATATCGTTTATTGCTTCAATACCAAATACGGTTAATTCAATTGGATCTGTAAAATCTTTGTAAAACCCACTAACAGCGATTAATTGAGCATCATCTCCAAAAATTTCATATCGAATATCTAGGTTATTCACATAAGTTGGCTTTAACTCCAGGTTACCATTGAAGGTTATGTTAGTAATTGGATCGAATATTTGAGCAACAGAAGCTTCTTTAAATGAAGGCCTTGCTGTAGATCTTGAATAAGTTAATCTCAAATTTTGATCTTCGTTTAAGCTGTAGATAAAATTAGCTGAAGGAAAAAAATCGGCTTCACTTATAATGTTTTCATCAACTAACTGCACATTACCTTGGGTGTCTTGGCCTGTATAGTAGATATCGAACTTTTCAAACCTAACCCCTAAAATAGCCTTAAGTTTTTCGTTAACATTAAATTCTTCAGACACATAACCTGCAAAGGTTGTAGAATAAGAGTCGTAATTATTAGCGGGCTCAAATTGATTAACAATGTAAGAGCCGCCTGAGTTATTTACTCTCCATATATTGACATCTTTTAATAACTGGTTTGGGTTACCGTTAAGAGGTTCGGCTGGTGCACCATCAAATCTGATGACGTATTGATTGATGTTAAACTCACGTTGTTTGTAGTCGGTTAGTGCACCAAACTTCAACTTAGCATCACTATCGAACAATTGGTGTTTATTCTGCAAGTCAGTTTTAGCTGATAAGTTAATTTCATCTAGATCTCTCCAAATTCGTCTTGGATCACCAATACTTGGTCTAATTATTAATCGATCGTCTTCAAACTCGAATAATGTAGATCTCACGTCTTTATCTGCTACAAGTGCATAAGCTGCAGATGTGCTCCAGTCAAGGTTCCAATTTTCATTAGATTCGAAAGCGTGTTCACCAGAAAGCTGAAGGTTTGAGACAGAACGTTGAGTATATTCTAGGTTATCACTAAAAAATTCAGCACCATTAGAAATGAATGTTTGCTGAAAAAACTCACCAGTTCTTGCTTCACCACTTTGCAAATGAAGCATGTTTAACTTATATTTTGCATAATCTCTTTTATAAGTCAAGCCAGCCATTGCGCTTACTAAAACACTTTCTTTAGATAAGCGGCCTTGCTGTAAACGATTAGGAATCATTTCAAACTCATTGAGTTGTTCTGGCTTTAATAAAAAGTTTTGGGTGTAATTATCGTAATAAGTTTGTTCTGTTCGGTAAGAAATTGACCCTATGTAACCAAGTCTATCTTCGCCAACATCAAATTGGTTAGAGGTGCTAAAACCAAAATTGTAATTCATATTGCTATTGGATGTTTTAGCCGCCATCTCAGGATTAAAGGCCTGAGTAAATCGTGTTAATTGTGGGTCATCGTTAAAAGGTAACGGAATATCAGTTCCGGGTGCAATAGGATCATCACGAAGTCCGTCATCAAAACCTAAAAAATCAGTATTACTGCCCGATTGCGTTAAAAAATCACCATTAAAATGCATATCAGGATTATAACTAAGACCAACATTAAATGTATACTCTTCTCGAGACGAAAAGTCTTTTGTTACAATATCGACCGCACCACCTGTAAAATCGGCTGGTAAGTCAGCTGTAAGTGTTTTATACACAATGATATTTTCTAATAAATTAGTCGGAAAAATGTCTAATTGTATCGTATTGCGGTCAGGATCTAAACCTGGCAAACTCATACCATTTAAAATAGATTTTGTGTATCGATCACCAAGGCCGCGTACGTACACATACTTACCACCTTCAACAGAAACGCCAGGTATGTTTTTTACAGCTGAAGCAACATCATTTGCGCCTACTTTTTTAACACTTTCGATCGATAAACCGTCAAATACATTGACTGATTTTTTTTGTAAGTTTAGTACAGATGCCTCTGTATTTTCTCTGGCAGTAGTTGTAATTACAACTTCATCTAAAGAAGCTGCTGAAGCAGCTAATGAAATGTTTACAACCACATCTTTACCTTCTTCTACAACAACCTCTGTTACTTCTTTTGTTTGGTAACCCACGAATGAAAATACAACTGTGTATGTTCCAGGTTCAACGTTAAGAGCAAAGTTCCCATCAAAATCTGTGGTTGAACCAATAGTAGTTCCTTTCAAAGTAACATTTGCAAAAGGAAGCACATCGTTTACCTCTTCGTCATAGACCTTACCTTTAATTGTTCCTTCTTGAGCATTAGCTAAAACTCCTATTAAAAAGCTCACAACTAATAAAAATCGATTAATCATATCAATGTATTTAATAAAATGTATAAAAACTCACCCCTTGAAAAAAGGAGTGAGTTTAAGTAATTTAATGTTATGCTAATTAAAACGCAGATTGTAATGATGACATCGTCCAACTAAACACTGAAGCATCTGCTCCTGTAGCTTGACTACCTTCAGTTACACTTGAAGCCCAACTTGAGGCATCAGTTGTAAATGATGATGGCGTTTCAGCTGTATCTTTCCAAATTGCCGTTACATCATTTACACCAGAAGGTAAAACCATTTCCCAATTAGAAAATACCAATTCTGAAGCTACATAGTTATCAGAAGTCGCTTGATCATCAAGTTCTAAATCTGCACCTGATAAAAATCCAACTGTATAAACGTTATTTACTGAACCTTGAGCATTATCTCTAAAATCTGCATATTCACGATTACCACTTACACCATCAACAGTGGCAGAATTATCACCATACATAGTTAAATTATTAATAGTAAAGGCAGCTTCAAAAGAACCTTCAGGACCATCAATTTCTAAACCATGATCTGATACATTTTCTTGAATAGTAATAGCATTAGTAATTGTTCCTGAATAAGCTTGATCAATATCAATTGCATCATCACCAACACCCCAAACAATTAAGTTAGATGCATCTACAGATCCACCAAAAAATTCGATACCGTCATCAACGTTAGCTACAACTTCGATGTGGTCTATTGTGGTACCATTACCAACACCACCAAGTGTTAAACCGTTAATTTCATTATCAGAACCAATTACAGCACCACCATGTCTTATTGAGATATAACGTAAAACACCTGAATTATCGTTATCATCGTTACCACCGTAAGTTCCTGGCTCAGTTGCAGGTAAACCTTCAATTTGAACTGAAACTGCGTCGCCAGAGAATGAACCTTTAGCTTTACCTAAAACTAAAACGCCACCCCAAAGGCCACGATCATCAACATCTAAATTAGTCCCAGCTGTTTCTCCCAAAGCAATATTATCAGCCTCAGATGTAAATATGATTGGCGTTGATGGGTCTTGACCATCAGCAATTAAAGTACCACCTTGTGCTACGATTAAAGCTGAAGCATTAGAGCCTGTAGATTGAGCACCTTTAACAATTGTACCTGGCTCGATAGTAAGTGTTACGCCATCTTCAACATAAACCTTACCTTCCATTAACCAGAAACGATCGTTAGTCCATGTAGTATCTTCAGTAATGTTACCTGAAACTGTTTGAGTTCCAGCTTCAACTTCACCTGCATCAATAGCACCTTCTGAATTAGCCATTGTCCAAGCAAATACATCTAAGTTAGCACCTGTTGTTTCTTCACCTGCTACAATACCATCAGTCCAATCTGAAGAATCATCTGCAAAAGTTGATGGTGAATCGGCCGTATCTTTAAAAGTTGTAAAGAAGCCTGCTCCTTGAGGAAATACAATTTCCCAATTTGTAAAACTTAAGTTACCAGCTGCATAATTATCTGAAGTTGCTTGATCGTCTAATTCTACGTCAGCACCAGAAGCAAAACCAACAGCATATACATTGTTAACTGAACCTTGAGCATTATCTCTAAAGTCTGCATATTCACGGTTACCGCTAACACCATCAATAACTTCAGAGTTGTCACCAAACATTGTTAAGTTATTGATTGTAAATGAATCTTCAAAAGAACCTTCAGGACCATCAATTTCAAGTGCGTGGTCTGAAATATTTTCTTGAATCGTAACAACATTTGTAATAGTTCCTGAGTAAGCTTGATCTATATCAATCGCGTCATCACCAACACCCCAAACCAATAAGTTAGAAGCATCTACAGTACCACCAAAAAACTCGATACCATCATCTACATTTGCAATAACTTCAATATGATCTACAATTGTACCATTACCAACACCACCAAGTGTTAAACCGTTAATTTCGTTATCAGAACCAATAATTGCTCCACCATGTCTTATAGATACATGTCTTAATATTCCTGAGCTATCTGATGCATTTGACCCACCATAATCACCTGGTTCAGTAGCTGGAAGACCTTCAATTTGTACAGATTCAGCATCTCCTGAAAATGAACCTGGCGCATTTCCTAAAACTAAAACGCCGCCCCATAAACCGCGATCGTTAACATCTAAATTAGTACCTGAAGTTTGACCAACTTCTATATTATCAGCAGAAGATGTAAAAATAATCGGCTCACTTGGAGAGCCATCTGCAATTAATGTTGCGTCTTGCGCTACAATTAAAGCCGAGGCATTAGAACCTGTAGATTGTTGACCCTTAATAATAGTTCCTGGGTTAATTGTCAAGGTTACACCTTCAGTAACATAAACTTTACCGTCTAGTTCCCAAATTCTGTCGTTTGTCCAAGTAGTGTTTTCTGTAATGTTTCCAGAGACCACTTCATTGCTTGGTTGTGGGTTTGGATTTGTAACCGTATCATCATCGCTACAAGAAGCGAAAAACAAAACGCTCATAAATACAACCGAGTAAAATAATTTTTTCATTGTGTTATGTTTATTAATATTTTGTTGGCAAAACTATCTGAGAAGTCTTTGATGCTTGTTAAACTAATGTTACCAAATATTGAAACCTAGATTATGAAATTGAAGCTTACATAAGATTAGGTTAACTTAAAACTTAAAGCCACTTGATTTTAAAAGAAAGGAATGGGATTTGGTAAAAACTGTTAATAATTAGATATAAAACTTATTAAACAATAAAGATGATTATATTTGAAATTGTACACATTTAAAAATTGAATTATGAAAAAAATTACATTGTTATTTTTATTCTTTTCATTCATTGGCTTTAGCCAAGTCATTAATGAAGTAGATGCAGATCAATCTGGAACTGATTCAGCTGAGTTTGTAGAAATTTCTTGGACACCAAATACCGCTTTAGACGGACTGGTTGTGGTGATGTTTAATGGCAGTGATGACCAAAGCTATGCTGCTTACGGCCTGGATGGCTTTAGCACCGATGCAAACGGACTTTTCGTACTTGGTAATACAGGTGTGAACAATGCTCAAATTACGCTTCCAAGCAACGGTTTGCAAAACGGACCAGATGCAGTGGCTTTATATACTGGAAGCGAATCTGACTTTCCTAACGACACACCAGTAACAACAACCAATCTTTTATCTGCTTTAGTATATGGTACTAATGATAGTGATGATACCGAGCTTTTAACTGGTCTTAATGAAACTATTCAATATAATGATACTGAAAGTGAATCTATTCAAAGACAAACTGACGGTAGTTATTTGGTTGCCGTTCCAACACCTGGCGCTCCTAACACCTCTCAAAGTTGTGATTTTACGATTGAAGATGTAGCAACAACTTGTGACAATATTACTTCTGGTCAAGACACTTACACCACAACCATTCAATTTTCTGGAGGTGGCAACGATACTTTTACAGTAACATCGCCAGAAGGTACTATCGATTTAAGTGCTGGCAACCCAACAACAGACGCAACTGGAACCATTACCATAACAGGTATTTCAGAGAATGTAGATTTTACTGTAAATATATCAAATACTGGCGTTTGTGATGAAGATATTGATATTTTTAGTCCAGATTGTGAGCCTACAGCAGATTTACCAATTTATGAAGCTTTTGATTATGCAACTGATCCAGATCTTACAACCATATCTGATTGGGAAAACTTTAGCGGATCAGGAAATACTGTAGAAGTTATTCAAGATAATTTAACCTATTCTGGTATTAGTGCTTCAACTGGAAACGCTATAAACATTGAAGGTGGTGGTGACGATGTAGAACGTGAATTTACGACTGTTTCAACTGGAGAAGTTTTTGCTTCTTTCATGATTAAAGTTAATGACTTATCAAACTTAACCAACAACACACAAGGAGGCTACTTTGTTTTACTTGGAAATTTTGATGCTCGTTTATGGATTAGACCAGTCACAAGCACAACTTACGACATAGCATATACTAATGCAAGTAGTGCTAGTGAATTTACAACAACACAGTATAACACTGGCGATGTTGTATTTGTTGTAATAAGTTACAACACAGATAACGGTGAACTTAAAGCATGGATAAACCCAAGTAATACTGATTTAGGTGGTACTGCTCCTGCAGCTTTATTAACTGATACGGATGATTCACCAGGTAGTATTGGTAGATTTGGCCTTCGTCAAGATTCTACTGGTGAAACACCTTCGTTAACATTTGATGAGTTGAGAATAGGCACAACTTGGGATGAAGTTACTCCTACAACTTTATCTAATATTAGCTTTGAAAGAAATAATTTCAAACTCTATCCTAACCCTTCAAAAGGTGAAACAATCAATATATCTTCAAATAAAAATACTGATTTTGAAGTAACTATTTTTAATATGCTAGGAAAAGAAGTTTTAACTAAAAATGTAAAAGCCTCAACAAAATTAAATGTTTCAAATTTACAATCAGGCGTTTATTTGGTAAGGATGACACAAGGAAATCAGAGCTCGACAAAAAAGTTAGTTATACAATAGACTAATTTTAAAGTTATCTTACAAAAAGCGCTACTTATTTAAGTGGCGCTTTTTTATTTCTGTAATATTAAATTAAGGTAAAGTATGACGGTTGTCAGTTCTTAGCAAAATGAAATTCATATTTTTGTAAAAACTTTAAATATTTTATAATGAAAAAAATTACTTTTATTGTATTTGCATTAATGGCTTCTTTTTCTTTTGCACAAGGATTAGAAGATTTTACAAACTCTAATGCAACTTCAGGCTATGCTGATGATAGCTTTGTAGGTAATAATGGAATTACTTGGACATACGTTGCATCTAGAGATGGTAACGGTGACGCAAACAGCTCAGGAATTAACTTACCTGCACTTATGTTAAGAAGAGTTTCAGACAATAGTAAAATTACTTCTAGCACTATTTCTGGAGGTATCGGAGATTTTTCAATGAAACTTTATAAAGGTTTCACCGGAGGTGGTGATAGACAAGTCGAAGTCTTTATCAACGGTATTTCTGTTGGTACTTCACAACCATTTGATGATTTTACTGAACAGACTTTCTCTGTAAGTGACATTAATGTTGGTGGTGACATTATTATTGAGATAGTAAATATAACCCCAAAACAAGTTATTATTGATGATATATCTTGGACGGCTTTTGCTGGTGCACCAACACCAACACTTAGTGTTGTAGACGCTGAGCCTTCTGGATCTACAACAACAGTAGCGCCAAGCGAGTTAGATCAAATTGAACTTGAATTCAATGTTGCTAATTTTACAGTAGGTACAGATGGTTACATTTCTTGGGAAATTTCAAATGTAACTGATGGTGTTACTCACCAAGCTGGAGATTTATTAGATCTTAACAATCAACCCATACAAATAACACCTTTTGAAGGCGGAAAACAATATGTTTTAACTGCTGTATTAAAAGACAATAATGATGTTGAACTTACAAATCCAGAAGCCAATTACACGCTTACTGCTAACGCAATTGGTTATGTAGAAGTTGCAGATTTAGCCGCTTTGAGAAATGGTGCTACAGATGGTACTTTTTATAAAGTTACAGGTGAAGTTGTTCTTACATACCAACAAAGCTTTAGAGGACAAAAATACGTTCAGGACGCTTCAGCTGGTATCCTAATTGACGATGATCCAGGAGCAATTACTTCTACTTATAATGTTGAAGATGGAATTACAGGTTTATCAGGTACTTTAAATAGTTTTAATGGGATGTTACAATTTAATCCTGACACAGATCCTGGTGCAGCAACTTCAACTGGTAACACCGTAAATCCTCAAATTTTAACAATTTCAGAATTCAATACTAACTTTGAAAACTACGAAGGTGAACTTGTTGCTTTTGAAAATATTACGTTTACAACAGCAGATGGAGTAATTACATTCGATAATGGAGATGCTTATCCTATCGAGGATGCTGGTCAAAACTCTACTTTAGTAGAAGCTTTATTTAACCTTGCTTATACAGGAGACATTGTTCCTACAAACACAGTTAATGTTGCTGGTTTAGCAGGTGAGGAAAACAACGGTGAATACAGAATTTACCCAAGAGATAACGATATCGATGTTACTTTAAGCAACACATCTTTTACAAACTCAGATGTAGTTTTATATCCTAATCCAGTTAAAGGAAACTTAGTGAATATTTCAATTAGCAATGCTAATACATTTACAGTTGAGGTATATAATGTCTTAGGTAAGCAAGTTTTAAAGCAAACGGCTAACAATTCAGCTCAACTTAACACTGCTAGCCTAAAGTCTGGTGTCTATTTAGTTAAAGTCACTGAAGGCAACCAGAGCTTAACAAAAAAACTAGTTGTTCAATAAACACATAAAGATTACTATCTTTGCAAAAGCACCTCAATTGAGGTGCTTTTTTTAATGATGAAAAGCCTGGAAAATAACATATTCGCAATTAATTCTAATGAAGATTTTATTGAAATAAGTCTTGAAGTTTTCCGATTTCAATATGAAAATTGTAAGGTATATAGAGAATTTTGTGATTTTTTTATTAGCGAACCGGATGAAGTAACCACCTTAGAAAAAATTCCTTTTTTACCAATTGAGTTTTTCAAAAAAAAACACGTCATATCTTTTAACACCATCGAAAAAACATTTTTAAGTAGCGGTACAACAGGGCAAATACCTAGCCAACATTTTATTAGTGATTTGTCTCTCTATGAAAGAAGCTTTTTGAATACGTTTAAACAATTTTATGGTGACCCAGAAGATTTTGTTATCCTAGCTTTGTTACCATCATATCTAGAACGCGAGGGTTCATCTCTCATCTACATGGTCGATAACTTGATTAAAAAAAGTAAAAACAAACAAAGTGGCTTTTATCTTCACAACATTGATGAACTAGTTAAACAACTCGACCAACTTAAAAAGAAAAATAAAAAAGTTTTGCTGATTGGTGTTAGCTTTGCCTTACTTGATTTAGCAGAAGCATTTCAGGATTTAGACCTGAGCCATTGTGTGATTATGGAAACTGGCGGAATGAAAGGTAGACGAAAAGAAATGACACGTCATGAATTACACACTATCTTAACAAAGGCTTTTAATGTAAAAAGCATACATAGCGAATATGGCATGACAGAATTACTTTCACAAGCTTACAGTCTAGGTGATGGAATTTTTAAATGTCCGAAACATTTAAGATTTTTAATTCGAGACCCTGAAGATGCACTGAATTATCAAAAAAGTAACAAAACAGGTGGCATTAACGTGATAGATTTAGCAAACTTGTATTCATGCAGCTTTATTGCAACCCAAGATTTGGGTAAAGTTATAGATGAAAACTCCTATGAAATTTTAGGTCGATTTGATCAAAGTGATGTTCGTGGTTGTAACTTAATGGCTTTGTAAAGCAAAATTTAAAAATTTTTGCCAATTTATGTTATTATTTTTGTAAATAATATTGGTTAATTGAACTTAAATTATATATTTGTGCCAGGATGAAGTTTTTTCATAATAGATTGGTTAGTTAGATAAAGTCCCGTTAATTCGGGGCTTTATTGTTTTTATACTGCAACTATTATATAATTTAGTTTTTTTCCTTTACTTATTAAAATATATTTATCACTTAATAAATATTGCGCTTTAATTTTAAAATCAACACTAACTTTTTCCTTATTAACAGCGATAGCGTTTTGTTTTAAGGCACGTCTTGCTTCACCCTTAGATCCTAGAAAATTTGAATGCGTAGTTAAAGCTTCAACAATATCTATACCTTCACTCAATTTGTCTTTTTTAATTTCAGCGGTTGGAACACCTTCAAAAACGTCTAAAAATGTTTGCTCTTCGATCGAGTTTAAGTCTTCGAAAGTTGATTTCCCAAATAAAATATTACTTGCTTTTTGAGCATTTTCTAACTGTTCTTTACCATGAACTGCAATAGTAATATCAATTGCTAAAGCCTTTTGTAAAACTCTTAAGTGCGGCGCATCTTTATGGGTTTTTATAAGTTTTTCAATGTCATCTTTAGATTTAAATGTAAAAATCTTGATAAACTTTTCGGCATCTTCATCACTTGTATTTAACCAGAATTGATAAAACTTAAATGGAGATGTTTTTTTAGGGTCAAGCCAAATATTTCCTGATGCAGTTTTACCAAATTTAGTTCCATCAGCTTTTGTAATTAACGGGCAAGTTAAAGCAAATCCTTTGCCTTGCTCAATACGTCTAATGAGTTCAGTACCTGTGGTAATGTTTCCCCATTGATCACTGCCGCCCATTTGCAGGCTACAGTTTAAACTTCTATATAAATGTAGAAAATCGTAACCCTGAACCAATTGGTAGGTAAATTCAGTAAAACTCATGCCTTCTTTAGATTCGGCTGATAAACGTTTTTTAACCGAATCTTTTGCCATCATATAATTTACCGTAATATGCTTACCAACATCTCTAATAAAATCTATGAAACTAAAAGACTTCATCCAGTCGTAGTTATTAACTAAAACAGCAGCGTTATTTTCTTGACTCTTAAAATCTAAAAATTTTTCAAGCTGATGTTTAATTGAATTTTGATTATGCTTTAAAGTTTCCTCATCTAATAAATTACGTTCTTCAGATTTGCCTGAAGGATCGCCAATCATACCTGTAGCACCACCGATTAAAGCAACGGGTTTATGACCAGCTAACTGAAAGTGTTTTAATAACATCACGCCCACTAAATGACCAACGTGAAGCGAATCTGCGGTAGGATCTATACCAACATAAGCTGCTCGCATACTTTCATTTAAGTGATCTTGTGTACCTGGCATAACATCATGAACCATTCCTCGCCAAGTAACTTCTTCTATAAAATCATTTTTCATCTCCTAAAATTTTGTCACAAAGATACCATTATGAAGCTTTTTTCCTACAAGCTAAGTATATTTACCAAATGAATTTAATTACAGGTGCAACTGGATTTTTAGGAACACATTTAACGGCTTACTTAATTAGTTTAAGTGAACCCTGTGTTTGCTTATATAGAACTGAAGCAAAGCGAAATAAAGCCCTTGAGATTCTGAAAACCTACTCAGAGGTTACTGATCTGGTTATCGAGCAAAGGCTGAAGTGGGTCAAGGCTGATATATTAGATATTCCGCAATTGAATAATGTCTTTTCTAATCATAAAATTGCTCATGTTTATCATTGTGCAGGCATGATTAGCAACGCACCAAGTGACTATAAAAGGTTACGAAAGGTAAATATTGAAGGCACAGCAAACATCATTAATTTTAGTCTTGAATATCGTGTCCAAAAATTTTGCCATGTAAGTAGTATTGCTACGCTAAGTAAAAATCCTGAATTAAACCTTATTGATGAACAAATTACGATTTCAGAACATGACAAATCTAATGCTTATGCAATTGCAAAATATGGTGCTGAGCGCGAAGCATGGCGTGGTTCTCAAGAAGGTTTAAACCTTATAATCGTTAATCCTGGTGTAATTTTAGGACATGGATTTTATAATCAAGGTAGTGGTGAAATTATAAACAAATATGCTAAGGGTTTCAAATTTTATTTTAATAAAACTACTGGATTTGTGAGTGTTTACGATTGTTGTAAGGCCATGTACTTACTCATGCAATCTGATTTAAAAAATGAACGCTACATTCTAGTTACCGAAAATTTGAATTTTAAAACTTTAGCAGTGAAAATTGCTAATTTATTTAATGCTAAGCCACCTCAAATTAAAATTACAAAATGGATGTTGTTTGTTTTTTGGCTTTTTAGCTTACTTACCTCTTTAATAGGGAAAAAACGCCAAATGACAAAAGACTTAATTACTTCCCTTTTTGAAAGTGACACCTATAGTAATCATAAAATTAAAAACGTAATTCAATTTAAGTTTCAAAAAATTGATGATACTTTAAAACAAATCAAGGAAAATTCTAATTTTTAACTGAGACTTTAGCTTTTTTTATTGAGTCTTGCCGCTTTTTGTTTCGATCAATATTAAACATTTTTATGCTGTCTTTAACGATAGCAATAGAGTCTACACTATTTTTTCTTCTTTGCAGACGTGCTTTAACAGAGTCATAAATTTCAATATTGACTTCAAACTGTTGATTGTAATATTCTAAGTTTTGACGCAAGCGTGTACTATCTATATCATATTTAGTTTTAATAACATCATATAATCTAATGTCATTAACTCTAAATTGGCGACTAGAAATATTTTTTGCAGCATCCATTAACATCATATCTTCTATAATGTCAATCATTTTTTGTTTAGAAATGAGTTCGTCAGGTTCGTTTACTTCATAGGTGTCTTGGCAAGCCAAAAGGTTAAAAAGTAAGATACCCAAAAAGGCAATCTTAACGCTCAAATGTAATTTGCATCCCTGGTTTATCATCACTGAATTTAAAATTTTTATAGACTAAGTTACCATTTACAAAAGTATGTGTAATTCTAGACCTGAAGGAGCTTCCATAAAAAGGAGACCAACCACACTTGTAGAAAATATTATCTTGATTGACAGACCAAGGTTCATTAGGATTTACTAAAACTAAGTCTGCGAAATAGCCTTCTTTTATAAAACCGCGTTTTTCTACATCAAATAATCGTGCTGGGTTGTGTGCTGTTTTTTCAACAATTCTTTCGACTGAAATTTTGTTCTGATGGTAAGCCTCAAAAAGTGCTGGCAAGGCATGCTGAACTAAAGGGCCACCACTAGGTGCTTTTGTGTATATTTGCTTTTTTTCTTCTTTGGTGTGTGGCGCGTGATCAGTAGCTACAACATCAATTTTATCATTATTTAAAGCCTTCCATAAGGCATCACGATCTTTTTCAGTTTTAACAGCCGGATTCCATTTAATAAATGTTCCTTTGTCTTGATAATCTTTATCAGAAAACCATAAATGGTGAATGCAAACTTCAGCAGTTATTTGCTTTTTGTTTAGTGGTTTTTTATTACCAAATAAACTCATTTCTTTAGCTGTTGATAAATGAAAAACGTGTAGACGTGCTCCGGTTTTTTCAGCTAATTTTATAGCTTTAGACGATGATAAATAACAAGCTTCTTCACTCCTAATGTTAGGATGTTCACTAATCGGGATGTCTTCACCATAATTTGAAATAGCCTTTTCTAGATTATGCTTTATGGTAGCTTCATCTTCGCAATGAGCTGCAATAATTAATGGCGAATGCTTAAAGATTTGCTCTAAAACATTTTCATCATCAACAAGCATATTTCCAGTTGATGACCCTAAAAATAATTTTAATGCAGGTGTGATTTTTGGATTAATTTTTTTAATCTCTTCTAAATTATCATTGGTACCACCAAACATAAAAGCAAAATTTGCGTAACTATTGCTATTAGCTAATTGGCATTTTTCTTGAAATAAAGTTTGCGTTGTGGTTTGCGGTTGAGTATTTGGCATCTCAAAGTAAGACGTTATTCCACCAGCGACGGCCGCTTTAGAACCTGTTAAAATAGTTTCTTTATGTGTTAAACCTGGTTCTCTAAAATGAACTTGATCATCGATCATTCCGGGAATCAAAAAATTACCTTCAGCATCAATAACTTGAGTGGTGTTAGATTTTACGCTGATTGAAGTATCAATTTCAGCAATAATTTGATCTTTCACAAAAACATCACCTTCGACAATCTTACCTTCGTTGACAATTTTTGCATTTTTTATTAAATATTCCATTATAATCTTCCAAAAAGTTTAGTTAGTCTCATTCTTATAATTCCAAACACTGCTTCTGTGATAATTTTACTGCTCATCTTTGAAGTTCCTTTAGTTCTATCCGTAAAAATAATCGGGATTTCTTGTACTGAAAAGCCTTTGTGATAAGCTTTATATTTCATTTCAATTTGAAATGCATACCCAATAAATTTAATTTTATCAAGGTTAATTTCTTTTAAAACTTTAGATTTAAAGCAGGCAAATCCAGCTGTTGTATCTTCAATAGGTAAGCCTGTCATGATTTTTACATATTTAGAAGCTAACCAAGACATTAACACACGCTTCATAGGCCAGTTTACAACATTTACGCCTGTTAAATATCGCGAACCAATTGCAAGGTCTGCATTGTCTTGCTCACAAGCTTTATTGAGTAAAATTAAATCTTTGGGGTTATGAGAAAAATCTGCATCTATTTGAAAAATTAAATCATAAGCTTGCTCTAACGCCCATTTAAATCCATGAATATAAGCTTTACCCAAGCCATTCTTAGCATTACGAACTTCTAAAAAAATCTGTTTAAAGTTAGCTTGTAATTCTCGTACTTTTTTAGCCGTACCATCTGGTGAATTATCATCAACAACCAAAATATCAAACTTTAGAGGTAACGAAATTATAGCTGAAATAATATCAGATATATTTTCAATTTCGTTATAGGTTGGTATAATGACGAGTCTTTTAAGCATAAAATTTATAAAAATACAAATGTAATTAATTTGGATGCATAGATAACACGCATCAAAACTAATTAGTTTAATTTTGCGACACTTATGGAAGTAATACTTCGAAACATAGCAACTAACAATTGGCTTTTTTTAAGTTTACTTGGTATTGGCTTTTGTATGGCCATTGCTAAACACTTAAACGAAGCTACATTTTATTTATTTTTTAAATCTGATTTATTAAAGTCTTACTTAGCAGAAAAAGAGCGTTTAAAATTTAGTTTTAATACAACTGAAGTATTTCTAGTAACTTCAACGCTTCTTATAATTTATAGCATCATCCAAATATATCAACCTAGGTTAAACATCAATTTTTCGCCACTCGAATTAACCTTTGTAGGTACTTTTGTTTTGATTTTAAAGTTAGGATTTGAAATTACAATTGGTTACTTGTCAGACTCAGTTAAACTAGTAAAATTATACGCTTTAACTAAGGTAAGTGCTTTTATATTTTCAACACTCATTTGCTATCCATTTTTTATTATTTATCACTTAAATAATAACCTAAACCAAAAATTTATTTACGCTATTTTTACACTATTTGTTTTAATTAACCTTGCTATCATTGGTTTTCAAGCATATAAAGAACGAAATAAACTATTACCTCATTGGTTTTATTTTATTTTGTACATTTGCAGCCTTGAAATAGCACCCATAATTATTGCCCTAAATTGGTATAAATTTTAGGTGTTTGAAATTGAAACCTATGAAAGTTAAGACTATCCTAATCTCTCAACCTGAACCTAAAGTAGATAATTCACCTTACGCTGAATTAGAATCTAAATTGAAGGTAAAGATAGACTTTATACCTTTTATTCATGTTGAAGGCGTTGACTCTAAAGAGGTAAGACAACAAAAAATAGATTTACATAACTACACGGCAATTATTCTTACAAGTAGAAATGCTGTTGACAATTATTTTAGAATCGCAGAAGAAATGCGTTTTAAAATTCCAGATACAATGAAGTACTTTTGCCAAAGTGAAGCCGTTGCTTACTATTTGCAAAAGTATGTGGTTTACAGAAAACGCAAGATTTATGTTGGTAAGCGTAATTTTCAAGACCTTGTGGCTTACATAAAAAAACATAAAGATGAAAAGTTTTTATTACCATCTTCAGACACACTTAAGCCGGTTATACCTCAACAATTAGATAAATTAGGTATCGATTGGACGCGAGGGATTTTTTACAAAACAGTAGTTAGTGATTTATCACACTTAAAAGAAGTCTTTTATGATGTTGTTGTCTTTTTTAGCCCAAGTGGAATTAAATCGCTTTTTGAAAATTTCCCGGATTTTGAACAAAAAAACACTAGAATTGCCGCCTTTGGGAAAACAACTCTAAAAGCTGCTAAAGAAAAAGGTTTAAATGTTCAAATTAAAGCGCCAACTCCAGAAGCACCTTCTATGACTATGGCTATAGAAAAATATGTTATAGATGCAAACAAAAAAGCCAATTAAATAATTGGCTTTTTTGTTCAGTTTTTAAAGTAGTAATCACTTCTATTTTAAAGGCCCACCATTAATTATCTCTTCATTTGCATAATCTTCAAATTGCTTGAAGTTATCTTTAAAAGATTTTGCTAAAGCCATTGCTTTTTTATCATAAGCTTCTTGATCTGCCCATGTCTGTTTTGGGTTTAAGACTTCGTTAGGCACGTTAGGACACTCTTTAGGCATATGTAAACCAAAAATTTCATGTTGCTCAAACTCAACTTGGTCTAACAGGCCTTCTAGAGCTGATGAAATCATTTCTCGGGTATATTTTAACTTCATTCTGCTACCTGTACCGTAAGGACCACCTGTCCAACCCGTATTAACTAACCAAACATTAACACCAGCCTCCTGCATCTTTTTACTAAGCATTTCAGCGTATCGTGTTGGATGTAAAGGCATAAATGGCGCGCCAAAACAAGCTGAGAAACTTGGCAATGGCTCATCAATTCCAGCCTCGGTTCCTGCAACTTTAGCAGTGTAACCACTTATAAAATGAAATGCTGCTTGACCTGGAGTTAATTTACTTATAGGAGGTAATACGCCAAAAGCATCAGCTGTTAAAAAGAAGATATTTTTTGGGTTTTCACCAACTGATGGTTGTTTAATATTTTTTATATGGTGAATAGGATAACTCACTCTTGTATTTTGAGTAATCGAAGCATCTTTAAAATCTACTTCACCATTATTTATCACAACATTTTCTAGTATTGCTCCTGGTTTTATAGCTCTAAAAATATCAGGTTCTTTCTCTTCGGTTAAGTCAATAACTTTAGCATAACAACCACCTTCAAAATTAAACACCGTGTTTTCATTTGTCCATCCATGTTCATCATCTCCGATTAAATAGCGTTCTGGATCGGCAGAAAGCGTTGTTTTTCCTGTTCCTGATAAACCAAAGAAAATAGCTGTATCTCCATCTTCACCAACATTTGCAGAACAGTGCATTGGTAAAGTATTCTTCATCACTGGCAAAATAAAGTTTAAGGCAGAAAAAATACCCTTTTTAATTTCACCTGTGTAACCAGTACCACCAACAAGAGCAATTTTTTTTGTAAAATTAAGAATTGCAAAATTATGAGCTCGTGTTCCATCAACTTCAGGATCAGCTTTAAAACCTGGCGCATTAATAACTGTCCATTCTGGTGTAAAGTTTTCTAATTCAGCCTCGTTTGGTCTTAAAAACATATTGTAAGTAAACATATTACTCCAAGGATACTCATTTATATGTCTAATTTTAACTTTATAGTTCTCGTCTGCACAAGCAAAATTATCCCGAACAAAAAGCTCTTTATCTGAGAGGTAGTTAACAACCTTATCGTAAAGTTGATCAAACTTGTCAGATTCAAAAGGAATATTAATATCACCCCACCAAATTTCGTCTTTTGTAATTGCATCTTCAACAATAAATCGATCTTTTGGAGATCGGCCTGTAAATTCACCTGTATTAACAGCCAAAGCGCCAGAATTTACTGTGACACCTTGATTTTTTTCGACTGTTATTTTATGAAGTTCTTCAGATGATAGTTGGTAATGAACCTTAGAGGATTGAATACCGTAAGATGTTAACGAAATCGTTTTCGTAACTTTTTCATTGTTTTGCATAATAATGGTGTTGAATTATCATTAGGCAAACAAATTTAAAGACTTATTTCGAAAATCTACTGATTTAAATCAACTTTATTTATTTTTTTTATACACTAAATAAGCAGTATAAAACCAAACAATAATAAGCATCAAGCCGCCTAAAGGTGTTACTAATGCTATTGTTTTAAAATCAAAACTTGACAATTCATTTGTAGCTAGACCATAAATTGAACCAGAAAAACATAAAACACCAATTAAATTTAACCAAAAAATCAAGTTAACTTGCCTGATTAAAAGAGCTTTATAAAAGCTAACTCCTATTAAAAACAAGGCTTGATACATTTGGTAGCGTACACCAGTTTCAAAAGTTTCAATAGCTTCTTTTGCAATTAAATTTTCTAAACCATGACTAGCAAAAGCACCTAATACAATTGAAATTCCGCCTAGAATTAGTCCAAGGCCTAAAAGCTTTTTATGCATCTTTGTTTAATTTATTTGAATTTATTTACATTCGTGGCTTCGCAAAATTAAGAATTACTAAATAATTAATACTATGACTAACATATTAATAATTGGTGCTGGGAAATCTACTTCAGCATTAGTAAGATATTTACATGAAAAATCTAAAAATTTAAATTTTGAAATCACTATAGCTGATAAAGATTTAAATGTTGCTAAAAAAGCTGCTAATTATAGTTCAACTTCAGCTATAGAATTAGATATTTTTAAAACTGAAGAAAGACAGAATGCCATCAAAGAAGCTGATTTAGTAGTTTCTATGCTGCCAGCGCGTTTTCATATTGAAGTCGCCAAAGACTGCATTGCTTTCGATAAAAATTTAGCTACAGCATCTTACGTATCAGATGAAATGGCGGCACTTGACCAAGAGGTTAAAGCCAAAGGATTAACTTTTATGAATGAAATTGGTGTAGATCCAGGGATTGACCACATGAGTGCTATGCAAGTAATTGATCGTATTAGAGATCAAGGCGGAAAAATGCTTTTGTTTGAATCGTTTACAGGCGGTTTAGTCGCTCCTGAAAGCGATGATAACTTATGGCACTACAAATTTACTTGGAATCCTAGAAATGTTGTTGTAGCTGGACAAGGTGGCGCCGCAAAGTTTATTCAAGAAGGTCAATATAAATATATCCCTTACCAACGTTTATTTAGACGAACTGAATTTTTAGAAGTTCCCGGCTACGGTCGTTTTGAAGGTCTTGCCAACCGAAACTCATTAGCTTATCGCGAAGTTTACAACATTAAAGATATCCCAACACTTTATAGAGGTACATTGCGTAGAGTAGGTTTTAGCAAGGCTTGGAATGTGTTTGTGCAACTAGGTATGACTGATGATTCTTACACGATAGAAAATTCTGAAAACATGACCTACCGTGAATTTGTAAATTCGTTCTTACCTTATTCTCCAACAGATTCAGTTGAACTTAAATTAAGACATAATCTTAAAATTGATCAAGATGACTTAATTTGGGATAAACTTTTAGAACTCGAAATCTTCAATAACAACAAAGTAATTGGCCTTAAAAATGCAACTCCAGCACAAGCATTACAAAAAATTTTAGAAGACAAATGGACGCTCAACGCAGATGATAAAGATATGATTGTAATGTACCATAAATTTGGTTACGAGCTTAATGGTAAAAAACAACAAATCGACTCGACAATGGTTAGCATAGGTGAAGACCAAACATTCACAGCAATGGCAAGAACAGTTGGGTTACCATTAGGAATTGCCGTAGTAAAAATGATCTCTGGTGAAATATCTAAACCTGGAGTTTTAAGACCAATTTATCCTGAAATTTACAACCCGATTTTAAAAGAATTAGAAACTTATGATATTAAATTTTCAGAGACAGAGCGTGATTATCTTGGCTATAACCCAGACCAATTGTAAAAGTATCTGATTAAATTTAACAATTATTCAATTTCAAAATAATACTTTTTTGGGTATTATTACAAAATTCTATAAATGAAATATGCATACATTTTTTCGTTATTTTTAACTGTTATAACTTACAGTCAAACACCTGAAAAACAAATTCATGATTTTCTTGAGCGTGAAGCAAAAAATGAAAAATTTTTTGAAGAAGATGTAGCCTACCTTAAATTAGATAGTCATCATTTTTCTAACAGCTTAGATGCTCACATTTACTACATGCAGCAAATGCATAATAGCACACCAATTTATAATGCTATCGGGAATTTTGTAGTTAAGGATGATAAAGTTATATCGTTTACACATAATTTTAAGTCAAATATTGCTGGTAAAGCGAATGAAACAACAGCAAGTTTGTCTCCTATTGAAGCTGTAAATAAATTAATTGAAATTTTAGAAATTGAAACAAATAATCAAACAACTCGTGTTATTTCAGCCGAAGATACTAAGCATTATATTGTAAAAAACTTGGGAGCTTCAGAAGAGTCTATTCAGGTTAAGTTAATGTATATTGAAAATGAAAACCAACTCAAGTTAAGCTGGGATATTTCACTTTATGAAACATCAACATTACATTGGTGGAGTGCTCGGATTGATGCAAATTCAGGTGAGCTCATTAATTTAAATGACTGGATGCTGAGTTGTAACGATGATCATGTTGCTCACAGAGAACCTAAAAAGCAACATACAACTGAAAATTTTAGTGTTTTAACTGCAACTTCAACAAATGTTGGTACTTACAATGCTTATCCTTTGCCTGTGGAATCCCCAAATCATGGTGCAAGAACGCTTATAAGTAATCCCTCTAACCCAGCTTCACCAAATGGATGGCACGATACTGACGGCAATAGTGGTGCAGAATACACTATAACCCGAGGAAATAATGTGTATGCTCAAGAGGATAGAAACGGAAATGACGGCAATGGTTATTCACCTAATGGCGGTCCAGGTTTAAATTTTGATTTTCCATTAGATTTTAACACTACACCAGCGTCTTATCAAGATGCATCAATTACAAATTTATTTGTATGGAATAATTTTATGCATGATGTTTGGTTTAATTATGGTTTTGATGAAGAAGCTGGAAATTTTCAAGAGTATAACTATGAAGCATCTCCTATCTTTGGAAATGATCCTGTTTTAGCTGATGCTCAAGATGGCAGCGGCTTAAACAATGCTAATTTTGGCACGCCTCCAGATGGCTTTAGTCCACGTATGCAAATGTTTTTATGGTCACCAGCTGGACAACCTGACCCACCTTTAAGCATTAGTTATCCTTCAACTTTGGCCGGAGACTATAATGGGATTCCCGCTGCATTTGGTGGTGAAATTCCTGTAAATCCTATCAACGCTAATTTAGCTTTAGCCTTAGATGATCCAAATTCATTAGATGTTTTAGATGCTTGCGAACCATTAACAAATAATACCGCCTTAAATAATAAAATTGTGGTTATAAGACGAGGAAGTTGCACGTTTGTAAATAAAATTGAACAAGCCCAAAATGCAGGTGCTTTAGCAGTTATTATGGTAAATAATGTTCCTGACAATCCTATTGTTATGGGCGGCGATGGTTTCTCTATTACTATTCCTTCTATCATGGTTTCTCAAAGTGATGGAGAGGCAATTATTAATGCGTTACTAGCCAATAATACAGTTAGTGCTACTCTTGTTAACAATGGTCCTTATGAAATAGATGGTGATTTTGATAATGGTATTATCAGTCATGAATACGGTCATGGAATTTCTACACGATTAACAGGCGGTAAATCACAGCCAAACTGCTTATTTAATGAAGAACAAATGGGAGAAGGCTGGAGCGACTGGATCGCTTTAATGATGACTTTAGAACCTGGAGACTTAGGAACTGATGGTCGAGGAATTGGAACTTTTGCAGTAAGCCAACCAATTAATGGCAATGGCATTAGACCATTTAAATACACAACTAACACAACTGCAAATCCTTCGAGTTATAGCTTAACAAATAATCCAGGATTATCAGTACCACATGGTGTTGGCTTTGTTTGGTCTACGATGTTATGGGATTTAACGTGGGCTTTTATTGATGAGTACGGCTACGATAACGACATATACAATGGTAATGGTGGCAATAACAAAATTATGCAATTAGTTATTGATGGCTTAAAATTGCAAACATGTGAGCCTGGTTTTATTGATGGTCGAGATGCCATATTACAAGCAGATTTAATTGCTAATAATGGTGAAAACCAGTGTTTAATTTGGGAAGTGTTTGCTTCAAGAGGTTTAGGCTATAGTGCTACTCAAGGTGACTCAACAAATCGATTTGACCAGATTGAAGCTTTTGATTTACCACCAATTTCAGAACTTAATTGTACTTTAGCTTCAAATACATTTGATAATAATCAACTCATTTTATACCCAAACCCGGCAACTAATCAGTTTAAATTAAATTTTAAAAACAACATTGATGTTAGCAGAATTCAAGTTGAAATTTACAACCTAAACGGACAATTAGTTCAACAAACACAACTTTCCGAAAATAAAATTATTAATATAAGTAGTTTAAAAAGCGGAATTTACATTGTAAAAGCGAGCAACAATAGCGTAAGTTTTACTGAAAAATTAATCATTGAGTAAACCTATAATCATACCTTTGTAAATCTTGATTACTACACCATTAGTCTAGGTTTATAGTTATGCTAAAACTCAACCACATCAGCGTATTTTTTGAAAACACGCCAGCCTTTCAAAACATACATCTAACACTCAATGAAGGTGAAAATCTTGCAGTTATCGGCGAAAGCGGTTGTGGAAAAAGCACACTTTTAAAATCGATTTACGGACTAATTGATTTAGATAAAGGCAACATCTCTTGGAAAGGTGAAACTGTAAAAGGCCCTAAATATAATCTAATACCAGGCTATCAACACTTTAAGTTTTTAGATCAGGAATTTAATCTGATGCCTTACATAAGTGTTCGTGAAAATATTGCAAAACATTTATCGCGTCAGACACCTGCCGAGTCTAAAGAAAAAATCTTATTTTTTCTAAAACTTCTAGACTTAGAACACCTCAAAAACAAAAAAGTTAAAAACCTTAGCAGTGGCGAAAAACAACGCGTTGCCTTAGGTCGTGCTTTGGCAAAAAAACCAGAATTAATACTCCTTGACGAACCTTTTAGTCATATAGATCATTTTAAAAAACACAAACTCAGACATGCCTTATTTTCGTATTTTAAGCGTGAAAATATCAGCTGCATTATCGCTACTCACGACACTGAAGATGTTTTAGGTTTTAGCGATAAAACTTTAATTTTAAAAGATGCCCAACAAATTGATTTCAGAGCAACAAAGGCAATTTATAATCGCCCTGAAAATATGTATTGTGCTTCGCTTTTTGGAGAGGTAAATACAATAAAGCCAAAAGAATTTAAACTTGAGGATGAGTTCAAAACTGATGAACTAATTATCTATCCAAATGAAATAATCATTTCTAATAAAGCAAGTCTGATTGCTGAGGTTACCGATTGCTTATTTAAAGGAAATCACTATAAAATTTATATCAAGTACAAGCAGTGTAATTTAATTATACAACATCATAGTAAAGTTGATGCTAAAACTGTTAACTTCAACTTAGACTTAAATTCTATCAAAAAGCGTTTGGCTAATTAAAAATATTTAAAACATTTCCACCTTGATTAATGCGATAAGCATACAATGGATATTTTAAATTTTCACCACTAAGCGGCTGACCTGTAACTAAACTATAAACATTCTGTGAACTACAATTAGATTCGGCTTCTAAACCATTAATTTCTAAACGAGAACAATCTTGTGGTAGAATATTAGGGTCTGCTGCATCCCAAGCTAAAAACCCGCTACCTGTATTAACTACAATCACACCTAAGTTACCTTGGCTTGAAACATACATTGCATTTCCAGGAAAGTTGAGCTGATTAAATTGTGGCAAATTTAAACTCACCTCAATATTAACATTAATTTCAAGTAAATTAGGATTACGGTTTTGCCGTTCTTCACTTTCACATGCAGTTAACAAAACAAAACTAAATAGAAAAAGTAAAAATGACTTCGCCATAATATTCAAACGATTAATTGATTTAAAACTGTAAATTTATTACATTTGTAGTATAGAATCTCATTTAATGGGATTCTTTTTTTGTTATATAAACCTAATAATTATGAGTAAAGTATCATATTACACTGAAGAAGGACTAAAAAAGTTGAAAGCAGAATTAGACCAGTTAAGAGATGTTGAACGACCAAAAGCTTCGCAGGCTATTGCTGAGGCTAGAGATAAAGGTGACTTAAGTGAAAATGCTGAGTATGATGCTGCTAAAGAAGCTCAAGGAATGCTTGAGATGAGAATATCTAAACTTGAAGAAGTAGTTGCTAATGCACGTGTGATAGACGAGTCTCAATTAGACACTTCAAAGGTACTTATACACAGTTCTGTACAGCTTAAAAATACTAAAACAGGACAAAAAATGACCTACAAATTAGTCGCTCAAAGTGAAGCCGATTTAAAGACAGGTAAAATTTCTGTCGACTCACCAATCGGAAAAGGACTTTTAGGTAAAAAAGCGGGTGATAAAGCCGAAATTGAAGTCCCAAATGGAAATATCATTTTTGAAATTTTAGACGTCAGTCGAGATTAGTCATCAATTATAATTTCGCCAGTATAAAAACTTTCTACTTCAATAAAATTAGGTATTTGGTTAAGTATAATGTTACCGCTTGAACGAATTTCACCAATTATTGAATTCGTAACGCCTAAATATGAATGATTACTTGATCTATAAAATAAGTTTATTGACTCTGAAGTTAATTCTTTTGCATTTACAGCGCTCATTCCGCTATAAACTTTTAAATTAAATTGTCCTACTTTACCGCTTAAGTTAAACTGGTTGATTCCAGTTGATATAATTGTAATTGAATGACTATCGAGAAGTAAATTAAAATTTCCTGAATTAAATTGGCTCAACTCTTGATTAGCGTCTGAAATTAATTTTAGGTTATCAAAATATAAGGTATCTTTAGAGAAGACTTTATATGCGCTATTATTATAGATTGTCGTTAAATTGTTAACGTATAATTTAAGTGGCACTTTAGGCGCTTTAGCAGTTGATATACAAGTGTTTTCCAGTGAGATTTCAAGTTTAGCACTATTTTGATTAAGGTCGAATTTACCATTTCTAATACTAAAAGCTTCAGTTATAATTTTGTTTTCAGTTGATTGAATAAGCTCTACTTCTATAAATTCACCAACTACTAAGGTATCAAAATCTGAGATAGTATAGGTTTTTGATTCGACTGTCTCTGATTGAAAACATTGCGATATCGATTCATTTTCACAAGAAATCAAAATTAACAGACAGCCTAAAATTATTAAAGTTTGTTTCATAATTTAAATCCAATACCAAGCTCTAAACTCTCAGCCTTTGCATAATGAGATTTTAATAAGATAGAAGCATAAATGTGCTTGCTCATAGTATATTGAAGTCCAATTCTAGTATAAACTCTGTCTAGATATTCAATTGGATAATAAATGTAATAACCTAATTGTGATACCAGTTTTAATTCGCCTAAATGAAATTTATGCCCTGCAAAAAGACCAACTCTTTTCCAATCTTCATAGCGACTTATACCTTCTTCCGGGTAAGCAGAAACCATAAATTGGTTGTATTCTTTTGCAGCATAACTCAAAAACAAATCAGCACCTAATTGAATAGAATTTACAAAACTCAATTTCTTTTCTGTTAAAGCTGTAAATGTAAAAAAAGGATAAGGCTTAGTATTTAAAATTTCAAGATCATTAAGGCCACTGGCTATTAAAAAATGAAATTGGAGCGTTTTATCTACATCAGGTTCAAAAGCTGTAGTTGACTTTCGATTTGAACGATTGGTTTTAACAGAGCTATTATTTAAATTATAAGATACACCAAATTGAAGACCATAATGATTAGTTCCTGAATTAGGTGATTTAATTTTAGCATTAGAAAAGTGCTGAAAAAAAAGTCCAAAATCAAAATTTATTCGCTTATTGAAGTCTGGTATTAATCTATAGTTAAGTTCAAATAAAACATTAGCAAGCATTGAGCTTCCGTAGGCAATATTTTTAGGGTTTTTAATAGCATCAAAGCGATTATTTGTAAACCCAAAACCAAGGCCTGTTGTGACATGCATTTGTCTTTTTAAAAAAAAGAATTTATAAAACGCACTTAAGCTATACACTTCTCCAAGTGCTGGAGAACCCATGTCTTGATAGTTTAAAATCAGCCCATAGTTTGGAAAATTAAAATATGAATGCCATGCTTTTTCTCCAGTTGTATTAGTTTCTAAAGTAGCTGAGACGCCTTTAATTCTATAATTAGCTAAATGAGAAACTTCGTTTTTATGAATTAAAAGCTCAGCATAATTTTGTTTTAAACCTATTAAGACTTCTTTAGTTTGACAAAAAGTATATGTATAAGTAACAAAAAAAACAATAAACAAATACTTGTACATATACTTATGTAAGACCTAAAAATTGTTTTAAAAACTAGTCTTGGACTTCAAGTTTTCCTATTAACTGTTTAAACAAAGTAATCATATGAGGTTCAGCTTTAGCGGCTGTCTCAATAATAGCTTCAACATCAACAGGTTTTAAATGGTCTGGATCACACTCATCTGTTAAAACCGATACTGCTACAACTGGTAATTTTAAGTGATTAGCCACAATTATTTCAGGAACTGTACTCATACCAACTGCATCAGCACCAATAATCTTCAAATAGCGATATTCAGCACGCGTTTCTAGTTGTGGCCCCATAACTGAAGCATAAACACCTTTATGTAATGTAATATTATTTTCTTGAGCAATGCTTTCGACTTTTTTACTCATTTTAAGGTCGTAAGGGCAACTCATATCTACAAAACGATCGCCTGTTTTAGAAACACCTCTAAAGGCTAATGGCGAACCACCGAGTAAATTTATGTGATCATCAATCAGCATGATTTCACCTTTTTTAAAGTTTAGATTGATGGCGCCTGCCGCATTAGAAACCAAAAGTTTTTTGATGCCAAGTCGGTGCATGATTCGCACAGGATAAGTGACATCTAAAAAGTCGTAACCTTCATATAGATGAAAACGGCCTTGCATTACCACAACTTTTTTACCGCTTAAACGACCATAAATCAGCTTACCTTTATGAAACTCGACTGTTGCTGTTGGGAAGTGTGGAATATGGTTATAGCTTACTTCAGCTAATACTTCAACTTCATCTAAAAGTTTTCCTAATCCTGTCCCAAGAATAATTCCAACTTCAGGAGATTCAAAACCTTTATCTTTCAAAAATTCTACAGTTTGCTCTATGTAACTCATTGGTAGGTTTTAATAATTTCTTCAAAAATAGGAATGCCAGCGATGTCTTCATAATAATCAACGTCATTTTTTGGCGATAATTGTTTTAATTTTAGCGTTGACAAATCTCTTAATGTACTTTCAAAAACAGTATTGGTTCCCCAAGATTTAGCTTCAAAAACAGCCTTATGTAATGCATTCATTCCTAACAAATAGTAGCCGCCATCAGTAGCAGGACCAATTACAGCATCGTTATTTTTAAGCGCTTCAAAAGCTTGTGTTATATCTTCTGGTTGTAAATCATATAAATCTGAACCTATAACAACAATGTGTTTGTAGTTATTTTTAAAGCCTTGCTCAAAAGCAAACTTCATTTTTTCGCCTAAGTCGCCTTCAGGTTGAATTTGTTTTTCGAAAATAGAATTTTCCCAACAATCATCATCAACAATTGCTTTAGTGTACCAGACTTGTTTTTGGGCTTTAACATCGGCTGAAGTTTTTGCGGTATGTTGAACCAAATGTTTATAAATTTCAAGCGCTGCTTTGTCTCCAACAGTTTTAGCTAAACGTGTTTTGCAATGACCTAATTCAGGTTTACGTGTAAATATGATTAGTAAATTATCGTGCATTAATGATAAGATTTTTCTGCATTGATTAAAAACATACCCCAAAATTTGTTGTAGGGATGAACTTTTTTAGTCGTATTACCCGATAAATTGTAAACTTTAAAACCTTTATTAAACCATTTAAATAAACCACCATAAAGATTTTTTACATTTAAGAAACCTGCTTGTTGCAACTGCTCTCCAATTTCTTCAGAACGCACTCCAATAGAACAATATACAATAATTTCAGAAGTTTTGCTCAAGTACTTTACTGTATTTAAATCGAATTCATCATACCCAACCCAAACAGCATTTTTTAGGTGACTTACATCATATTCAACCTTGCTTCTCGTGTCTAGTAAAATTAAATTTTCTTTCGATTGAAGTTCGCGATTAAGCATTTCTACATTTATATACGCTACACTATTAGAATTGTATTTATCAATAGCATCTTCAATACTGTTTTGACCAAAAGAAAAACTTAGACCACTTAAAAATACTATTAATAATCGCTTCATTCTATCAATCACTTATTATACAGTTGTCCCTTGGCAGCTGCTTCCTGCACCAGCAGTACAGCCATAACAATGCTGTGAAATTTTAATATTTCTGTTTTTTAGAGCAGCTTCATCAAAGTTCTTAATGTGGTTTGACGAACTATCGACTTTCATGCATAGCATTTGGTTAAAATCACAATCGTACAACCAGCCATCCCAACTTACAGATAACGTATTTCTGCACATCACATTTTCTACAGCAAGTGGATTGTAAGCTTCAACCAAAGTAGTCATGTAATCTTCATAATTATCTGAGGCAATTAAAAAATCTAAAAATCGCGAAATCGGTAAATTAGTAATTGCCATTAAATGATGAAAATGAATATCAAAGTCTTCTTTCAGAGCTTGTTTAAAATCTCGTTCTAAATCGCTTTGATTAGAAGGCATGAAAGCACCTGAGGGATTGTAAACAAGGTCAAGCCTTAAACTACTTCCTGGCATACCGTAACCAATATTATTTAGTGATTTTAAAGCCTCAATAGATTTGTTAAAAACGCCTTCGCCTCGTTGTTTATCAGTTTTACCGCGTGTCCAATGTGGTAATGATGATACAACATGAATATTATGTTTCTTAAAAAACTCAGGAAGATCATAATATTTTTTATTGGCGCGGATTATAGTAAGGTTAGACCTCACAATAAAATCTTTAATTCCAACTTTAGCTGCTTCTTCTACAAACCATCTAAAATTAGGATTCATTTCGGGTGCTCCGCCAGTCAAATCTAAAGTATGTGCACCACTATTTTTAATCACCCTTAAGCATTCAATCATAGTTTCCTTGGTCATGATTTCTTGACGATCTGGGCCGGCATCTACATGACAGTGCGAACAAACCTGATTACACATGTAGCCAAGATTTATTTGAAGAATTTCAAGTTTTTTAGGCTTCAAATTTTTATAGCCTGAATTAGCTATTTTAGCTTGAAATGTGGGTAATTCGCCGGTTTTAAAAACTCCATTAGAAAGATGCTTGAGTTGATTTTCAGCTTTAGCTAATAAACTTTTACGTTGGTGAAGAGACTTGATTTTAAGTTTTGGCATATAAAATTATTTAAATTATTAACCGTCTAACTTATTAACTTTTTTCATCATCATGGTACTATGCACTAAAGCAGCACCACTTTTTATAGCAGCACCAACATGAACGGCTTCCATCATTTCTTCGCGAGTTACACCGCGTTGTAAACCATCTTGTGTATAAGCATCAATACAATATGGGCATTGTTCAGTATGAGCAACTGCTAAGGCAATAAGTGATTTTTCTCGGGCTGTTAAATTACCTTCTTCAAAAACACTGGTATAATATTCGAAAAATTTATCACCAAGCTCCTTTTGAAAATCTGTAATTGCACTAAACTTTTTTAAATCTTTTGGGTCATAATAAGGATTATTCATATGTACTAATTTAGAATGTATATTTATTTACGGAATATGAATGTAGCTTGGTTTGCTGTAAGTACAAATCAATTGTGAAATATTTTAAGAAAAAATAAAAGTTTTTAACGACCTGGCCTAAAAACAAGAGCGTTTGGAAAGAAAGATTTAATTTCAAGATAAGCACGATCGGCATCTAATTTAGTTTTAAAATTACCAACCCAAAGTTTATAATTAGGAGCTTCATAATAAATGAAACTGGTATAATTTAAACCAGATTCTTGGTACTCTGTTTCCTTAGCTTGAGCGGCATCAAGAGAACCTGAAAAAAGCTGTATTCTGTAGGTAGACTTCAATTGGTAATTTTTGACTAAACTAGTTTTTAAACTCAGTAATTCTTCAGTAAGCTTCAATTTCTCACCTTCAATTTTATGCTGAGAAAAACTAAAATTAAACCCTATTAATACAATTATAAGCAACTTCAATTTCATCGAAAGAATTTTCAGCTAAATTAAACATTTGAAGTAATTATTTATTTAGAAAGATTATAAATTATGATTTAACAAATGTCAGTATTCCATAAATGATTGCTAAGTCTTACTTTTGTAATCAATTTTAGCAGATTTATTTTAACAACTTTTAAGAACTAGAACTGCTTTAAACATAGATAACATCAACACTATGAGAAAGGTGACTTTAAGCCAAGAATTTTTTAAGTATTTAATGCTGTTTGTTCTTGTGGTTTCATTTTCAAGCACATATGCTCAGGAAGATGCCACTTCAGGAGAAGCGAAAGAAGCTTCAGCAGAACAATCTGAAGAATCAGCAGTACCTGGTGGCGATCCAGCGAAAGGAAAAGAATTATTCAATTCACTTTGTGCAGCATGTCATAAGCCATATTCAGACGCAGTTGGACCTGCGCTTCATGGCGTAACCGAGCGTCGTGAAATGGATTGGTTGTACGAGTGGATTAAAAATAGTCAGGCTTTAATTAAGTCTGGCGACCAGCAAGCTGTTGCTTTATATGAAGAATGGAATAAAGTAGCTATGAATGCTTTCCCTCAATTAAGCAATCAAGATATCGATGATATTTTGTCATACGTTGAACAGCCAAAACCGGAACCTAAAGTAGCGGTTACGGCTGATGCAACAACTGATGAGGCAAAATCAGGCGGTGGTATTTCAAATGAAATTGTTCTAGGTATTCTAGCGTTTGTATTACTAATGCTTAGCGTTATTTTAATTTTGGTTAACAAGACACTAAACCGCTTTGCACAAGCTAATGGAATTGAGGTTGAAGACAATAAGCCTAAAGGAAAACCAATTTGGGTGGCATTTGCGGAAAACCAATTTTTAGTGCTTTCTACAGTCATTGTTATGTTGCTTGTTGTGGCGTGGTATGGTTATGGTGGATTGATGTCAGTTGGTATCGATCAAGGCTATGAACCAATTCAGCCTATTCATTATTCTCACAGAATTCATGCTGGCGAAAATCAAATTGAATGTAAATATTGTCACTCATCAGCTAGAGTTTCAAAGCACTCAGGTATTCCTTCTCTTAACGTTTGTATGAATTGTCACAAACAAATTGCAGAGGTTGCTCCAGAGACTCAAGCAAAAGGAGAGCAAGAATTTAATGTTGACTACAATGCAGAAATTCAAAAGTTATACGAAGCAACAGGTTGGGATCCACAAACACAATCATATTCTGGGGAGTCGAAACCAGTTAAATGGGTAAGAATTCATAACCTTCCAGATTTCGCTTACTTTAACCACTCTCAGCACGTAACAGTTGGTCAAATCGAGTGTCAGACTTGTCATGGTCCTGTTGAGGAAATGGAGATTATGTATCAAGATGCACCACTAACAATGGGCTGGTGTATTAACTGCCACAGAGAAACAAATGTAAAAATGGAAGGCAATGCTTATTATGAAAAAATTCATGAAGAGCTAGCTAAAAAATATGGCGTTGAGAAAGTAACCGCTGCTCAAATGGGCGGTATTGAATGTGGCAAGTGCCATTACTAATATAAACGAAGAAAAATTTGAATCAAGATATGTCATCAGAAAAAAAATATTGGAAAAGTGCAGATCAATTAGATGATCAAAATCCAGTAGTTGAAGCACTTGAGCAAAAGGAATTTGCAGAGCATATTCCTACAGATGAATTCTTAGGTGATAAAGAAAAACTTGACAGCTCGCAAACAAGCCGTCGTGATTTCTTAAAATACGTTGGCTTTAGTACTGCTGCTGCATCCTTAGCTGCATGCGAAGGCCCAGTTATAAAATCTATTCCTTACGTAGTTCAACCGGAACGCCTAGTCCCTGGTGTTGCAGATTATTATGCAACTACAATTGCAAACGGATTTGACTTTGCAAGTGTTTTAGTAAAAACACGTGAAGGTCGGCCAATCAAAATCGATAACAATTCCTCAGCTACAAATTTTACAGCAGGTAAAGCTAGAGTTCATGCTTCAGTTTTAGGATTATATGATATTAAACGTCTTCAAAACCCACAAATTGAAGGTCGAGATGCAACTTGGACTGAATTTGATGATCGTGTAACGCAGGATTTAGAAAATATTGGCGATAAATCTATAGTCTTATTAACACAGACCTATGCAAGTCCATCTGTTGATAGACTCATCAAACAATTTAAAGAGAAATACAGCAATGTACAGCACATTGTGTATGACGCTATTTCAGAAGAAGCAGCTTTAAATGCTTATAAAAACAAATACGGTGTTCGTGCTCTACCAAATTATGATTTTAGTACAGCTGAAACAATCGTTGGGATTGGTGCAGACTTTTTAGGTGACTGGCAAGGTGGTGGTTTCGATGCTGCTTATGCTAAAAGTAGAGTTCCTAAAAATGGAAAAATGTCTAAGCATGTTCAATTTGAAGCAAACATGACTTTAACTGGTGCTAATGCTGACCAACGTGTGGCGGTTAAACCTTCAGCTCAAAATCATGTTTTAGTTGAAATTTATAATCAAATAGTAGGGAAAGTAGCTTCAACGAAACTTGATAACAAAACAGCAAAGAAAGTTGATTCAGCAGTTAAAGCACTTAAAAAAGCTGGTAAAAAAGCTGTACTTGTCACTGGAATACAAGATGAAGGTGCACAACAAATGGCTCTTGAAATTAATGCTAGCCTTCAAACTGAATTAATTGATTATTCAAATCCAAGAATGATTCGTCAAGGTGAAAATTCAAAAATTAATACCTTGATTAAAGACATGAAATCTGGCAAAGTAGGTTCGTTAATGATTGCTGGTGTAAATCCGCTTTATAGTTTACCAAATGCTGACGAGTTTGAATCAGCTATGAGTAAGGTAAACAGTACTGTAGCATTTAGTATGAAATTAGATGAAACAGCTAAAGCTGCAAAATATGTTGCTGCAACACCACATTATTTAGAATCTTGGGGTGATGTTCAACTTACTAAAAATACATTCAGTTTAGTACAACCTACAATTCAGCCGCTTTTTAATACAAGACAGTTTGAAGACACACTACTGAAGTTAATTGGTGGTAGTAAATACTACGACTTCATCAAAGAAACTTTTAATCAAAAATTTGAAGGCTTATCATGGAATCAAAGTCTACATGATGGGATTTTTGAATATAGTTCTAATAACACTGAACAGACCGAAGAAAACACAAAAGAATTCAGCGCAAGTTCTGCCGCTAAATCATTATTGAAAAACTCGGCTGAAGGTTTAGAATTAACTTTGTACACTAAAACTTCACTTGGTGATGGTCAGCAAGCCAACAACCCATGGCTTCAAGAAATGCCAGACCCAATCACAAGAACATCTTGGGATAACTATGTAACACTTTCTAAAGTTGATGCAGATAAAATGGGAATCACCAATAAAAGCGTTGCTAATGGTGCTTTAAATGGTGATTACGTGAAAATTAACTTAGATGGTAAAACCATAGATAAAGTCCCTGCATTAATTCAGCCTGGCCAAGCACCTGGTTCTATAGGTTTGGCATTAGGATATGGCAAGAAAGAAGCTATTCAGGAAGAAATGCAAGTAGGTGTGAACGCCTATAAATTATACAATGACTTCAATACTACTCAAACTGTAGATATCTCAAAAGTTGAAGGCACCCATGAATTCGCTTGTGTTCAATTGCACAATACGATGATGGGTAGAAGAGATATCGTGAAAGAAACAACACTTGAGGTTTTTAACACTAAAGACAAATCTTATTGGAATGATACACCAAAGGTATCTTTAAATCACGAAGAGGTAGAAGTAACTTCACCTGAAGTTGATATGTGGGAAGAATTTGATCGCTCAATAGGTCATCATTTCAACTTATCAATCGATTTAAACTCTTGTACAGGTTGTGGTGCATGTGTAATTGCATGCCACAGTGAAAATAATGTACCGGTAGTAGGTAAAGAAGAAGTAAGAAAAAGTCGCGATATGCACTGGTTACGTATTGATAGATATTATTCATCTGAAGAGAGCTTACAAAGTGACTATGATAAAAAAGATAATATTTCAGGATTAAGTCAATCATTAAATCAATTTGGTGAACTTGAACAACCATCTCAAACAGATGTACAAGTTGTTTTTCAGCCAGTAATGTGTCAGCATTGTAATCATGCGCCTTGTGAAACAGTATGTCCAGTTGCAGCCTCAGCGCACAGTAGACAAGGTCAAAATCATATGACTTATAACAGATGTGTTGGTACACGCTATTGTGCTAATAACTGTCCTTATAAAGTCAGAAGATTCAATTGGTTCTTATACAATCAAAATGATGAGTTCGACTATCATATGAATAATGATTTGGGAAGAATGGTATTAAACCCTGATGTAACTGTTAGGTCAAGAGGTGTGATGGAAAAGTGCTCAATGTGTATACAAATGACACAAAAAACTATACTTGACGCAAAAAGAGAAGGTCGAGAAATTAAAGATGGTGAATTTCAAACCGCTTGTTCTGCAGCTTGTGATAAAGGAGCAATGGTATTTGGCGATGTAAACGATAAAGATAGTAAAGTAGTTGAACGATATGAAGATGATAGAATGTACCACTTGCTAGAATATTTGGGCACTAAACCAAATGTAATGTACCAAACAAAAATTCGAAATACAACTGAAGCTTAACTAAAAAGAAATTAATTTAATAGAGTATTATGTCTCATTACGAAGCGCCTATTAGAAAACCTTTAATTACGGGTGATAAATCATATCACGATGTAACAATAGATGTTGCAAAACCAGTTGAGGGTAAGGCTAACAAATCATGGTGGATAGTATTTTCAATTTCTCTTATAGCATTTTTATGGGGACTTGGATGCATTATCTACACTGTATCAACAGGTATTGGAACTTGGGGTTTAAATAAAACGATTGGCTGGGCCTGGGATATCACCAACTTTGTTTGGTGGGTAGGTATAGGTCACGCAGGAACATTAATTTCTGCAGTACTATTGTTATTTAGGCAAAAATGGCGTATGGCTATTAACCGCTCAGCAGAAGCAATGACCATATTCTCGGTTGTACAAGCGGGTCTTTTCCCTATCATACACATGGGTAGACCTTGGTTAGCATATTGGGTATTACCGATTCCAAATCAATTTGGGTCACTATGGGTTAATTTTAACTCGCCTCTTTTATGGGACGTATTCGCAATATCTACGTATTTATCAGTATCCTTAGTTTTTTGGTGGACAGGTTTATTACCTGATTTTGCTATGATACGTGATAGAGCAGTTAAACCATTTCAGAAACATATTTACGGAATTTTATCTTTTGGTTGGTCTGGAAGAGCAAAAGACTGGCAAAGATTTGAAGAGGTGTCTCTAGTTCTTGCCGGTTTAGCAACTCCTCTTGTACTTTCTGTGCATACCATAGTATCATTTGACTTTGCAACATCTGTTATTCCTGGCTGGCATACAACAATTTTCCCACCATATTTCGTTGCTGGTGCTGTATTTTCTGGATTTGCTATGGTAAATACTTTGTTAATTGTAATGAGAAAAGTTTCAAACCTTGAAAACTATATCACAATACAACACATAGAATTAATGAATATTGTAATTATGATCACTGGTTCTATTGTTGGTGTAGCATATATTACAGAATTATTTATGGCTTGGTATTCAGGTGTTGAATATGAACAATTTGCATTTCTTAACAGAGCAACTGGACCATACTGGTGGGCTTATTGGGCAATGATGACGTGTAATGTTTTCTCACCTCAGTTTATGTGGTTCCCTAAATTAAGACGTAGTATTATGTTTTCATTCTTTATTTCGATAGTTGTTAATATTGGTATGTGGTTTGAACGTTTTGTTATTATTGTAACGTCACTACACAGAGATTATATGCCATCAGCTTGGACTATGTTCTCTCCTACTTTTGTTGATATCGGAATATTTATTGGTACAATAGGGTTTTTCTTTGTACTATTTTTATTGTATTCAAGAACTTTTCCAGTAATTGCTCAAGCTGAAGTAAAATCAATACTAAAAAGTTCAGGAGAAAACTTCAAAAAAATTAGAGCTGATAAAGGTGATAATGCAAAACTTTATGATGAAGTTGAACAAGGCGATATGCCAGATTTCAGTGAAGAATTTAATAAAAAATAGTTATGGCAACTAAAGTAATACAAGCAATTTATACCGATGATGATATTTTAATGAACGCTGTGAAATCAGTTAAAGAAAATAAGTATCACATCGAAGAAATTTATACACCTTTTCCTGTTCATGGACTTGATAAATTAATGGGTTTACCGCATACAAGATTAGCAATAACATCTTTTTTATATGGTCTAGTAGGTTTAACAGTAGCTGTCGTTATGATGAATTTTATAATGATTGAAGATTGGCCTCAAAATATTGGTGGAAAACCTAGCTTTAGTTATATCCAAAATATGCCTGCGTTTGTTCCAATTATGTTTGAATTAACCGTATTTTTCGCGGCACATTTAATGGTTATTACGTTTTATATGAGAAGTAAATTATGGCCATTTAAGAAAGCTGAAAATCCTGATTCAAGGACTACTGATGATCGCTTTTTAATGGAAGTATCAGTAAACGAGAAAAACTATCAACAAGTAACAGAGTTAATATACAAGTCTGGAGCTTCTGAAATTAAACTTAAAGAAAATTAAATTGAACATGAAGAATTTTCAACTTATAGTAGTTTCATTATTAGGCATAATTTTTACTTCTTGTGGAGAAAAAGATGAACCTGCAAGCCAATACTTCGCTAACATGTATTATACAGTTCCTTATGATACGTATGGTGAATATGAAATTTTTGAAAACGAACAAGAAGCTAAAAAACCAGTTGAAGGGACCATCAAGCAAGGATGGATGCCATATGAATACGAAGATAATACTGAAGGATACGAAGCTGCTAAAGAAAATCTAACTAATGATTTAGCTTACACAGAAAATAATATCGAGGAAGGTAAAGAGCTTTATAACATATATTGTGCAACTTGTCACGGTGAAAAAGGTGATGGTAAAGGTTATCTAGTTGAACGAGAGAAAATATTAGGTGTTCCAAGTTATGATGATAAAGGTAGAGCTATCACTGAAGGCAGCGTGTATCACGTCATGTATTACGGAATCAATACGATGGGTTCTTATGCTTCGCAGATGAATACTAAAGAGTTATGGCAAGTAGATATGTATGTCATGAAACTCAAAAGAGATTTAGAAGGCGTTGAACAACCAGAATTCGAAAAAAAATAATCATAAACATCAAGATTAGAAGTTATGTATAAGATGTCTAAAAAGTTACAACTAGCTGCAATAATACTTATGATCGTAGGCGCAGTTGGATTAATTTATAGCTTTGTTTCAACACCAACAAATGTTCAAGAGGTTGAAGAGATGCTAGCTCATGATGAGCATCATGGGGAAGAAGAAGCTTCAGCAACTCAACAATCTGAGATGAATCAAAATCATAAATCTTTAAGCCATGATGATGAATCTCATATGGGTGAAGCTAAGCATGATAATCATCACTCTGAAGCAAGTGGCCATGAAAAAAGTCACGCTGAACATGTTTATGATCAACTTAAAAATAAACCGTGGTCTGCGATTTATACATCTAGTTTATTCTTTTTCTTGTTAGCAGTTGGTGCATTTACTTTCTATGCAATCCAAAATGCATCACAAGCTGGATGGTCTCCTGTTATATTTAGAGTAATGGAAGGAATTTCTAAATACATACTGCCAGGTGGTATAATTGTATTTGTCATTTTAGTGTTATCAACATTTCAATTAAATCATTTATTTATCTGGATGGATCCAAGCGTAGTTGAACATGATGAGATTATTAGAAACAAAACAGGTTATTTAAATGATAGCTTTTTCTTAATTAGAGCTGCAATTTATATTATTGGATGGGTTTTACTGTCAAGAGTTATTGTTAAAAATTCAAGAAAGCAAGACGAGAACCCAAGTCTTAAATTACACAAGAAAAACTTTAAACTATCAGCAATATATTTAGTATTTTTTATTGTTACTGAATCGATGATGTCTTGGGATTGGATTATGAGCATTGATACGCATTGGTTTAGTACATTGTTTGGGTGGTATGTATTTGCCAGTATGTTTGTAGCTGGTATTACAACTATTGCACTTGTAACCATATATCTTAAAAGTAGAGGTTATCTAGAATTTGTAAATAACAGTCACATTCATGATTTAGCTAAGTTTATGTTTGGTATTTCAATTTTTTGGACTTATTTATGGTTCTCTCAGTTTTTACTGATTTGGTATTCGAATATACCTGAAGAAGCAGTTTATTATATCGCAAGATTTAATGATTACCAATTACCTTTCTTAGGAATGGTTGTTTTAAACTTTGTATTCCCATTACTAGTACTTATAAATTCAGATTTTAAAAGAGTTAACTGGATTGTTGTCATGAGTGGTATCATTATATTGATTGGGCATTACCTAAATTTCTTTGTCATGATAATGCCAGGAACAGTTGGTGAATCATGGTTTATAGGAATACCAGAAATCAGCTCTATATTACTTATATTAGGACTTTTCATATTCATTGTATTCAAAGCTATTTCGAGTGTACCTCTATTAGCTAAAAACAATCCTTACATTGAAGAAAGCAAGCATTTTCACTATTAATTAAACTAAAGATTAAATAAATTAAGATGACAGTACTTCTCGTTATTATAATTGTTGCATTACTAGGTATCACATTTTGGCAAATGTCAAAAATGTTTAAACTATCAAAGCCTGTAAATAGTAATGACACACAAGTAGCTGATAATAAAGACAATCAAACTCAAGGTAAGTTAATGCTTGCTTTTGTAGTTTTCCTTTATCTATTTATGTTTTATTCATTTTGGGAATATAGCAGATTTTATCTACCAGAGGCGGCTTCTGAACACGGAACTGATTATGACCAATTAATGTTTATATCTTTAGCATTAATTATGTTTGTCCAAATCATAACGCAAGGACTTCTCCACTGGTTTTCATACAAGTATAAAGGTGAAAAAAACAAGAAAGCTTTATTTTACGCTGATAATGATAAATTAGAGTTTATATGGACCATAATACCCGTTATTGTATTAGCTGGGCTTATTATTTATGGACTTTTCAGTTGGAATGATATTATGAATGTTGAAGAAACTGAAGATACATTAGTTGTTGAAATATATGCCTATCAGTTTGATTGGAGAGCAAGATATGCTGGTGAGGATAAAACCTTAGGTAAAGCAAATGTAAGATTTATTGAAGGTGTTAATCAACTTGGTTTAGATGAAAGTGATCCTTACGGAAAAGATGATATCATAGTTAACGAATTACACTTACCTAAAGGAAGACCTGTATTATTCAAATTTAGGTCTCAAGATGTGTTACATTCAGCATATTTCCCGTTCTTTAGATCTCAAATGAATGTAGTTCCTGGTATGATTACACAGTTTGGATTCACGCCTACAACAACTACTAAAGAAATGAGAAAAAGCGAATACATGGTTGATAAAGTTGAAAATATCAACGAAATTCGCGATGAAAGAAGTAAAGAATTAGTTGCTAATGGTGAAATGGAACTTGAGGACTATGAATTCGATTATTACCTACTTTGTAATAAAATTTGTGGTGCATCACATTACAACATGCAAATGAAAATTGTAGTTGAAGAAGAAGAAGATTACAATGAATGGATAAAAAAACAACAAACTTTTCAAGAATTAACAGCACAAAATTAAGATAAGGTATGTCAGTAGCTTTAGAACATAATGCAGAAAACCATGCTCATGAACATCACGATCATAAGCAAACTTTTATAGAAAAATATATTTTTAGTACCGATCATAAAATGATATCAAAACAGTACTTAATAACTGGTTTGATAATGGGTATCATTGGTATTGCAATGTCTATTTTGTTTAGGTTGCAATTAGCATGGCCTGGAGAATCATTTTGGATTTTTGATGTACTACTAGGAAAATTCTCGAAGGATGGTGTTATGGACCCAAGTATTTATTTGGCGCTCGTGACTATTCATGGAACTATAATGATATTTTTTGTGTTGACAGCAGGTTTAAGTGGTACTTTCAGTAACCTTTTAATTCCTCTACAAATTGGTGCTAGAGATATGGCTTCAGGTTTCATGAATATGATATCTTACTGGTTATTCTTCATCTCTAGTGTTATCATGCTAGGCTCATTATTTGTAGAGTCTGGACCTGCTTCTTCTGGATGGACGGTTTATCCACCGTTAAGTGCGCTTCCTCAAGCTATTAGTGGTTCAGGTTTAGGTATGACGTTATGGTTAGTCTCAATGACGTTTTTTATAGCTTCATCACTACTTGGATCATTAAATTATATTGTAACTGTCCTTAACTTAAGAACTAAAGGTATGTCTATGACTCGTTTACCTTTAACAGTTTGGGCATTTTTTGTAACAGCCATCATTGGTGTAGTTTCATTCCCAGTTTTATTATCGGCTGCACTACTCCTATTAATGGATCGTAGTTTTGGAACATCATTTTTCCTAAGTGATATTTATATCCAAGGTGAAGTTTTGGCTTATCAAGGTGGTTCACCTGTATTATATGAGCACCTCTTTTGGTTTTTAGGTCACCCAGAAGTTTATATTGTATTACTTCCAGCTTTGGGTATTACTTCAGAAGTTATTGCAACGAATGCTCGTAAACCTATTTTCGGTTATCGTGCTATGATTGCTTCTATTTTAGCCATTGCATTTTTATCAACAGTTGTATGGGGTCACCACATGTTTGTATCAGGAATGAATCCTTTTCTTGGTTCAGTATTTACATTTACAACCTTACTTATTGCAATTCCTTCAGCTGTAAAAGCATTTAATTACATTACAACCTTATGGAAAGGGAATCTTCAGATGAATCCTGGAATGCTATTTTCAATCGGTTTGGTTTCTACATTTATTACAGGTGGGTTAACAGGAATTATTTTAGGTGATAGCACACTCGATATTAATGTACATGATACATACTTCGTTGTGGCTCACTTCCACTTAGTAATGGGAATTTCAGCATTATATGGCTTATTTGCTGGTGTTTACCACTGGTTCCCTAAGATGTTTGGACGTATGATGAATAAAAATTTAGGTTATGTACACTTTTGGGTAACAGCAATAGGTGCTTATGGTGTATTTTTCCCAATGCATTTTATCGGTATGGCTGGTCTTCCAAGACGATATTACACTAACACTGCATTTCCTTATTTTGATGATTTGGCCAATGTAAACGTATTAATTACTGTGTTTGCTATCATAACTGCTGCAGTTCAATTGGTGTTTCTTTATAACTTTATTTACTCAATTTTTTACGGTAAAAAAGCAACTGAAAATCCATGGAAATCTACTACTTTAGAATGGACTACTCCAGTTGAACATATACACGGGAACTGGCCAGGAGAATTACCTACTGTTTATAGATGGTCTTACGATTATAGTAAAAGAAATAAAAATGATGATGACTATGTAATTCCTGGACAGGACTTTGTCCCACAAAATATACCAGTTCAAGAAAATGAAGAAGAAACGATGCACTAATCATATTCTTAACTAAAAACAATGCAAAAGCCTTTCTCAAACAGAAAGGCTTTTTAGTTATATTTGTGAGTATGAATGAAAATTTAAACCCAGATTCTAATAATCAAAACCATGAAGAGGTCGAGATTGAACGCGCCTTAAGACCAATTAGTTTTGATGATTTTGCAGGACAATCTCATGTTTTAGAAAATCTTCAAATCTTTGTTAAAGCTGCTAATTTAAGAGGTGAAGCTCTAGATCATACATTATTTCATGGTCCACCAGGGCTTGGTAAAACAACATTAGCCTATATTTTAGCAAATGAATTAGATGCAAACATAAAAATCACTTCTGGACCTGTTATAGATAAACCCGGAGATTTAGCAGGTTTACTAACAAATTTAGAGCCAAGAGATGTTTTATTTATAGATGAAATTCACCGTTTAAGCTCAGTTGTTGAAGAGTATTTATATTCAGCAATGGAAGATTATAAGATTGATATCATGATTGAATCTGGACCAAATGCCAGAAGCGTAGAAATCAACCTTAATCCTTTCACCTTAATCGGCGCAACAACACGATCAGGGTTATTAACTTCACCGATGAGAGCTAGGTTCGGTATTTCAAACCGTTTAGAATATTACTCAACAGAATTACTAAGCGATATCATATTAAGAAGTGCATATATCTTGGATGTAAAAATCTCACAAGAAGCAGCTGTAGAAATCGCTTCTAGAAGTCGTGGTACACCAAGAATAGCAAATGCCTTATTAAGAAGAGTACGAGATTTTGCCCAAATAAAAGGTAATGGAAAAATTGATATTGAAATTTCAAAATACAGCCTAAAGGCATTAAATGTAGATGATTATGGCTTAGATGATATGGACAATAAAATTTTACAAACTATCATAAATAAGTTTAAAGGTGGTCCAGTTGGCTTAAACACCTTATCAACTGCTGTTGGTGAAAATGCTGAAACTATAGAAGAAGTTTATGAACCTTTTTTGATACAAAAAGGCTTTATTCACAGAACACCACGTGGACGTGAGGTAACAGAATTGGCTTATAAGCATTTAAACAAAATCAAACCTTCAGAACAAGGCGGTTTATTTTAAACATTAATTAATATGAAGGCATTGCCTAAAGTTTCAAGTATAGAGTTTTTAAAACATTCAGCACAAATTCTAAAAAACCCACTTCCATTTCATGAAAAAAATTTCAAAAAACTCGGTGATACCTTTCAGCTTGAATTAGGCTTTGGTAAACATGTGGTGTTTTCTAAAAGTCACAAATTAGCGCTTGAAGCACTTCAGAAAAATCAAAAAAACTTCAAAAAATCAAAAATTCAAACTGAAGATTTAGTAAAATATGTTGGTAAAGGCCTTTTGACTGCCGAAGATGAAGACTGGAAAACACAACGTCAACTTTTACAACCAACATTTTATAAAAAAAATATAGAAGGCCTTTTAGAGATTATGGAAATAACCATAAAAGATGAAATCGATAAAATTAAACCAAATACTGAAGTTGATGCCTTCCCAATATTCAATGACCTCGCATTTAAAGTGGTAGCACGAGCATTATTTAGCGATGCGATAACTGCTAATGAAATTACACGCCTGCAACACATTACTGAAGAAACCCAACAGATGCTAGTCAAAGAACTTAGACAACCTTATAAAAAATGGTGGTTTAGGTTAAGCGGAATTTTAAAAGAAAAGCTTAAACTCACAGCAGAAGCCAAGTCAATTATCACAACAATTATTCAGAAGAGACGTAAATCAGACCAACAACCTGATGACTTACTAAATCTCTTAATGCATTCAACCTACGAAGACGGTTCATTTATGACTGAAGAAAAGTTGCTAGACGAAATTTTAATTCTTTTCATCGCTGGCCACGAAACAACTTCAAACGCCTTGTGTTTTACAACACAACTTTTGGCGCAAAACCCTGTTAAACAAGAAAAGCTAGAAGAGCAGATATCAAAACATTCTAACAACTCCAACTTAATAGAACGTATAAAGTGCAACACCTATGCTAATTTTGTTATTGAAGAATCGATGCGATTATTTCCACCTGTATACTTTATAGATCGCGTAAATATAGCTGAAGTTATACACAACGACTACATCATTCCAAAAGAAACAGATTTGTTATTCTCAATTTACGAAATTCATAGAAATCCTAAGCTTTGGGACCATCCAGAATCCTTTATACCAGAGCGTTTTGCAGATGCTAAAAGCTATACTAAACACTATTTCCCTTTCGGCGCAGGTCCTCGAAAATGTATTGGTAATATGTTTGCCATGTACGAAATGAACTTGGTACTACAAGAACTTATTAAAAAATTTAAAATTGAAGCTACAAAGCCAGACATTGAAATTTTACCACTAATTAGCTTAAAACCTAAAAATGCTATTTTAAAGTTTAGCTTAAAAAATTGAAAACACTTAAGTCTCAACATACACAGTTCATCAAAAAAACAGCAAAAGATTTAGGCTTTATCTCTTGTGGAATTAGCAAAGCTGAATTTTTAAAAGATGAGGCACCAAGACTAGAAAAATGGCTAAAAGCTAATGCACATGGTAAAATGCAATACATGGAAAATCACTTCGATAAGCGCTTAGATCCATCAAAATTAGTTGAAGGCTCTAAAAGTGTTATATCATTATTGTATAATTATTTTCCAGATAAGACCCAAAACGAGAACACCTACAAAGTCAGTAAATACGCCTACGGGCAAGATTATCATCACGTAATTAAAGCCAAATTAAAAACCTTTATTAATCTCATTAGAAAAGAAATTGGAGAAGTTTCAGGTCGAGCCTTTGTTGATTCTGCTCCAGTTTTAGAAAAAGCTTGGGCCGCCAAAAGCGGATTAGGCTGGATAGGTAAACACTCTAATTTGCTAAGCAAGCAAGTTGGTTCATTTTACTTTATAGCCGAATTGATTTTAGACTTAGAACTTGAAACAGACACACCTGTTACAGACCATTGTGGCTCTTGTACCAAATGCATAGATGCCTGCCCAACAAACGCCATAACACCATATCAAGTAGATGGTAGCAAGTGTATTTCATACTTCACCATCGAGCTAAAAGATGAAATCCCTAAAGAATTTAAAAATCAATTTGAGGATTGGATGTTTGGCTGCGATATTTGTCAAGATGTTTGTCCTTGGAATAGATTCAGCAAACCACATAATGAACCTTTATTTAATCCACATCCAGATTTACTAGAAAACACTAAAGAAGATTGGGAAGAAATTACCAAAGAAGTATTTAATGAAATTTTTAGGAAATCAGCCGTTAAACGCACCAAGTTTGAAGGCTTAAAACGAAACATCAACTACATCAAACAAAACAGTAACTCGAATAGTTGAAGTTTACACTTTAATATTGCAATTAAAGAAACTAAAAATCAATAAAAACCCTAATTTTGTCGTTTCCATTTTTATAGGAAGCTATAAAATATATTCCCTATGAGTAAAGTTAGAAAAAGAAGAGAAGCCTTAGTCTATCACGCTAAACCAAATCCAGGAAAAATTGAAGTTGTACCTACTAAAAAACATGCTTCACAAAGAGATTTAGGTCTCGCCTATTCGCCTGGAGTTGCAGAGCCTTGTATTGAAATTAATAAAGACATAAACAATGCTTACAAATATACCAACAAAGGTAATTTGGTTGCAGTCATCAGTAATGGGACAGCAGTTTTAGGTCTTGGCGATATTGGAGCTGAAGCTTCAAAACCTGTAATGGAAGGCAAAGCTTTATTATTTAAAATATTTGCAGATATTGATGTATTCGATATAGAGGTTGATGCTAAAGATCCAGAAAAATTTATCGAAACCGTAAAAAATATAGCACCAACTTTTGGCGGTATAAACCTAGAAGACATTAAAGCACCAGAAGCTTTTGAAATTGAAAACCGCCTTAAAGACGAACTCAATATCCCAGTCATGCACGACGACCAGCATGGTACGGCAATCATTTCAGCAGCTGCCTTAATCAATGCGCTCGAAATTGCCAACAAAAATATTGAAGACATTAAAATAGTAGTCTCAGGTGCAGGTTCAGCTGCCATTGCTTGTACAGACTTATATGCATTCATGGGCGCCAAAACCAAAAATATTTACATGTTTGATATTGATGGTTTGGTTTCTGAAAATAGAACTGACCTACTGCCGAATCAAATGAAGTATGCACAAAAGAACCAAAACCTAAAAATGGTTGACGCCATTAAAAATGCTGATGTCTTTTTAGGACTATCAGCTGGTGGTGTTCTTAAGCCAGAAATGCTTAAATCAATGGCTAAAGATCCTATTGTTTTTGCTATGGCAAATCCAGAGCCAGAAATTGAATACGATTTAGCAAAATCAACTAGAGATGATGTAATTATGGCTACTGGACGTACAGATTATCCAAACCAAGTCAATAACGTTCTTGGCTTTCCCTATATTTTTAGAGGTGCACTCGATGTACGCGCTACTAAGATAAATGAGGAAATGAAAATGGCAGCCGTTAAAGCAATTGCAGAGTTAGCAAAGAAACCTGTACCAGAACAAGTTAATATTGCCTATTCTGAAACTCGCCTTAATTTCGGTAAAGACTATATTATCCCTAAACCCTTTGATCCGAGATTAATCGGTGAAATTCCACCTGCAGTGGCAAAAGCAGCAATTGCCTCTGGTGTAGCAAAACAAGAAATAACAGATTGGACTACTTATGAAGAGGAACTTCTCGAACGCATGGGTAGCGAAGATAAAATCACCAGACTACTAATAAGCGGAGCTAAACGTAACCCAAAACGTATTATATATGCTGAGGCTGACCACCTAGATGTATTAAAAGCTGCTCAAATTGTTTATGATGAAGGAATAGGGAAACCTATTTTGCTTGGCAGAAGAGAGTTGATTTTAGAACTTATGAATGAAATTGAATTTGATGCCAGTAACGTTCAAATTATAGATCCAAAATCTGAAAAACAACGTGAACAGCGTGAAGAATATGCTGAATTACTTTGGAAAAAGAAATCAAGAAAAGGAATTACGCTCTTTGATGCTAAAAAATTAATTCGCGAACGTAATTATTTTGCTGCTATGATGCTAGAAAAAGGCGACGCCGATGCAATGCTATCAGGTTATTCTAGAGCTTATCCAGCAGTTTTAAAACCAATTCTAGAACTTATTGGCAAAGAAAAAGGCGTTGAAAAAGTGGCAGCTACTAATCTTATGAATACAGCTAAAGGACCAATCTTCATTAGTGATACTTCAATAAATATTACACCTTCAGCTAACGAGTTAGCTAATATTGCTATCATGACTGCGCGTACCGTAAAAATGTTTGGTATTGAACCTAACATGGCGCTAGTTTCATATTCTAACTTTGGTTCATCGAATCATCCAAGTGCTAAAACTGTAAAAGAGGCTATTTCAATCTTACATCAAAATCATCCAGATCTTTCGGTTGATGGAGAGTTGCAGGTTGATTTTGCACTTAATCGTAAAATGAGAAACCAAAAGTTTCCATTTTCAAAATTGAAAAATCTAAAAGTAAATACACTAATTTACCCAAATCTTGATGCTGCAAACGCAACTTACAAACTTATTAAAGAGTTAAATAGTAGCGATTCGATAGGACCGATTTTAATGGGACTCAACAAACCGGCACATATTTTTCAACTAGGCGCAAGTGTAGATGAAATGGTAAACATGTCTGCAGTAGCAATTGTAGATGCACAACGTAAAGAGAAAAAGAAAAGTTTATAAAACCTAGCAAAAGATTAATTTTGTTACATTTGGAAATTCTTAAAATCATCTAAAAATGATTACACAAATCATTGGTAAACTTGTTGAAAAAAACCCAACACATTTAGTGATTGACTGTAATGGTGTTGGTTACGAAGTCAACGTCTCGTTACATACGTTTTCACAAATTAAAGATGAAGAATTAATCAGGCTTTATACACATCTCCATGTAAAAGAAGATGCACACACACTTTATGGTTTTGCTGAAAAATCCGAGCGAGAAGTTTTTAGAAAACTTATTAGCGTTAGTGGTATTGGTACTAGCACAGCAAGGATTATGTTATCTTCATTATCACCAAATCAAGTCGTTGAAGCTATTTTAAATGAAGATGCAGAAACAATACAAAGTGTTAAGGGAATTGGCAAAAAGACTGCACAACGTGTTATTTTAGATTTAAAAGACAAACTTGACAAAACCGAAGAAATTGATGTTATTTCTACACCAAACCACAATAGTAACAAAAAAGAAGCGTTATCAGCATTAGAAACTTTAGGCTATAACCGCAAAGTTTCTGAAAAAGTAGTGACTACTATTTTAGCTAATGAGCCATCATCAAGTGTAGAAAATATCATTAAACTGGCATTGAAAAAATTATAATTCATTTGAAACCAACTAAATTTCTCAAATTTAAATCTCACTATTTTCTCTTTTTCAGCTTAGTTGTTTGTAGCTTAACGATAAATGCACAAAACAATCAAGATAGCACAAAAACAGGTTACGCTTTCGGTAGTATTTTTATGGAAGATCCATCAAGTATCTTAAAAAAATACACTTATGACCCCATTTTAGATAAGTACATTTATACTGAAAAAGTAGGAGATGTTAATGTAAAGTATCCTTTAGTTTTAACGCGTAAAGAATTTGAAGATCTTTATCTTGAAGAACAACTGAAGGCCTATTTTAAACAAAAAACTGATGCAGCTAACGGGAAAAATGATGAAGAACAAAAAAACTTAATTCCCATATTTTATGTCAATAATTCATTTTTCGAAACCATTTTTGGGGGTAACAAAATTGAAGTCATACCTCGAGGCTCTGTTGCAATAGATTTAGGAATATTATACTCTAAACAAGATAACCCTGCTATATCACCAAGAAACCAAAGCAACTTAACTTTCGATTTCGATCAACGTATTAGCTTTGGGATGCAAGCTTCAGTTGGTAAACGTTTAAAAGTTAACGCTGAGTATGATACACAATCAACTTTTGATTTTCAAAATCAAATTAAGCTAGAATATACACCAACCGAAGACGATATTATTCGAAAAATTGAAGTTGGTAATGTAAACATGCCTATTAACAGTTCATTAATTGAAGGTGCACAGAGTTTATTTGGTGTAAAAACTGAACTTCAATTTGGAAAAACAACCATTACAGGTGTATTTTCAGAATTAAATTCAGAACGCCAAAATGTAAGTGTTGAAGGTGGCGCAACAGTTCGTGATTTTGATAAGTTTATTTTAGATTATGATGAAAATAGGCACTTTTTCCTATCACAGTATTTTCGTGACCAATACAATGAGGCGCTAGAAAACTACCCATTTATAAATAGTAAATTCCAAATCACAAGAATTCAAGTTTGGGTCACCAATCGAACCAACAACTCTCAAACCTTTTCTAACGCTAGAAATATTGTAGCTATACAAGATATTGGTGAGTCTCAACCACAGAATATTGGTCTTTTCATAGATAACCAAGGTAACCTCACAGGATCACCTGTACCGAACTTTATTAATAATCCTGGCGGAAGACCAGATAACGCTAACAACGATTTTAACCCACTTGGCATCAATAACGGCACATCTTTATTGACCGATAATATTAGAGACATTGCAACTGTTAACCAAGGTTTCGGTCAAGCTAATAGTTTTGTAAGCGAAGGCCGTGACTATGCTATACTAGAAAATGCTAGAGAATTAACGCAAAATGATTTTACATTATATCCAGAATTAGGTTATATTAGTTTAAATCAGCGTCTGTCTAATGATGAAATACTTGGAGTTGCTTTTGAATATAAAACTACAGATGGATCAGTTTTTAGGGTTGGTGAATTTGCCAATGGTGGTCCAGAAGCAACTGAAACAACCGAAAACCCAAACATAGAAGGTGAACAAATTCCTCAGAGCCAAAACTTAGTGGTTAAAATGCTTAAAAGCCCAATCACTAATGTTAACGAGCCTGTTTGGGATTTAATGATGAAAAACTTTTATAGCTTAGGAGCTACGCAACTTGAGCAAGATGGTTTTAGATTTAATATTTTATACACAGACCCACAACCTGTTAACTTTATCACTCAGGCACCAAACGCTAATGAAGCTTTACCTTTAGACGTAGAAGACCAAAACTTACTAAAGGTATTTAATTTTGACCAATTAAACGCTAATAACGACCCTATTAACGGTGGCGATGGATTTTTCGACTTTGTTACTGGCATTACAATAGACCCTCAAAACGGCTTAATTAAGTTTACAAAAGTTGAGCCTTTTGGCGAATACCTTTTTAATAAACTAGACAATACACCAAATACAGGTACAGAAGACTATAATGATATAAATACTTACAATGGTAACCAAGCTAAATATGTTTTTAGAAGTTTGTACAGAACTACAAAAACACAAGCACAACAACAAGGTGCCGATAAAAACAAGTTTCAGTTAAAAGGTCGCTACAAAGCCTCTGGCAGTGATGGTATACCCATTGGTGCTTTTAATGTTCCGCGTGGTTCTGTTACAGTTACAGCTGGTGGTCGGGAACTTCAAGAAGGTGTAGATTATACCGTAAATTATGAACTTGGCCGCGTTAATATTTTAGATGAAGCACTTCTCGCCTCCAATACGCCTATTAATATTTCAACTGAAAACAATGCCTTATTTGGCAGACAAACCAAACGCTTTACAGGTATTGATGTGCAACATCGCTTCAGTGATGAACTTCAACTTGGCGCAACATTTTTAAACCTTAATGAACGCCCAATTACTCAAAAAGCAGACTATAACACCGAGCCTATTAATAATTCTATCTACGGCTTCAATTTTAAATACGATACTGAGGTCCCTTTTTTCACAAGATTAGTCAATAAATTACCTAATACAGATACCGATGTTGAGTCGCGTTTCTCTTTAAGAGGCGAATTTGCCTACTTAAAGCCTGGTGCTCCAAAAGGAAATGAATTTGGTGGTGAAGCAACCACTTATGTAGATGATTTTGAAGGCTCACAAACATCAATTTCGGTTTTAAACCCTGATGCATGGGCACTTTCTAGTGTACCTGTTGGTTTTCGTGGACCTAATGACACTGGTGGAAATTATGATGTTAATGATGATATTAGTATCAATAATTATAGAGCAAAATTAAATTGGTATACCATAGACCCTATTTTTTACAGCTCTCAAAGACCTGAAGGAATTTCAGACCAAGACTTATCACAATACTATTCACGCCGTATTTTAATTAATGAATTATTTCCTAATACCGATTTAGTACCAGGTCAAATTCAAACTATATTTTCGCTTGACTTACACTACAAACCAAGTAATCGCGGAATGTACAATTATAATCCAGCAGCTTCAACCGACGGGCAATTGCCTGACCCATCTCAAAATTTTGGTGGAATCATGCGTGGCTTACAAACTACCGACTTTGAACGAGCTAATGTCGAATTTGTTGAATTTTGGGTGATGGATCCTTTCATTTATGCTGAAAACGCAAACAACAACGGCGGTAAAGTGGTTTTAAACTTCGGAAGTATTTCTGAAGATATTTTGAAAGATGGTAGAAAACAATTCGAAAATGGTTTACCAGAAGATGGTGGCTTTTCGAATGCTATCAGTACCAACTTCGCAAAAGTTCCGAGTAGCCAGTCTTTGGTTTATGCTTTCGATTCTGAAGGCCAAGCTAGAGTTAATCAAGATGTTGGTTTAGATGGACTCACAAATATAGATGAAGCAGAAAAATTCCCTCAATTTGCTGGTTTTGAAGACCCATCACAAGATGACTTTATCTTTTATTTAAACGCTGATGGCGGTATTTTAGAGCGTTACGAAAAATATAATGGACTACAAGGCAATAACCCAGTTGAAGTGACTCAGAACAATCGTGGTAATTCAGCTTTTCCTGATGTTGAAGATGTTAACCGCGACAATACCATGAACACGATAGATAGTTATTTCGAGTATGAGGTTCCGCTATTTCCTAACATGAGTGTAGAAAATAACACAAGTAATATTGCAGGCATTAATAGAGACTATATTACTGATGTAAGAGAAGTTAATGCCACTTTACCAAATGGTCAGCAAATACCAGCAAGATGGGTTCAATTTCGAGTACCATTACGCACCAACCAAGAATTTGCTATTGGTGGCATTTCAGACTTACGTTCAGTACGGTTCATGCGAATGTTCTTAACAGATTTTGAAGAAGAAACAATTTTAAGATTCGGATCACTAGATTTAGTTAGGGGCGATTATCTAACTTATGACCAAGCAATTGTACCTGACGGAAGCGATCCTGAATTAAACTCAAATACACAATTTAATGTTGAAGCCGTAAGTGAAGAAATTACTTCTACTTATGTAACGCCACCTGGCGTTGTTAGAGAACAACTAGTTAATAATAATGTAACCGTTAGAGACGACGAAAAATCTTTAGCTTTAATTGTAAAAAACTTAGAATCAGAAGATTCGCGTGGTGTGTTTAAAAATTACCAAATTGATATGCGGCAGTATGAAAACCTAGAGCTATTTTTACATGCTGAAGCTTTACCTGCACCAAATCCGCAATTGCAGGATAATCAATTGGTGGCATTCATCAGAATGGGAATTGATTTTACTAATAACTTCTACCAAGTTGAAATTCCTCTTACCGTTAGCGATCCTTCAGATATAACAGCTCGTGGTGTCTGGCCTGAAGAAAACGACTTAAAATTACCGCTTAATCTTCTTCAAGAAATTAAATCTATAGTATTAGGCAATAATGCACTTAGCAATCTTGATTTAAACTTTTTTAACGAAGACTTATCACCTTCTACTGAAGTTACACCAGGTCAATTAAGAGTTGGCATTAAAGGTAATCCGAGCTTTGGAAACATTAGAGTTTTAATGCTTGGTTTAAGGAATGCTTCAGGCCAAAATGTATCAGGTAATGTTTGGTTTAACGAGTTAAGGCTTTCTGGACTTAAAAACCAAGGCGGTTGGGCAGCTGTTGCAAACATGGACACGAATTTTGCTGATTTTGCAAATATTTCTGCTTCAGGTAGACGTAGCACCGTTGGTTTTGGCGGTATTGAACAAGGCCCAAATCAACGTAGTCGTGAAGATGTGAAACAATATGATGTGGTTACAGGCTTAAATTTTGGCCAACTTTTACCCGAAAATTGGGGCATTAAAATTCCGTTTTCCTACAGTCGTGGAGAAGAATTAATCACACCTCAGTTTGATCCTGTTTACCTAGATTTAGAACTTGAAACTTTACTAGACAATGCACAAGACCAGGCTACAGAAGACCAAATACTAGAACGCGCAGAAACTTACACAAGAAGACAAAGTGTGAGTGTTATTGGCCTTCGAAAAGACCGAACCAATGATGATAGTACACCAATGCCTTATGACGTAGAAAATTTTACATTTTCAGGCACCTATAATCAAGAAGACTATCGTGACTTCGAAGTAGAAAAATCTAAAGACCAAAGCGTTGATGTAAGTCTAACCTATGAATATCAAGTTGAACCGCTAAAAGTTGAACCTTTCAAAAACATAGAGTTGCTCAACAGCCCTTATTTCAATTTGTTGAAAGATTTTAACATTAACTTGTTACCTACTTCAATCTCTGCATCATCTAACATTAATAGGCAGTACAATGAATTACAATTTAGAAATATAGACCTTCCGCCAGGTAGTATTGGCACACCTAAATTATATCAACGTAACTACTTTTACGATTGGCAATATGCTATTGATTATAAGTTAACCGATAATTTGAATTTTAACTTCAACTCTTCTACCAACCGTATTGTTAGAAATTTTATTGATGAGAATAATAACCAAGATAATTCAGTTGGTGTTTGGGACGACTTTTTAAATTTTGGTGCACCTAATAGGCATTATCAAAAACTTCAGGTTAATTATACTTTACCTTTAGAAAAGCTTCCGTTTTTAAGTTTTGTAAGAGCTCAATATTCTTATACAGGAGATTTTATGTGGCAAAAAGGCTCTGAAATTTTACGAGGCCTAGACAATATTCCAGATCTAGGAAATTCGGTTCAAAACTCGTCTGCTCATAATTTAAATGCTACACTGACGATGTCAAGACTTTATAGTTACCTTGGTTTAGAGAAAAAAAGAGCTAGAGGCGATCAAAATCAAACACAAAATCAAAGAGGTGTTAGAAGACGAAACAATAGACTTCAGCAAGCTAACCAAAAGAAAAAAACAAATGAAGCTGAACAACTACCTACTGAACTTAGCGTAAAAGATAAAGCCTTTAATACCTTAATTGGCTTAGTGACTGCTGTAGATAGAGTTCAAGTTAACTACGCCAATACAGAAGGAATCTATTTACCAGGCTATACCAATAGTATTGGCTTTGGCGGAACATTTAAGCCAACGGCTGGATTTACATTTGGAAGTCAAAATGACGTACGTGAAATAGCAGCAAGAAAAGGTTGGTTAACCATGTATCAAGATTTTAATGAAGAGTACACAAAAACTCAAAACGAGCAACTCGATATTCAAGCTGGTATTAGACTACTACCAGGTCTAACCATAGATTTAATTGCTAACCGCTTATACTCAGAAACCTATACCGAAAACTTTCGTGTTGACCAAAATACACTACAGTACCAATCTATCACGCCGTATAGCTTTGGTAATTTCAATATTTCTACTAATATGATTAGGACAGCATTTCAGCCAAGTAGCCGAGATGTTTCTGCAACCTTTGACCAATTTAAAGAAAATAGGCTAATCATTGCCAACCGCCTTGCTACACGAGCAGGTATAAATATTAACAATCCAGATAACCTTGACGAAAACGGCTATCCGATTGGTTTTGGCCCAAATAGCCAAGACGTTCTTTTACCGTCGTTTTTATCTGCTTACACTGGAGAAGATGCTTCAAAGTCAAGCTTAAAAACCTTCAGAGACACACCATTGCCTAATTGGAATTTAAAATACACAGGCTTAATGCGGTTAAATTGGTTTAAAGAGCGTTTTACACGATTTTCAATTCAGCATGCTTACTCATCGAGTTTTACAGTTAACCAGTTCCAAAGTAATTTACAATACAACAGGTTATCGCCGTATAGTGAATTTAACCTAGATCAAAATGGTAATTTTAACAGTGAATTGATTATAGCGAATGTTAATTTAATAGAACAGTTTACACCATTATTGAAAATAGATTTTGAAATGAAAAATTCGGTCAGTATTTTAGCCGAATATAAAAAAGATAGGGCATTATCTTTAAGCTTTAATAATAGCTTATTAACAGAAATGCTTGGTGAAGAATATATCGTTGGTCTTGGCTACAGAATTAAAGATTTAAAAATTGTAACCCAGTTTGAAGGCAACAGAAGAATTTTAAGTAGCGATTTAAATTTAAAAGCCGATGTTTCTTTACGCCGAAATGAAACAATTATACGTTCTTTAGATATTGAAAATAATAGAATAACCGCTGGTCAAGATATTTGGTCTATTAACTTTACTGCAGATTATGCCTTTACAAAAAACTTAACGGCTATTTTCTTTTACGACCATGTGTTTTCTAAAAATGCAATTTCAACCATTTTCCCGCAAACAACTATTAGAAGCGGATTTACAATTAGATATAACTTTGGAAACTAAATAAAAATTAAAAATATGAATTTACCAGAAGACTTAAAGTATACTAAAGACCATGAATGGATTAAGATTGATGGTGATACGATTACTGTTGGCATTACAGATTTTGCTCAAAGTGAACTTGGCGATATTGTTTACGTTGAAGTAGAAACTGTTGATGAAACCCTAGATAAAGATGAAGTCTTTGGAACTGTAGAAGCCGTTAAAACAGTGTCTGACCTATTTATTCCTGTTGATGGTGAAATAATAGAGTTTAATGAAAGTCTAGAAGACGAACCAGAAAAAGTTAACGAAGATCCTTATGGCGATGGCTGGATGATTAAAGTAAAAGTAAGTGATAAATCGCAATTAGACGAATTAATGGATGCTGAAGCTTACAAAGCTCATATCGGATAAAAAAATCAGTTTTGCTGTTGCCCTAATCATAAGTTGTGGTATAGCAATTCTATCTTTAGTTAGAATGAGTAACATTCCTAGCATTGGCACTGAAAATTCTGATAAGGTATATCATGCCATAGCTTATTTCATATTAAGCACAGCATGGAATTTATTTTATTTAAATTCAGCTAAAGAACATACTAAAATTAAGTTTATTTTAAGTATTTGTATTTCAATTATACTTTTTGGCATTGTTATTGAGTTTCTACAAGAATTAATAACTAGTTATAGAACTTTTGACGTCAACGACATGTTTGCTAATTCTATTGGATGCATATCAGCAGCTATAGTCTTTGCAATCTTGTTAGAGAAATTAAAAATTAAATGGCTAAAATTTAATTAGTAAATTGAAAATTTATACTTTAGTAACCTCTAAAATTTAACTATGGAACCTAAAAAGAATCCTAAAAAAGATTTGAATAGAAAAAGTTTTCTTTTCTTTCAAATTGGTTTAGCACTTATGCTGGGGATTACGTTGGTCTTAATCGAATGGAAAACATACGATAAAGAGCAAATAGACACTGGCAAGGTAGATTTAAACATGCTTGAAGAAGAAGATGTACCAATCACTGAAATTCAAGCACCACCACCGCCACCGCCACCACCGCCACCACCAGCACCACCTGTAATCGAGGTCGTTGATAACGAAGAAGAAGTTGAAGAAGTTGTCATTGAAGCAACCGATACAGACCAAGATGAGGTAGTTGAAGTTGAAGAAGTTGAAGAAGTTGAAGAAGAAATTGGCGATGTGTCATTTATGGTCATTGAGCAAGCACCTATTTTCCCTGGTTGTGAAAACGCTAAGGACAAGAAAAAATGTATGAGTGAAAAAATAAAGGAGTTTGTAAATGATGAGTTTAATACAGGTTTAGCTTCAGATTTGGGATTATCAGGTATTAACCGTGTTTATGTTCAATTCAAAATCAATAAAAACGGTGATATTGTAGAGGTTGGTGCTAGAGCTCCACATCCAAGGTTACAACGTGAAGGTGAACGTGTAATTAAAAAGTTACCTAAAATGAAGCCAGGTGAACAACGTGGACAAAAAGTAGGTGTTATTTACTCATTACCTATTACCTTTCAAGTTAGAGATTAACTTCAAAATTTCAATAATTTAATGCAGCCTAGGTTAATTACCTAGGCTTTTTTTTTAAAATTAGTAATAAGTAGAATTGTTATCTTTACGAACTAATTTAAACTTACCATGAATCTGAATCGACTTATTTTAATTCTTGCCTTAAACGCAACTTTTATTAGCACTGCCCAAAAAAAGCTTGAGACTTATCCTGTTTTCGAAAATTGTGAATCTATCTCAACTAAAAAATGCTTTAATGAAACATTTATCTCAGAATTAAAGGAAAAATATAGTCACCCAAACGATTTAGATACGACTCAACTTATTGAAGCTAAACTATTATTTGAGGTTGATACAGCTGGCGTATTTAAACCAATATTTATTAATACTTCAAATATTAAAGTAAAACGCCAACTTGAAAAAGCTATCGCTAAATTACCTCAAATTAAACCCGCAACTTATAATGCAAAACCGCGATTTGTAAGGTATAATGTTACTGTTAAAGTACCTTTTGAATTAAGCGAAAATTTCAAATTAGTTCAAACAAATAGCACGGCCAACAAAACTTCAACCGAGATTAAAACTAATCCTCTAAAGTTAGAATACGATCGCTTAAAAAATCAAAAATTTAATGACGAACAGTTTGATAGTCAGCTAAATATTCCGTTTTCACATGAGGTTTATAATCGTTTCGACAAACAAATGAATATGATTGGGACCAATACTCATACAGCTTCAAAACCATTTTCTTATGAAGAAGTAAAACCTTACTACAGCTTCAAAGATAATGTAGAAACACTAAGATTTGAGACTGATACTTGGTTTGGAAAAAAATTCTTTAATGAAGACTTAGTAACCATAAAAGGAGAAGATTACTGGTTCACTATTAACATTGGCGCTGATTTACAACTAGGAAAAGACTTTGACTCGAATAGTGATTACACCTACAACAATACGCGAGCAGCCTTTATTCAAGGACAACTTGGTAAAAAAATTAATGTATTTACAGCTATTTACGAAAGTCAAGGCCGTTTTGCCGATTATTTTAATCGTTATGCAGAATCGATTGGACCTTATGATGGCAACCCTGCAACGATTCCATCAAGAGGAATTGCCAAAAGGTTTGGAGAAGATGCGTATGACTACCCAATCGCTGAAGGCTATATAAGCTACAAGCCTAGTCAATATTTCAGATTTACACTCGGGCATGGTCAAAACTTCATCGGTGATGGATATAGATCTTTATTTATAAGTGACAATGCGTCTATTCATCCATACTTTAAAATTGAAACTAATGTTTGGAAACTAAAATATACAAATACATGGCGCTCACTACGCGACATTAGAAGCGCTGTAAATGATAATGGCTCTTATCGTACTAAATTTATGGCAACTCACCATTTAAGCTACAATGTTACTAAACGCTTAAATCTTGGTCTTTTTGAGTCGGTCATTTGGGAAAACGATAATAATCGAGGGTTTGACTTCAACTACTTGAATCCAGTTATACTTTACCAAATGATTCAGTTTTCTACAGGTTCTGAAGGCGGTAATGCTTTGATTGGTCTTAGTTATAAATATAAGTGGACAGACCAAATTAATTCTTATGGACAGCTTATTATAGATGAGTTTTCAAGTGATGCTGTATTTGGTGGTCAACAAAGCTGGAAAAATAAGCTTGGCTACCAACTTGGTGTAAAATATTTTGATGCATTTAAGGTTAAAGACTTAACGCTTCAAGTAGAATATAATCAGGTAAGACCTTATACCTATTCCCACAATACAGGTGTACTTAATTACGGTCATAACAACCAATCATTGGCTCATCAATGGGGCGCTAATTTCAGAGAATTAATTGGTATTGCTAGGTATAGAAAAGATAGATGGTATGGGCATACAAAACTGATTTTTGGTAAACGCGGCCTAGAAACCAACGAGAACTTTGACCCTTATTATGGTGGTATTATTTTCGGAAATGAACGTGATCGCGCTTTTGAAAATAATGTTAAAATAGGTCAAGGCAATACCGTTAATATTTTTATTGGTGAGCTTGAATTAGGCTACTTACTTAACCCTAAAACAAACTTAAAGTTATACACCTCACTTATTTATAGAGATTTTAATGCGAGTACAAATACTTCAAAGGTATTTGATAATACGACAACTTGGTTAAATTTCGGTTTTAGAACAGATTTATTTAATTGGTACTACGACCGTTAAAAGGCTTTAAAATTCTGTGTAAATATTAACGAACGTCTGAGGCATACATCTCTTAATTTCGTACTATCTTTGCAAAAAAGTATTTATAGATTGTCAAAATCAATTACCACACACAGATCGTTACCAAATTTTATAGCTGACTTCAAGAGTATAACGAAGTTTAGATTAGCAGTTAGTGTGGTTTTTTCTTCAGTAGCTGGCTACTTACTTGGTGTAGAGCAAATTAATTTATGGCACATTATTTACCTAGCACTAGGTGGTTATGCCATGGTTGGTGCATCCAATGCTTATAACCAAATTATCGAAAAAGACTTAGATGCTAAAATGGACCGCACTAAATCACGGCCACTACCGGCTGGTAGAATGTCTAAAACCTATGCATTTATAATTGCTTCAATTTTAACTTTAATTGGGATTTACTTGTTATACATCATCAATCCAATTACAGCCATGTTTGGTGCAATTTCAATTTTTATCTACACAAGCCTTTACACACCACTTAAAACAAAAACACCACTTGCTGTGTTTGTAGGTGCTATTCCTGGAGCAATCCCGTTTATGCTTGGCTGGGTAGCCGCAAGCGGAAATTTTGGTATCGAACCAGGAACCCTATTTATGATTCAATTTTTTTGGCAATTTCCACATTTTTGGGCCTTAGGTTGGTGGCTATATGACGATTACAAGAAAGGTGGTTTTTTTATGCTACCAACTGGCAAAAGAGATAAAGGAACCGCTGTACAAATAATTCTGTATACCATCTGGACGATTATTGTGTCTTTAATTCCAGTCTTAGGTGTTACAGGAGATTTTTACATCACGCCAATTTCAGCAATAATTATATTTGCTTTAGGAATATATATGCTTTTAAAAGCAATCAAACTTTTTAAAACCAAACAAGTAAAAGCTTCAAAGCAGTTAATGTTAGCGAGCGTTACTTACATCACTTTAATTCAAATAGTTTACGTAGCTGATAAATATGTACGATCATGGATGGAGATTTAAGAAATAAAAAACAAATTAAAGCTAAAAAAATGATGCTATGGTTTGGCATCATCAGCATGTCAATGACCTTTGCTGGTCTTACAAGTGCCTATGTTGTAAGTAAAAGTCGTCCTGACTGGCTTTCAGAATATGCTTTACCACAACTATTTTTATATAGTACCATTATTATCATTATAAGTAGCTTTACTTTTCATTTTGCAAAAACTGCTATAAAAAATAACAATCGAAGTCTAGCCAACAGTTTAATGCTAGTCACCCTAATATTGGGTGCTCTTTTTGTTTACATGCAATTTGCTGGCTTTGATCAAATTATTGAAGACGGCTACCACTTTACAGGAGCAGCTAGTAACGTGCGTATGTCTTTTGTGTATGTGTTGGTTGTTGCCCATTTAGCACATATTCTTGGCGGATTAATCGTCCTACTTGTAGTAATTTATAATCATTTTAGAAAAAAATATACAGCATCAAATATGCTAGGTTTTGAGCTAGGCTTGACTTTCTGGCATTTTGTCGATGCATTATGGGTCTATTTGTTTTTGTTTTTATATTTCTTTAAATAAAAACTTTTTTGTCTATTTTTGCACTAACTAATATTTAATTTTATGGAGTCTACAACTGTTGCTAAAACAGGAACCGAAGGTAAACTTTGGGGTGGCGGAGACAGCAAGCCACTTAAAGCAAGCTACGGTAAGTTAATGATGTGGTTTTTCATCACTTCAGATGCCCTTACTTTTTCAGCATTCTTAGCCGCTTACGGTTTTTCAAGATTTAAATTTATTAATGAATGGCCTATCGCCGACGAAGTATTTAATCACTTCCCTTTTTTACATGGTGTGGATGCACCAATGTATTATGTTGCCTTAATGACATTCATACTTATTTTTTCATCTGTAACAATGGTGCTTGCCGTTGATGCTGGACATCATATGAAAAAAAACAAAGTAGTTACCTATATGGCGCTGACTATTTTAGGTGGTATTGTATTCTTAGGCTCACAAGCTTGGGAATGGAAAAACTTTATCAAAGGCGAATATGGCGCTATAGAAACAAAAGGTGGCGATATACTTCAATTTGTTGATAATGACGGCCATCGAGTTTCAATTAATGATATTGCAGTCCCACTAACTGAAATAGATCGAGAACATAAAGCCAATAATGGTATCTGGTATCAATCAGGTAACGAACAGCCAAGTGTTACGCTAGAAGAAATTAAGGCTGGCTTTATGCAAAAAAGCGAATATTCGATCAGAACAATGCAACTAAATGAAGCAGGTGAAAAAACGATTTTAGATAGAGCTGAAGCTGAACAATATCTTAATAATCGAGTAACTAGAGTGGTTGAAGGTGCTAACCTTACTAGAAATGAATATGGACCACAATTATTTGCAGACTTCTTTTTCTTTATCACTGGTTTTCACGGTTTTCACGTATTCTCTGGTGTAGTGATTTTAATAATTATATTTTTTAATGTTCTTATAGGCACTTACGAGAAAAGAGGCTCTTACGAAATGGTAGAAAAAGTTGGTCTTTATTGGCACTTTGTAGACCTTGTTTGGGTTTTCGTTTTCACATTCTTCTATCTTGTATAAATTATATATTATGGCAACAGATACAACACACAATAAATCATCAGCAACAAAACGAATTTGGGAAGTCTTCATAATACTTTCTGTTTTAACTATTGTAGAAGTGATTTTAGGGATAATAAAACCTGAATTTCTAGTAGAAACCGACTTCGCAATAACCTCACTACTGAACTGGATTTTCATTATCCTTACCATTTTCAAAGCGTATTACATTACATGGGCATTTATGCACATGGAGCATGAGTCTGCAGGCTTACGAAGAACAGTTGTTTGGACTGGCGTGTTTCTCATCTGCTACCTTATTGCTATTTTACTAATTGAAGGAGATTATATACATGATGTATACACCAATGGTTATATTAGTTGGGATTTCTAAATTATAGGTTAAAAATTCATAGAAAAGGCGGTTTTAATCAACCGCCTTTTTTAATTTTGAAAAAAATTTAGATGACTAAAAAACGCCTTGTACTAGTTATACTTTTTATACTGCCTTTAGTGGCATATCTCTTCTTTTCAAGTGGTATTAATAACTTTGCAAAACTTCCAAAACTAAAAAATAATATCACGACCTTAGAGAATCTATCTGAAGAATCTAAAGTAGATTTTGAAAATAAAATCACATTACTCTCGTTTTTTGGTAAAGATTTTGACATTAAAAAAGTTTACGCCTTTAATGTTAAAGAAAAAATATACGATCGCTATCATGAGTTTAAAGATTTTCAGGTCGTCTCAGTCATTACACCTGATCAAGTAGAAAAGATTAATGCATTTAAGGCCGAAATTGATAAAACCTCTAGTAGTAAAAATTGGAAATTTTTAGTTCTTGAATCTGAAAATATCTCTAAACTCTTTAAAAGCCTAAATACAGATTTAAATCTTGATCAAAACTTAGCAACCAACCTCATGTTCATTATCGATAAAAAATTAAACCTCAGAGGGCGAAGCGATGACGAGGATGAAGGTATTAAGTATGGCTATGATATGAGTAACCTCGCAGAAATTAGTGATAAATTTAATGATGATGTTAAAATTATCCTAGCTGAATATAGACTTGCACTTAAAAAATACAAAGCAAAACGTCAATAATGGGTAAAAAATATTCATACGTCGGTATTTCATTAATCGTGCTCATTTTTGGTATTTGGGTCGTTAAAGAATTTGGTAGCAGAAACTCAAGTGAGTCACTCGCCTATCTAGAAATTAATGGGAAAAAGAAAAAAGTACCTCAATTTGAATTTGTTAATCAAGCCAAGGATACAATTTCGAACCAAACCTATAATGATAAGGTCTATGTCGTTGAATTCTTTTTTGCAACTTGCCCAACTATTTGCCCAATTATGACCAATAACTTAGTTGAAGTGCAAAATGAGTTCTACGGTAATTTAGATTTCGGTATCGCATCATTCACTATAAATCCTGAAAATGACACGCCTGAAGTTTTAGCTGATTATGCTGAAGAATATAATATCAAACATCCAAATTGGCATTTGCTTACAGGAAATCAAAACGATATTTATCAACTTGCTAATAAAGGCTTCAATATTTATGCTGCAGAAGATGAAAATGCACCAGGTGGTTTTGAGCATTCAGGCTATTTCGCTTTAGTAGATCAAGACGGCTACATTCGTTGCCGAAGAGATGAATTTGGTAACCCCATTGTTTTTTATCGTGGCTCTGTACCACATGACGCTCCTGATGGCGAAGGTGAAGAAGACCCTCAAATAGACATCTTAATTGAAGACATTAAACTCTTATTACAATGAAAAGCATTTCTAAAGTAGATAAAATAGCGATACCCACAATTATAGCTTTATCAATCCTCGTTCCTATTATTGTTGTTATCTTAATGCTTCTTCCTGAACGCACAAATCTGTTTGGTGTAGATGTTGGCACATTTCCATTCTTTCATGCAGTCATCAATGGCTTAACTGCCATTCTTTTATTTGTAGGTTACAGGTTAATTAAACAACAAAAAAAAGAGTTGCATCGCAATGTTATGATCACGGCTTTTTTGTTATCCGTGGTATTTTTGGTAAGTTACGTACTTTCTAAAATTAGCATTGATCCAGTTCCTTTTGGAGGTGAAGGTCTAATTAGACCAATATATTTCTTTGTTTTAATTTCGCATATTGTCTTGTCAGGAATTATAATTCCCTTAGTATTATTTACCATGTACCGTGGTTTAACTGGAGAATATGAAAAGCATAAAAAGATTGCCCGTTGGACCTTCCCTATTTGGATGTACGTTGCTATAACAGGTGTTTTAGTTTATCTTTTTATGTATCCTTATTATTAAAAAATGACATCATGAAAAAACATATAATCTATATTCTGCTTTTATTTTTTACACAAGTTGAAGCATTTTCACAATGTTCGATGTGTAGAGCAGTTTTAGAGTCTGAGGCAGACAATAGTGCCGCCGAAGGTATTAACAATGGTATTGTTTATCTGATGGCTTTCCCTTACATTTTAGTAGGTGGTGTATTATACTTCGTCTACCGAAGTTTTAAGAAAAAACAAAGCACCGAATCATGAAAAAAGTGTTTTACCTTTCAACTTGTGACACTTGTAAGAAAATCATTGATAGCTTAAATCTTCCAAGTGATTTAACTCTGCAAGACATCAAAAAAGAACCCATTTCTTCAGATGAATTGAAGTTCTTAAAAAATGAGGTCGACTCTTATAAAGATTTACTCAATAAGCGCGCTAGAATCTACAAAGAACTCAATCTTAAAAACCGTGAATTAAGCGAAGATGAAACAAAAGCACTTATTTTAGAACACTATACCTTGCTCAAACGTCCTGTTTTTGTGTATAATGAAAAGGTTTTTATTGGTAACTCAAAAGCAACCAAAACAGCTTTGCAAGATTTTTTTAATGAGTCCTAGGGTTTTAGCTTTGTTAGCTGCGTTTGGTGCGACAAGTATTTATGGTATAAATCACACCTTAGCTAAAGGTTTAATGCCAACTTACATTCAGCCATTAGGCTTTATTTTGCTTAGAGTTAGTGGTGCTGCAATTCTATTTTGGCTTGTTGGTTTGTTTATAAAACCTGAAAAAATAGATCGTGCAGATTGGCCAAGGCTAATTGCTTCAGCGGTATTTGGAATGGTCATTAATATGCTTTTTTTCTTTAAAGGCTTGAGTCTATCAACACCAATAAATAGTTCGGTAATTGTGACTTTATCACCTATTTTGGTGTTTATCTTATCTGCGATATTAATTCGTGAAAAACTAACTATACTCAAAATAAGTGGTGCTATTATTGGGTTAGCTGGCGCCATAGCTTTAGTTGTTTTCGGAAAAGAAACCACAACAAATGCCCCTAATATTCCATTAGGAAACACCTTAATTATTATTAACGCGCTTTCTTTTGGCCTTTACCTTATCGTTGTAAGACCTTTAACAGCAAAATATCATCCATTTACATTGATGAAGTGGTTATTTTTAACGGCAGTTATTATAAATTTCCCAATTACCATTAGCGAGTTCACTGAAGTTGACTGGCTTAATTTACCATTTTCAGCAATTTGGCGCATGAGCTTTGTTGTAATTGGAACCACCTTTTTAACCTATTTACTAAATACCTATGCATTAAGACAAGTTTCTGCCTCTACAATTGGTGTATTTGTTTATCTACAACCCGTAATTGCCATTGCTTATGCAGTTATATCGGGTGTGGACCAAATGACAGCGCTCAAAGTGCTTTCAGCTGGTTTAGTATTTTTAGGTGTTTTTATGGTAACTAAAAACCCAGCACGAAAACGTGCCAGGTCTTGATTAATCTATATCTTTAGGTACTTGTTGGTGTTTTCGAGTATCTTCTTTGGTTAGCACTTTAAAGTCAGCTGTTTTATCCATGGCTTCAATACTTTGTAACATTTCATCTGGTAAACCTGTTAACTTTCTAGATTTCATATCAATCCATGAACCCATCATTTCAGCTCTAGCACAATTCTTTCCATTTTGATTATAGAAATTATGTTCAAACTGAAAAAAACGACCATCTTTAGATAAACCTTTGAGAGCAATGCTTACAGTTACCTGATCTTCAGGCATAATTTCTTTAAAATAGTAGATATGCTCATAAAACACAATTGGCCCAAGGTTATGGCTAATTAATGCCTCATGAGTAAAACCATTTTGTATTAAAAACGCCATACGCGCATGACTCATCATATTTTGATAAGCTGAGTTTGCTAAATGTCGATTAGCATCAATATCACTCCAGCGAACGTCAAATCTTTTACTATACATAGTCAATTATTTTGCTGATTAAAATTAAAATAGCGCTTAATATCGTGGCTATTAAAACGCCTCTAGCCCGATAATCTTGTTTCTTTTTAATGAATACAAAAAAAGGTAAAAAATTAAGCACAGCACCTAAAGCAATTAATTTACCTATAAAACCATCTTGATAACTTAAGCGTAAGGCAACTTCGATTTCATAGTCTGTAAAAAAATAAACGTATAAATATAGCCCAGCAAGGTTTGCAATCACTCCTATTATAAAGCCTATTAAAATCTGTTTAATCATTTAATTTCCATTTATTTAATGTCTCCATTGCACGATGTGCTGTTAAATCGAATTGAACAGGTACCACCGACACGTAATTTTGTTCTAAAGCTTCAATATCGGTATTTTCACCTTTATCATTATTAATAAATTCTCCAGAAAGCCAGTAATAATCTCGACCTTGTGGGTTAGAGCGTTTGTCGAATTGCTCTTGCCAATGTGCTTTTGCTTGACGGCAAACTTTAATGCCTTTAATTTCGCTGCTTTCAGCAACAGGAAAGTTAACATTTAAAACACAACCTTCAGGTAGACCATGTGCTAATACCTGTTGAGTAATACGCTTGACAAATTTTGTAGTGGGTTTAAAGTCAGCTTCCATGCTGTAATCTAGTAACGAAAACCCAATAGCAGGAATTCCTTCAATACCCGCTTCAACCGCTGCGCTCATGGTACCAGAATATATCACATTCACAGAAGCATTTGAACCATGATTAATGCCGCTAACTAATAAATCTGGTTGACGGTCAAGTATTTCTTGGGTTCCAATTTTTACACAATCGGCTGGTGTTCCTGAACAACTATATTCTTTAATTTCAGAATATTTATCAATAGTAACAGGGTCGCAATACAAGTTATCGCTTATTGTAATGGCATGTCCCATACCACTTTGCGGTCGATCAGGCGCGACTACAACAACCTCTCCTAAAGTTTTCATTATAGAGATTAAATGCCGAATTCCTGGCGCTGTAATCCCATCATCATTAGTAACTAAAATAAGTGGTCTTTTATTCATAACCTAAATTTTAGGTCAAAAGTAAAACTTTATAGGAGATTTAAGCCTGTTTCTTAGGTTTAACAAATTATTAGTTGAATACGATTGATTTTGCATTAATTTTAAATTCAAATTGCACTATTAAAGTTCAATTTTTTGTTTATTTGAAGATATTTTAAATTATGAAGAAAAACATATTTGTACTATTTGTTATTACTGTACTTTCAATTACATCGTGCAGTTTTACCACCAAGAAATTCGATGCCGATTCAGATAAAGATAAAGTGCTTATTGAGCTCATCAGTTTCGTGATTAATCAAGGTCATTACGATATGAAATCTATGAATGATGATTTTTCAGAAGCGGTTTACAAAGATTTCATGGGTACGCTTGATCCAATGAAACGCTATTTTACACAAAAGCAAATAAAAGATCTAAATGCTTATAAAACTGAAATCGATGATGCTATAAAAGGAAGAGACATTACTTTTTTTAACCAAGCCTATGAGAACTTGCAATCACAAATGGAGGCAACTAAGGGCTTTTATATTGAAATTTTAGACCAACCTTTTAATTTCGGTAAAGATGAAATGATATCAACCGATTATGATGAATTGAATTATGCTAAAAACAACCGAGAACTTAAAGAGCGTTGGCGTAAACAATTAAAGTTTACAACTTTATCTAACTACATCGACTTAGTTGAAGAACAAGAACAACGCCAAAAAGATGAAGATAACTTTGAACCTAAACCTTTAGATTCACTAGAAGTTGAAGCACGAGAGTTAACCAGAAAATCGCTTAAAAATTTCTATTCAACCATGAGCGACTTAGAACGCAAAGATTGGTTCGGTATTTATGTTAATAGTATAGTTAGCCAATTCGATCCTCACACTAATTATCTAGCACCTCAAGACAAAGAGCGTTTTGATATCTCAATGTCAGGAAAATTAGAAGGTATTGGTGCTCGATTACAAAAGCAAACCAACAACATTAAAATTGTTGAAATTATTTCTGGCGGACCTGCCTGGAAGAACGGAAAACTAGAAGTTGGTGATGTCATTCAAAAAGTAAAACAAGAAGATGAAGATCAAGCGGTAACAATTACAGGCATGCGACTTAGTGATGCCGTAGAATTAATTAAAGGCCCAAAATCTACAATGGTAACATTAACCGTTAAGAAAGTAGATGGTAAAATTGAAAATATTTCAATAGTTAGAGATGTTGTTGAAATTGAAGAAACCTACGCCAAAACAGCAGTAACTAAGAAAGAAAATCACAATTATGGCATCATCAATTTACCGAAATTTTATTTTGATGTTAATAATTACAAGAACAGAAATGCTGCATCTGATATTAAAAAAGAAATTGAACGCCTAAACCAAGAAAATGTTGAAGGACTTGTAATTGATTTAAGGAATAATGGTGGTGGTTCACTCTCAACAGTTGTTGATATTGCAGGCTTTTTTATTAAAAATGGGCCTGTTGTTCAAGTAAGAGATCGTAAAAACGATGTTGAAGTTTTAAAAGATACCGACCGTAATATATTGTGGAATAAACCCTTAGTTATTTTAGTCAATGAATTGTCAGCCTCAGCTTCAGAAATTTTAGCGGCAGCCATGCAAGATTACAAACGAGCTATTATTATTGGGAGTAAGCAAACCTACGGTAAAGGCACCGTTCAAAATGTGGTTGACCTTAACCGTTGGATGAAAAATAGTACATTTGGTGATATGGGTGCTTTAAAAATTACCACACAAAAATTTTATCGAATTAATGGCGGCTCTACTCAATTAAAAGGCGTTGAAAGCGATGTTCCTGTTCCAGATCGTTACTCATACATAGATATTGGAGAACGTGATTATGAAAACCCTATGCCATGGGATAAAATTGCTGCGGCTTCATATTCGCCGTGGAATGGTTATAAAAATTATGATGAAGTGATTAAAAACTCGATCAAGCGTTTAAATCAAAATAAAGTTCTTCAATTAATTGATGAAAATGCACAATGGATCAAGTCTCAAAGAGACATGAATACCTTTAGCTTAAACTACGAAATTTATAGAGCTGATCAAGAAGATATGCGTCAACAATCTGAGCGCTTTGAAGATATAAACAATTACTCTAATAATTTAGAATTCAAAGCCTTACCTTACGAAATGGCTAAGTTTGAAAGTGATTCCGCTTTGGCTGAAAAGCGTAATCGATGGTATAAAAGTCTATCAAAAGATGCTTATGTAAAAGAAGCCATTCAAGTTTTAAGCGAACTTGAAACAAACGCAGATTATAAAGTGGCCGAAAAATCTATAAAACCTTAAACCGCTGTCATGTGGTTAAATAAACATTCACAAACTTATTTAGCGCTCCAAAAATTTAAAAGTAATTTTTGGGGCGTTTCTAGTTTTGTCTATGTCGTTTTAATCAGCATAGTTGCCTTGTTAGCTTATATTATAGCTCCTGACAACTCAGCAAATGCCAACCAAATGGCTTTAAGCATTCATTCAAAACCGCCAGGCTTTACTGTAAAAGGCTTCTACAAAAAAGCGGTTGTAAATGAAAATAGCACTTGGTTTTTAACGGGTAAATCGGCTTCAGCAGAATTTGTTCCTATAGAAACTTACAAACTCAAAAATGATAGTTTATTTTACAACACTTATGGTATTTTAGAAAATGAATTCGACCAAGTTATTCCGCTATCTGAGTTAAGTTCGAAAAACAACTCAGTCATCCATAAGCAAACCTACTGGCTCGGTACCGATAAATATGGTCGTGACTTATTAAGCCGTTTACTTATTGGGAGCCGAATTTCACTCTCTATTGGCTTTGTAGCTGTTTTCATTTCTCTTCTCATCGGCATTAGTTTAGGAGCTATAGCTGGTTATTTTGGTGGTAAAATAGATCAAGCCATTATGTGGCTCATCAACGTGACTTGGTCTATACCGACACTTTTATTAGTTATTGCCATCACACTTGTGCTAGGCAAAGGATTTTGGCAGGTATTTATAGCAGTCGGACTCACTATGTGGGTTGAAGTGGCACGTGTAGTCCGTGGGCAATTTATCAGTTTAAAAAACGAACAATACATTGTCGCCGCAAAAACATTGGGTTTAGGCCATCGTAGCATCATGTTTAAACATATTTTGCCAAATGCTATCGCGCCTGTTATTGTAATTTCAGCAGCAAATTTTGCAGCTGCCATTTTAATCGAAAGTGGCCTCAGTTTCTTGGGAATTGGGGCTCAACCACCTATCCCAAGTTGGGGCGCCATGATTAAAGACCACTACAGCTATATCATTGTTGGCAAAGCTTATTTAGCAATAATTCCTGGTTTAGCCATCATGTCGCTAGTTATGGCATTTATGCTTATCGGTAATGCACTTCGCGATGCTTTGGATGTTAAATCATAAAAAATTTAATATTTAGTGAAGTTTGGAATGATATTAGATGAGTCTTAATGACTTTTAAAATAAATTTTATGCGCAAAATTACCAGTTTAGTTGCAATTATAAGTCTATTTATAGCTTGCCAAAACAAACCAAGTCAACGAATCATTGCCGAGTCGTCAGGGAACCTTAACGAATTGAATGTGATCATTGAAAATGAACAGTGGAATGGAAAATTAGGTGAGCATATCAGAGATGTATTTGCCGCCGATTTTAAAGGTTTACCTCAACAAGAACCACAGTTTAATCTTAGACAAATTCCTCCTGAAATATTTACAGGCTTTGCACGTAAAAATCGAATTTTTATCAAATTTGAAAATACCAAACAACCTCAAATCCAACGTTTAGTTGATAGCTTTGCTCAACCTCAGGTTGGCTACTTATTTGGTGCCAACTCAGCAAAAGCCTTCGATTCTCTCCTTAAAGCAAATGCAGACCGAGTCATAAACGACTTGCAAGCTACTGAAATTAAAGAGCGACAAAGACGCATTGCTAAGTCTTTAAAAGATGACCAAGCCATTAGAGACGAATTTAATATCAGCCTAAACCTGCCTACAGCTTATCGCTATGCTAAAACAGAAAACAACTTTATTTGGTTGAGAAAAGACATCAAACATGGTAGTATGGAGCTTACTATTTACGAAGTTCCAGCCGAAAGCATAGAGAAAGACAATAACATACTTGAAAACATCATTAAAGTACGTGATAGTATTGGTCAAGCCAAAATTCCAGGGCCTACCGAAGAGAGCTTTATGAGTACCGAAAAAGCTTATGCGCCTTATCTATTTGAAACTAAAATCGATGGTAAATTTGCCTATGAAGTCAAAGGTACTTGGGAGGTTAAAGGCTTTTTCATGGGCGGTCCCTTTTTAACTTATGCGGTTAAAAACAAAACTGATAATACCTACCTGATGCTAGAAGGTTTTGTCTTTAAACCTTCAGCTTCAAAACGCACACAAATGATTGAGGTTGAAGCCATATTACGTTCTGCTCAATTTATAAAGTAGACTTTAACACACAACACAGCTTAAAAACTTCAGTTATGGCTATAGGCCATTGCTGAAGTTTTTTTTTAAAATAAGTCGCAATGCTATAACTTTTAGGTTTTCTGCCATTCGTCATATTCGACTTTTTCTAATTTTATTATCTTGGTTTTTTTAAATTCTAAGGCATGAAATTATCAGAAGTAAAATTAGAAAAGTTCAGAAATTTAATCACCAATAAATTTCTTATTTATAACAGCCTATTCACCAACCTACCTAACGAAAATATTAAACACACTGGCGTTTATGTGCCTTTACTTCAAAAAATGAGCTTGGATTATTACAAGCAAAAGTTAAGCCCAGATCAAGTCATTACCGATTTCTTAAAGCAACACACCACAGTTAAAACCACCGAAGAAAAATTTGATTTCTTGTTTAGAATGGTGCAGTATATAGAACGCCAAGTTGTCCTGTTTGATAGTGTTGAAGATGCTGCCTTTAGCGAATTTAACAAAGCTGGAATCGACGCATTTTTCGAAAACAACAAGCTTGATCCTGAAACCCTTGAGCATTTTAAAAACTTTGGCGTACGTGTAGTATTCACAGCACACCCAACTCAGTTTTATCCTAATACGGTGCAAGGTATTATGCATCAATTAAGAGAAGCCATAAAAATAAACGACATTCAACAAATTGATAAGAGTTTACAACAACTAGCCTTTACACCGTTTATTAATAAAGAAAAACCAACACCTTTTCAAGAAGCCAAAAGCATCATTTTTTATTTACGATATGTGTATTACCAAACTTTAGGTAGGCTTTACCATAAAATTTGTGACCGATTAGAAGTTGAACCTGATTTTAACCCACAATTACTTCAACTTGGCTTTTGGCCAGGTGGCGATCGCGATGGCAACCCTTTTGTTCATGCTGAAACAACTCAAAATGTGGCCAAAGAACTGCGAACTTCAATCATGAAATGTTATTATCACCATTTAAAATGGCTGATGAAGAAAATAAGCTTTAGAAAAACTGATGCTTTATTAAATAACTTAAAACAGCAATTGTATCGCCAGATATTTCAAGAAGATGCATCACTAAGCGCTCAAGAAATCTTGGTAACATTAGAAGAAGTTAAAGCCATTATAATAGAAAACTATAATAGCCTTTATATCGATGAAATTAACGATTTCATAGGTCGTGTTCATTTATTTGGCGCACATTTTGCCTCCTTAGATATTCGTCAGGATGCTTCCATTCATACTATAGTGATCACAGACATTGTTCAAAAAGAATTTAATCTAGACTGGAAAAACCTAAATGAAGCGCAACAAGTTGAAGTTTTAACTCAACGTGAAACCAAAGCAAAACCCAGTGAATACGCTAACGAACTTACAAGCGATACGCTAAAAAACGTACAACAATTACAGTCTCTTCAGCAAAAAAATGGTTTAAAAAGTGTGCATCGCTACATCATTTCAAATGCTGAAAAAATTACAGATGTGTTAAACGTTTATGCTTTATTCAAATTTTCAGGATATAAGGATGAAGACATCAATATTGATATTGTTCCACTTTTTGAAACCATGCAAGGTATGAGCAATGCACATCATGTCATGAAAAGCCTTTATGAAAACAAAACATACCAATCACACCTAAAAGCTCGCCAAAATGAGCAGCATATCATGCTAGGATTTTCTGACGGCACAAAAGACGGCGGTTATCTAAAAGCTAATTGGGAAATTTTTAAAACCAAAGAAACGCTCACTAAACTTTCACGTGACTATGGCATTAGCGTCATCTTTTTTGATGGTCGTGGTGGTCCGCCAGCACGTGGTGGTGGTAAAACCCACCAATTTTATGCCTCACAAGGTCCTGATATCGAAAATAAAAACATACAATTAACCATTCAAGGACAAACCATTACCAGCGTATTTGGTACGCATGAACAAGCCTCTTATAACTTTGAGCAACTCTTATTATCGGGTATTAAATCTAAGCAAAGTAAAGCTTTAAGCGATAGGCTTAAAACTGTGATGGGCGACTTATCAGACATCAGCTATCAAAAATACCTTGACTTAAAAAACCATGAATTGTTTACGGGCTATTTAGAAAATATGACGCCTTTAAAACAATATGGCGCTACTAATATCGGTAGCCGACCTACAAAACGAAAACCAAGTGCTCAACTAGAATTAAAAGACTTAAGAGCCATTCCATTTGTCGGTTCTTGGAGTATGATTAGACAAAATATTCCAGGTTATTATGGCTTAGGCACTGCTTTAGAGCAATACAAAGACCAATTTGAATTAGTTGAAGAATTGTACCAAGCTTCTAACTTCTTTAAATCATTGGTGCACAACAGTATGATGTCGATGAAAAAAACCTATTTCCCTCTCACGGCTTATATGGCTGAACATTCTACTTATGGTAGTTTTTGGAAAGGCTTGCGCGAAGAATATCTGCTGACCAAAAAATGGGTACTTCAGCTGACAAAACAAAATGAATTGATGGAAAATGAACCGAGAGCAAGACAGTCTATAAGTGCACGAGAGAAAATCATTTTACCATTACTCAGCATTCAGCAACACGCCTTAATTCAAATGCAGAAAAAAGATGCCGACTTTGATACTTATGAAAAATTAGTCGTTCGTTGTTTATTTGGTAACATTAACGCTAGCCGTAATTCAGCTTAAATGAGAATATTTTAAAATTATAAACGAGGATGAACACAAACTGTTCATCCTCGTATTGATTCATGGCTCAATTATATAGATCAATACCTGAATGATTTTAAGCTTCTTTTATAGAAAAATTGACCGCTACAGCCTCGCAAAATCTATTATATTTGCAAGCCATGAGTAAGACCAATATTAGTACAGCCCTAGCCAATTCAGCTAATTTCAAGCAATTAATAAATGCGCTTCAAGCTGAAGAAAAAGGCGTCGCACCAAAATTTAAACTTGACCATTTAGTGGGCTCGGCGGTTTCTTTTTACATGGCCGAATGTTTCAAAAAACTCGACCAACCATTTTTACTTATTTTTGATGACAAAGAAGAAGCGGCTTATCATTTAAATGATTTAGAACAATTGCTCGGTGATGAACAAGTATTATTTTATCCTGGCTCTTATCGTCGACCATACCAAATTGAAGAAACCGACAACGCTAATGTTCTGCTCAGAGCTGAAGTTTTAAACCGCATTAATTCGCGTAAAAAACCATCAGTCATCGTGACTTATCCTGAAGCTTTGTTTGAACAAGTGGTGACTAAATCTGAGCTGAACAAAAGTATTTTAAAACTTAAACTGGAAGACCAATTATCAATCGATTTTGTTAATGAAGTCTTGTTTGAATACAAATTTAAACGCGTTGATTTTGTAACTGAACCTGGCGAATTTTCTGTGCGTGGCGGTATTATTGATGTGTTTTCATTTAGCCATGACGAACCTTACCGCATCGAGTTTTTTGGAGACGAAGTTGAAAGTATTCGCAGTTTTGATATCGAAACTCAACTCTCAACAGAGCGACACAAAAAAGTGTCGATTATGCCGAATGTTGAAAATAAAGCCCTAGATGAAAAACGCCAGAGCTTTATTGAGTATATTTCAAATCACAGCTTGATCATACTTAAATCGCCTGATTTACTCGCCAAGCAATTAGACCTTCTATTTGAAAAAGCCCAAACGGCCTTCGAACAATTAAGCCAGCAAGTAAAACATGCCCAACCAGCCGAATTGTTTTGCAACGCGGCACTCATCATGCAACAACTTGAAGCTTACCCAATTATTCAACTTAATGGGCAAACTTACTTCTCAGCAACAACACATTTAAATTTTGACACGAAACCGCAGCCAGCCTTCAATAAAAAATTCGATTTACTGGTTGAAAACCTCAAAGAATACAGCAACGCAGGCTTTACCAACTATATTTGCTGTGCTACCGAACAGCAAGCCAAACGCTTTAAAGATATTTTAAGCGAAATAGACGACAACTTAAGTTACCAAACTTCAGTTTTACCGCTACACCAAGGTTTTGTTGATGTCAATGCCAAAATTTTATGTTACACCGATCATCAAGTTTTTGATCGCTATCATAAATTCCACCTTAAAAATGGTTATGCCAAAAAGCAAGCCATTACACTAAAAGAGCTTACCAGCTTAGAAGTAGGCGATTATGTTACGCATATTGATCATGGCATCGGGCAGTTTGGTGGCTTGCAAAAAATTGATGTAGAAGGTCAAAAGCAAGAAGCCATTAAGCTAGTGTATGGCGATCGTGATGTGTTGTATTTGAGTATCCATTCTTTACATAAAATCTCTAAATACAACGGTAAAGAGGGCAAAGCACCTAAAATTTATAAATTAGGAAGCAAAGCTTGGAAAAGCCTAAAGAAAAAAACTAAAACTAAGGTTAAGCAAATTGCCTTTGATTTAATTAAACTATACGCCAAGCGAAAATTAGACAAAGGTTATCAATATGCGCCAGACTCGTATTTACAGCACGAGCTTGAAGCTTCTTTTATTTATGAAGACACACCCGACCAAGGCGCCGCAACTGAAGCTGTAAAAGCTGATATGGAAAGTCAACAGCCGATGGACCGATTGGTATGCGGAGATGTTGGCTTTGGTAAAACTGAAGTCGCTATTAGAGCTGCTTTTAAAGCGGTTGATAATGGCAAACAAGTCGCGGTTTTAGTGCCAACCACGATTTTAGCCTTTCAACACCATAAAACCTTTTCTGAGCGCTTAAAAGATTTTCCCGTTACGGTTGATTACCTCAACCGTTTTAGAACCGCCAAAGAACGCCGTCAGGTTTTAGAAGAACTAGAAGCTGGAAAAATTGATATCGTGATCGGTACGCATCAATTAGTCAATAAAAACGTCAAGTTTAAAGATTTAGGCTTATTAATTATTGATGAAGAACAAAAGTTTGGGGTTTCTGTTAAAGACAAACTCAAAACCATTAAAGCTAATGTAGATACTTTAACCTTAACCGCTACACCTATTCCGCGGACACTTCAATTTAGTTTAATGGCCGCTAGGGATTTATCAACCATTAAAACACCACCGCCCAATCGCTACCCGATTGAAACCCATGTAATTCGCTTCACCGAAGATCAAATACGGGATGCCGTAGCTTATGAAATTCAACGTGGTGGGCAAGTCTTTTTTATCAATAACCGCATCGAAAATATTAAAGAAGTCGCTGGGATGATTCAACGGCTTGTACCTGATGCCAAAATTGGTGTCGGGCATGGCCAAATGGATGGTAAAAAACTCGAACAACTCATGTTGGCGTTTATGAATAATGAGTTTGATGTATTGGTCTCTACCACCATTATAGAAAGCGGCCTAGATGTGACCAATGCCAATACCATTTTAATCAATGATGCCCATAATTTTGGGATATCAGACCTGCACCAAATGCGCGGTCGCGTAGGCCGAAGTAATAAAAAAGCCTTTTGTTACTTAATTACGCCACCTACGAGCTTAATGACACCTGATGCCCGTAAACGCATCACCGCTTTAGAGCAGTTTTCAGAATTGGGCAGCGGCTTTAATATTGCCATGAAAGATTTAGAAATTCGTGGTGCTGGCGACTTATTAGGTGGTGAACAAAGTGGCTTTATTGCTGATATCGGCTTTGACACCTACCAGAAAATCTTAAATGAAGCCATTGATGAATTAAAAGAAAATGAATTTAAAGAGGTGTATGAAGACGAACAAAATAGTGTTGATACTGTTTTTGTAAAAGATGCACAAATAGATACCGATTTTGAAATTTTATTTCCTGATGATTACATCAATAGCGTCAAAGAGCGTTTAAGCCTTTACACCAAGCTTAATGAAATTTCAACTGAGGCTGACTTACAAGCCTTTGAAGCCGAACTTATCGACCGTTTTGGTGCGCTTCCAGTACCAACCCAAGATTTACTCGATTCGGTACGCCTTAAATGGATTGCTGCTAGTATGGGCTTAGAGAAATTGGTCTTAAAAAAAGAGCAATTAATTGGCTACTTCATCGCCGACCAACAATCGCCTTTTTACCAAACCTCACGTTTTAGAGAAGTCTTACAGCATGTGCAAACGCATCCTAAACAATTTGTCTTAAAGGAAAAAGAAACCCGACAAGGTTTACGTTTATTACTCAAAAGCACCCAAGTTAGCAGTATTAAAAAAGCTTATGAATTATTGAAGCCTTTACAAATATCTCCTAAAGAAAAAGCGCACTAATTAATTATTTAAAACCCAAAAGCCGCATTTCTTGCATGAAAAATGACTTAAGCTCGTATTAGGCTAGATATTTTTTTGCAAGTTATACCTATTTTTGATTATTTTTACTGAAAGTATACCTGATGTCCCCAACAAAAATAATTGCAAATTATGAGTTGCTTTTACAATGTAATCGTCAAGCTCTGATTGGGTTTTGGTCTGTTAACTTAAGAGACGAAGACATATTTTGGAGTGATACAACCCGGCTGATTCACGAGGTTGAAGCGCATTTTATACCTGATTTAGAGGCTGGAATTAATTTTTTCGTAGAAGAAGATCGTCCGGTTATTAATGAAGTGTTTCATGATTGTTACAACAACCAAAAACCTTATGATGTTTCCTTAAGGATTAAAACAGCCAAAGGCAATTTAAAACACGTCAGAGCCATAGGCCAACCTTTATTTTATAATGATGAAATCGTTGGTGTTCATGGTACTTTTCAGGATATCTCAGAGCAGATTAAAAAAGAAAATCAATTTAAAGAAGCTTTACTTATTGCGAGCGAGCAAAACTATAAACTTAAAAGCTTTAACCACATTATTTCTCACAACTTAAAATCTACAGCTGGGAATATTTCAAGCCTATTGACACTCATGAAAATGGACATTCCTGAAATTGAAGAACACGAGCTTTTTGATAAGCTGGTTAAATCTTCAAATCAGCTGACCAATACACTTAAAGAACTTAATGATTTATTGATTGAAGATGCAAAAATTAAGGAAAATAAAGTAAGTCTTAACCTTTATCATCTCACCAATGATTGCTTTGAGGAATTAGAATTTTTAGCTCAAACAAATCAAGTTGTCTTGTACAACCAATTACCTAAAGACCTTACCATTATATCTAATGTCTCATTTGTAAAGAGCATCTTTTATAATCTAATTAATAATGCAATTAAATATAGAGATGACCGCAAGGCAGAATCTAAACTTGAAATTAGCTTACTTAATGAAAATAAACATGAAGTCAATCTTTCATTTAAAGATAATGGTATGGGCATTGATTTAGAAAAACATAGAGACCGTATTTTTAATGCCTACACCAGCTTTCATACCAACAAAAATATTGAATCTAGAGGTTTGGGTTTGTTTATGGTTAAAAACCAAGTTGAAACCCTACAAGGTCGAATTTTTATTGAAAGTGATGTGAATAAAGGCACGCATTTTAAAGTTAGAATACCCAAGGCATAAAATGAAAAAAATAATAATTGTAGAGGATGACGATATCCAGGTTTTTATTTTAAAAAAATACCTATCAAATCTTAACCAAAACACGATCAAGGTTGAATTTTTTGAAAATGGACTCGAAGCAATTAACCATATTAAGGCGCATTTAAATACACCTGAGTTACTCCCTGATAAAATTATACTTGACATCAATATGCCGTTATTGAATGGCTGGCAATTTTTAACTGAATTTCATACTTTAGAAATTTCAAAAGATATCTGTATCAATATTTTAACAAGTTCAGAAAACCCCTCAGATATAGAGCAGGCTAAATACTATAACTTACAAGACCATTATCACTTAAAACCAATTAATTTTGAGGAGTTTAAAATATTGATGATGGACTAAAATATTCCTAATAGTATTGACTTTTTAATGTTAATTCTGAAACAAGGGCATTTAATTGGCTACCTCATCGCCGACCAACAATCGCCTTTTTGCCAAAACTCACGCTTTAGAGAAGTTTTATAGCGTGTAAAAAGGTATCCTAAACAATTTATATTAAAAGAATAAGAAACCCAACAAAGCCTGCGATTGTTGCTCAAAAACCTCTACCATAATCTTTCATAGGCACTTTAAATTCAACCACCGCTGTAAAAGATTTAGTGCTAAGTTTGCTTTATTAAAAAGGTGTATCTACAACATTTAATAAAGCATATCAAAAACAAATTAACGATATTCCTTGTAGCTCTTAATATAAAATGTAACATTTTTTGATTTCTGCATCTAAAGGGAAACCAAAACTTAATAACAATGAAAAATTTAATTTTATTATTAATCTCATTTGTATTTACTTATTCAATTTACGCAAAAAATGAAAGTCAACCTATCAGTGTAGAAGTTACAGGAAATGGACAACCTATTTTATTAATTCCTGGATTTACAGTTCCTGGAGGTATTTGGAATCCACTAGTAAAGCAACTTGAAAAAAATTACGAATGCCATGTGGTCACTTTAGCTGGTTTTGGCGGAAAAGAACCCATAGAATTCCCTTGGTTACCTAAAGTCAATAAGTCTCTAAAAAACTATATCTTAAAAAACAACTTGCAAAACACTACCATAATTGGACACAGTTTGGGCGGAACCTTGGCCACTTGGCTTGCTGCACAAAAGGACTTAAAACTTTCTAAAATCATACTAATTGATGCGCTTCCTGCTTCTGGTGCATTAATGATTCCTGATTTTAATCCCGAAAACTTGAGGTATAAAAGTCCATATAACAATCAACTACTGGCAATGGATGATGTAGCCTTTGAGCAAACTGCCATAGCCATGTCTAAAACAATGAGCCTTAAAGCCACAGCTCAAGAAAAAATCAAGAACTGGATACTAGAATCTGACCGAAAAACATATGTTTATGGCTATACAGATTACCTTAAGTTAGATCTTAGAGAAAGTTTAAAAAACATTTCGATTCCTGTTACTATAATCGCAGCATCACAACCCTATGGTAAGGAAATGGTTAAGCAAACTTATAAAAGTCAGTATGCCAATTTAAAAGATTACAATTTTATTATGGCAGAAAAAAGTGCCCATTTTATAATGCTAGACCAACCTGAATGGTTTTTTAAACAAATTAAAACGATATTATCATCTAAATAATGATAACTGAACAAGAGTTTACTAACATTTATAACTTACAGGCTTCTAAAATTCATAGGCTATGCTTAGGCTATGCGTCAGGAAATAATGAGCTTGCTAATGAATGGCTTCAAGAAACCTTTATAAAGGTATGGAAACATAGAAATTCATTTAAAGGGAAATCTTCTATTGAGACTTGGATTTATAGAATTGCAGTAAATGTATGTTTATCTGATTTACGTCAATCTAAAAAAAACATCCCTATTAATGAGAACGTATTGTCGAATACTCCTGATGATACTGGCAATAACAACGAGGCAGATCACATCAAAAAGATGTATCACTGTATAGACCAATTAAACGAGCAAAATAAAGCATTAATATTATTAGAACTAGAAAACGTACCACAAGCAACTATTGCAGATGCTGTTGGTTTAGCACACGGAACATTACGAACGCGATTAAGTCGTATTCGAAAATCACTTTTAAAATGTATCAAAAATGGAAAATGATCACTTAAATAAATTGTGGGAGAGTCAAGCTAATGATGGCTATAACTCTAATCCTAAGAATATTATAAAAAAAGCAAAGAAACAACGCAACAATCAACATATTAGTATTGCTGTGATGTCTTTAACAGTGGTTGTTTTAATCATCTATGCTTTTTACTATGCATTCAGACAATGGAACAACTTTAATTTAGGTTTAGTTTTAATGATTTCAAGTCTTACTTTGCGAATTATCTTAGAATTTTATTCGCTATATCGCAAGGAAAAACAGCTCATTTCGATGACCCAAAAATCTTACCACGCCTATTTAAAAAATTATTACAAAGCTCGACAAATAATTAATTATGCTGTTACGCCAATCTGCATAGCAGTTTACGTAGTTGGATTTTGTTTACTCCTTCCTTATTTTAAGGATTACTTATCAAAAGGGTTTTACACCTATATTCTCGTTTCGGGTGTTGTTTCTCTTATTTTTATTGTTGCTATTATTATTAAAAGTAGCATCAAAGAACAGCGATTTTTAAATCAAATGAGGAAATAGAAAATTCAAGTCGTGTCATTCCAAAAAGCTGCCTAAAATCTTCAGAATTTGATAATCTAAATAAATGTGTTGTAAACGAGCAAACAACATTTTATTTTAGAATAAATTATGACCAAAGGAAAATTGAAATAATTACTGTATTTTATATTAGACAAAATTCCTGGAAATTAAAACTGGCTATTAAATAAAGAAGAAAGAAAATCCAACAACTCATATCTTCGATGATAAGATTTGGGTTTAATATAAAAGTCGTAGTATTTTAATTACATTGGTCTCAATCTAAATTAGAAATGGCTTATTTGCCTCACCACTGAAGAATATACAAGACCGATATAAAAAAAGGCCTACTTTAATAAAAAACAGGCCTTTTAAACACCATTAGACTTTACTTATTTGAAGTCGGCGTAACGGTTTGATTATCATTAACCATAAGCGGCGTTTTACCATCGGTTATAATTACTTTGGCATTGTTAGATTTAGATAATTCTCTAAAAGCTTCAATGGCTTTGATGCGAATAATACCATTGGTTAATCCTTCTGCAATAATTAATTGGGCATCTCGTTCGCCTTTAGCATTAATAATTTTTCTTTGAGCTTCTAAGGTTTCTTGCTTCAGTACAAACTCCATTCGCATGGCATCTTGCTCGGCTTGCAGTTTACGTTCAATAGAACTCGCTAAGCCAGGCGGCAACTGTATTTGCTTCATGAGTACCGCTATTAATTCAATTCCATCAGCTTGTTTTTCAAGATTAATTCTCATCTTATTTAAAATTTCATCTTCTATCACGGCACGCATACCTGAATGCATATCTTTCGCGAAAAATTTAGCACAAACATCTGAAGCAGCTGAACGGAATACACTGGTAATAACCGACTCATAATCTTGACCTAAGTTTTTAAGTACCGAGGCTACTTTGTTACCATCTAGACGATAAAGAATAGAAATTTCAGAATTAACGCTTAAGCCTTCCTTGCTGGGTAAGCTTAAAAAGAGTTTAATGTTTTTAGTTTGGGTAGACTCTTTAATTACACGGCTAGTCAACGGATTAAAATAAACGGTTCCTTCAGTGTTGACCTCATCAGATAACTGACCTAATTTTTGTTTAATCCCAACTTCACCAGGCCTGATAACCGCACAACTGCTCGTTAGTACAACTGCAAATGCTACTAAAAAAATGTGTTTTGTTTTCATGATCTAATTTTTTAGCTAAAAATAAACCAGAAACTCAGTTGCTAATTTCTGATTTACAAATAGTTAACAATTAATAATTTAAATGTAGACTATAAATATATTTTGAAGTTAAAATTGCAAAGGCTCTTTAGAAAAACCAGTGTTCTTAATTGAAGACTTAGCTTAATGAGGTAAAATTAACTTTACTGAATTCTTTAGTGACTGAACATGTTTTAGAGGTTAAGATCAAGACTAAACCAAATTTTATGCTTAGTTATATTCTGGCTTATAGCTTCAAAAAAAAACTGAGGTATTAAGATATCATTCAGCCGCTTTAAAAACAACTTTTTTTAAAAAACCAAGTACAAACCTAGGATATACTTATGCAATCGTTTATTTTGCTGATGCGCTTTAAAACACTATTGAGATGAATTTTAATCAATTTATGGCAACGACACAAATTAAGCTAGACCAATATCCTACATTACTCGACCACCAAAGGCGTAAAAAAACGCTTAAAAAGCAATTGCGGAAAGTACGCCGCCAACTTGGTGAGATGCAAAATACGCTTTATGCGCATGGCAAATATTCGGTTTTAGTCTGTATTCAAGGCATGGATACTTCTGGTAAAGACAGCTTAATACGAGAGGTATTTAAAGATTTTAATGTGCGTGGTGTGGTGTCTCATAGCTTTAAAAAACCCACAAGCCAAGAGCTTCAGCATGATTTTTTGTGGCGACACTATAAAGCCTTACCTGCACGTGGTAAATATGCGGTATTTAACCGTTCGCATTATGAAAACGTCTTGATTTCAAGGGTGAAACCCGAAATTGTCTTGCATGAAAACATACCACATATTAATAGTTTAAGCGATATAACACTAGATTTTTGGGAGCAACGTTTTCAGCAGATTAATCATTTTGAACAAAGCATCCACCAAAATGGTTGTATTATTTTTAAATTTTTTCTGCACATTTCTAAAGAAGAACAAAAACACCGACTACTCAGACGCCTAAACAAGCCTCATAAACAATGGAAGTTTTCGCCAGAAGATTTAAAAGACCGTAAATTATGGGATGATTACATTCGCTGTTACGAAGCTGCCATTTCGGCCACCTCAACCACTGAAGCACCTTGGTATATTATTCCTTCAGATTCTAAACATCATGCGCGTTTACTTGTTGCTCAAATAATTAAAGCAAAGATGCAAACTTATACAGATATCAAAAACCCGAGTTTACCGCAACAGCTTCAGCAGCAGATTGATGACTATAAAGCTGAGTTACACCAATCTTAAGCACTAGTTGATTAAGATGCTCGTGGTTAGTGCTAGGCTAATCACTTCAACTGGCTTGGTCTTCATAAATAAAAATCGCTTCAATTTCAGTTTTAAACAAGCGGGCAAGCTTTATGGCCAAGACTAAACTAGGATCAAATTTTCCTTTTTCAATCGCATTAATGGTTTGCCGCGAAACTTCTACCGCTTTAGCGAGCTGGTCTTGTGTATAATTGTGCTCTGCCCGTAAGACTTTCAGTTTGTTTTTCATGTATAACGGTTTCGGTTAATGGCTAAAGCTAACATGTAAGTAATGCCGATAAAGCCGACTAAAAAGCCGATTTCTGCATCAAAGCTAATGAGATTGGTTTGGTCGAGCAAAGAAAAGCTTAAACCTACAATTACGCTTAAACCTAAGGTAATGGCTAGGGCTTCTGTGTGTATTTTGCGCTGTAGCTCGTCCATGGCATTAAAATAACGGCGGTTAGCAATAATCATCATCACGCCATTAATTAAGTTTACGGCAATGGCTAAAGTGGTTAGCGTGTAATGCTCGTCCCAAATAAATTTGGGACCAAAAGTGGCTAAGGCTAAGGTGGCTACCCAAGACCACGTCCAGCCTGCTAATTTTAAGGTTTGTTGTTTTAAATTCTTCATGCTAAGTTAAGATTAAAGTTGATAAAATGTAAATAAAACTTTACAAATATACAACAAAAATTTACAATGTCAAGTTTATTTTACATTTTGATAGAATTAAGGCTTTTTTGAAACCCTGTTTTAATACACTCTTAATACATTAGCTATACTTAAGCCCTACTGAAGCATCGAGTAAGAATACTTCTAAAATTTAGACCTTATTAGCATTAAAACAAGAATTGCTTACATCAAAACTTGTACATGTATTAGTATGGGCAAAACAGATAAAAAAGTTAATGAATATGAATGAAGTTGTATAAGATATTGCTTGAAATCCTTATTATGGAATTGCAGCGCCCAAACCTCTAAAACATAAATACGCCGGCTTTTGGTGAAGAAAAACTACAGTGAACACCACTTAATTTGCCATCATAGAGAAAAATGCATACGCATAGCGAAATGTAGATAACATTTATGACTAAAAAAGTTAACTGCGTATTTAGCTAAAAACTTATCATAAGTTTTTAAGCTAGCTGATGCTTACTCATAAAAGTGACCTTGGTATGGACATCTTTCAGGTTTTTTGTTTTGCCATTGCCAACTTTCAATGTGCTCAACCAAATTAGGATATTTTACGTTACTTTCATCCTTATCAAAATAAAGTTTAATACCATCTTCCCTATTGGTTAGACCATTCATTTCAGCTAATAATTCATAAAAATCTTTGCCTCCAAAAATACCATAACCGTTATAACTTAACTCTTTCCAAGTATTTCCATTATCATCTACCATGTAAACGGTAAAAAAACGCCCAGAATAACAATTAGCGATACTTTTGTTTGTTTATTAACAATAAAAAACAATTTATAATTATGATAATTTAAATGAATTATATATAATTGATACGTAAGTTACCATTTAATCGTTTAAAGAATGAAAAAAATCCTGGATAATCACTGTAACAAAGAAAATGGATTATTATTATTTAACCCACCTACTGGCTCTGGAAAAACTCATACAGTTTTAACTTGGATTTTTGAAAATTACAAAAGCTATTGCAAAGAAAATAGAAAGATATTTTTCGTAACAAATCTTAAAAAGAATCTTCCTTTTGATGAATTGAGAGATGACTTTTTTAAACCTAAAAATAAGCTTCAGGAGTTTGAAAAAGATATTACTTTTTTAGACTCAAACTCTGACTGTTTAGTTAAGCGTTTTCAAGATGTAGAAAACTCTATAAACGACTATTTTAAAAACCATAAAGTTTTTTACTCTATAAAAAGTAATGTTGCTGAAATTAAAAACAACGAAAAAAATAATTCATTAAAAGTATATGTTTCTAAACTTAAAGATGAAATTAGAACCGATTTTGAACCAAAGTTTAGAAGAATAATTGAAAAGTATCTAAAAGATAATTTCACTAATAAACAAGAACGAATTAAAGCAATTCAAACCAATGATGAGCTAAAATGGATTGGAGAACTTTATCCTGCTGTATTCACATCAAAAAGAAAAGTGTTCTTTCTAAGCATTGATAAATTCTACCATAAAAATAGTACGTTAGTAGAACCTTCATACTCATTCTTGGAAAATGATTTAACAAAAGATGCAATTATTTTCATAGATGAATTTGATGCTACAAAAGACAATATTCTCAAAAATATAATCGAAAAAGGAAAAAAACAACGAATTGATTTCATTCATCTTTTTACAGAAATCAATTGGGCATTATCTAAAAATATTTTTCCTCAGAAGTTTATAACTCATTCAGAAAAAAGACAAAAATTAATTGATAATAATTATGGTTTACCACTTCACGACATACAAGAAGCCTTATTAAAAAAATCAGAAGAAATTGTAACCAAATATCAGCTCGATTATAGCTTTAAAACACAAAATCATGAAAATGAAAATGTAAATCAAAGAAATTTATTGTTTCACGATTTTCAATACCATTCTGTTTACAGAAACAATAAAAGTTATATTCGTCTTAATAAAAATAAATCATCTAAAACAAATGAAATAATTTTTGAAAACACAAAACCTAAAGGCGAAAGTATGGTTCATTTACTGAACCAAATAAAAGGCTTTGTAAATTATTTTAGTGGAGTGTTAAAAAGTATTGCAGAAAATTATCAGCAACTTGAAACACAAGAGAGAGAAAGCAACCCAAAAAGAGCTGAATTTACGTTTGATTTAGCATTAAGTACAGTTATTGAGGAGTTTGGGTTAGATATCAAATACAAAAACTTTTTAATTGATAATATTTTAAGTTCGAGAGAAAAACCAACAAAAAACAAAAACGGAAAAACCGAACTTAATTATGATTTGAGCGTTTACGAAAATGGTTTTAGGTATTATGATTTTGTAGATGACGATTCTCATCAATCTAAAACGAAAACATTCATTTATAGTTTTCAAAATACCCCTGAAAAATTTTTATTAAAACTTGCTGAGAAATCTAAGGTTATTGGGATTTCAGCAACTGCTTTAGTTAAGACAGTTACGGGTAATTATGACATAACTTATCTTAAAAGACAATTAGGTTCAAAATTTATAGAATTAAATAGTGAAGAAAATAAAATTCTAACGGATTTATTTAACGAGCAAAATAAATACTATTATAAAGCAAAAATTCATACTGAATGGTTAGGCTATCTAAAACCAAATGATGTTGAGTTTGAAAAATATCAAAATGATTTTTACAATTTACTTAATAGTAAAGAGCTAGCAAATGAAATTTTAGGAAAAATTAAAGCTAAAAATCACAAAATTAACGGTTACTTACTTAATCGATATTATAAGATTTCCTATGCATTTAAGCAGTTTCTACTTCAAGATGACATTAAAGGCTTTCTCTGCTTATTAAACAAAGAACCTAAATGGAACGATAAAACTCTTGACTTAGCTATTTTGAAAGAGATATTTGAAATGCTAGTTGAAGAAAACAATCTTGTTGACGAATTCAAAATTAATGATAAATTCAAGATTAAAAATGCTTACACAGTTATAAACAGTAATGACTTTGATAACAAAAAACAAGACTTAATAAAACGACTTGAAAAAGGAAAAAAAGTATTTATAATCTCTATGTATCAAACAATGGGAGCTGGTCAAAATTTACAGTTTATAGCACAAAATCCTAAAGATCTGATAAATGTTAGAAGTAAAAAACTAATTAATTGGAATACTAAAGGAAAGACTGATATTAACGCTATTTATTTAGACAAACCAACACATATTATACAGCAAGTTAATAAAGATTTAAATGAAGAAGGCTTTATTAAATACCTTTTTCAATTAGAATTTTTAACACAAGCTGGTATAATTTCCATAAATCAATTAAACACAGAAGTTACTAGAGCATTTAAACATTTATTAGCTTCTTTTAATACCAAAGAAGATTTAGGCAAACCAAAAGTTAATCTTTATCAAGACGACAATATAAAACAACACTACGCTAAATATATAATCCAAGCCATTGGAAGAATATGTAGAACTAATTTAAAGGCACTAAGTATCTACATCTATGCAGATAAAGAGTTAGATAGGTTAATTTGCGATTTTGATACAGAAAATAATTTAGTATTGAATGAATTTAAAGCTTTGGTTAATTCAAGTAAACAACAAATCAAAATCCAACAGCAAACAGATTCAAAATTTAAAAATCTTGCCACTGCAACTAATAAAAAAGTTCATTCTATAATTCAAAAATTTATATCAAATGAAGAATGGGGTTGGAACGAAAAACGAGTAAAAGAATGGGAAAAGCTAAGAGAAATGTGTTTACGTTTTCCAACTATATCGGAAGAAGAAATAAATACCTTGAATTTGAATCGAATTTTGGATTTATATATTGAATTACCAAAAGCATCAAATAAATACCATTTCGAACTTAAAGAATCTGAATACTTCAACGATTTTAAAAATATTATTGTTGATTTCAAATCTAATAGCGGAAGTGAAATTTCTTTTGAAACTGCAAGGCTAAATGAACTTTTAGAAATAGACGGAGTAAATGACCTTTTTGACAAAAAGAAATGGGCAAAATCGTTCAAAACCAATAAGTATATTATTACACCTGTTATGTTCAATAATATTTACAAAGGAACTTTAGGAGAGCAAATAGGTGAATTCATTTTCAAAAATCATTTCGGTATTCAACTTGAAGAATTATCAATTGAGAAATACGAGATTTTTGATTATAAAATAAAAGACTCTAACATTTATGTAGATTTCAAACACTGGAAAGAAACAACAGAAATCGGTTTTGAAAATCAAGAGTCTAAAATCAGAAAGAAGTTAGAAAAAGTGCAAGGCGATAAAGTGTTTATAGTTAATATTCTCTCTGCCAATGAATGGCAAACAGTAAAATCTACTGACGGAAAAATTATTGAAGTTCCGTTTTTATGGAATACACAAACAAAGGAATTAAACCACTCAATTTTAAAAGAGATAAACATTTATGCAAACTTGTAAAACAAACCAGTTAGATATACAGTTGAACTTCCAGCAATTGTTGTTGGACTATACAGTTGTTAAGTTTTCTGCTTCTGAGGATTATATAAAATATGGTGCATTAGTGCTTGATGAGATTGGGTTTAAATTAAAAACAAAAAGTATCATTTTTGAAAGAGGCAAATCATTTTACGCACTATTTGACAAAAAGTATATTACAAACTTAGATATATCTAAACAACTTGAAAAAATTGAAGATGGTGATAAGTTTTCATTTAAGTTTTTAAATGCAAAAGAACTTGAACAATTAGATACACATACACTAGCCCAGTTAATAATTAACTCAATTGCTACACCAAATCATAAAAGACTAACATTTAACAACCTGACAGGTAAGCTTTATTTATTCAGTCCAAGCCATTTAAAAATTAGTAAGTCAAAAGAAAAAGAACAAATTTTTAAAATTGTAGGGTTAGATTTTTATATTGATCCAAATTGTTGTTTACAACTAAATGTAAAAACATTTTCAAGTGTTTTATTAAGTAAGCAAATGGAGTTTTCGAAAAAGAAACTCAAAGAATACCCAAAATATACATTTGTTCATTCCACCAACACACTTAGACGGGTTTTATCTACCGAGAAAGTTAAAGCAGATAATCTATTCATCCTAAAACAAACTTCAAAAAAAGGAACTTTAGAGAAAAGTAATATTCCATTTTTAGATTTTAGCAACTTAAACGAATTTAAAGACAGTAAAATAGGAATATTATCAGATGTTTTAGACAACATAAACGAGAAACTCTCAAAGTATTTAAGTTTTAAATTTAAAGAAGTTAAAGCAAACAATGTTGTTCGCCATTTAAATACTTTTGATTATAGTAAATTAAATGAAAGTATTTTTCTAATTGATGGAATCAAAGATGAAAGCTCAAACGAACATCTTGATTTCATCAAACAAGAAATTGAGAGCCTTGTTCCAAATTCAAAAACAAAAATTGCTAAAAAAGAAAACAATACGAGTTATAGTGTTAAGCTAATTCACAATAAACGTTTTTATCAAAAATATGAACAGAATGACCCTTATAAACCTTCCAATAATATCCAACATATAACTTTTGAAGATTTCAAACTGAACTCAAAAGCAAGTCTCAAAGCAATTATTAAAGAATTAGCAATTAAAAATGATATTAGCAACAATAAAATTTCAATAATTGATTGGTCTAAGTTTAATTACACTAACAAATGGATTTTTGGAATAAAACATAATGAAGAATTCTACTACTTAACAGTTAAACCGGATGGTAAATTTTATTTTGAAAAATTCGAATCAGATTTATTTAATCAAAATGAATATGATGAGTTGTGTGATGCTTTTGGTAATGATAACTATACCGAATTTATTGTTAAGGATGATATTGGGAATATTAATATAATAAAGCGAACTAATAACTTCACAATTCCAGAGTTTGAATTAATAAACGATATATTGACGAAAGAAACTGCCAAAATTAATATCACTAAAGATTTAGTATTAAAATTAATAGGTGAAGTATTTGAAACAGAAAAAGCGCAAGGGTTAAAAAGCAAAATAAATCAAATTGAAATTTGGAATAAAAAAAATCTACTACACTGCTTCAAAAACAGAAATGACAAAAAAACCTTTGTCGAAAAAGTTAAACAAGAAACAGGAGAAGTATTAAAATCATATTTAAGAGATAAATCCAGATATGAATTATTAGACAGTCAGTTAGATATTCACTCATTCCGACAAAATAAAAGTCACTTTTATTTTGTTGGTATAAAAGGAAAAGGAATTCAACAAACTATTTCGAGAGCATCGGTGATTAGAAAAATTGATACTTTTAAAAATTCACAATACCTTTTTGATAAATTACTTCCTCTTATGAATGTTGATTTTGTTAAAAATGGAGATTTGACAGTTTTACCGTTTCCAATAAAATATCTTAGAGAATGGATTAAAATGATTTAAATCAATACTCCTTCTTTCCATCAATAACCCCACGAACGCCTCCACGCGGATTTTCAACATCGTTATTATATCTGGGAATAATGTGGATGTGGCAATGAAAAATAGTTTGTCCAGCGGCTTCGTTGATGTTGATGCCGATGTTAAAACCATCAGGACTGAACTGTTTTTGCAAGTCGGCTTTAATTAAGTTGACTAAAAACCAACAGGCCGATTGTTCTTTAAAATTTAAATCGAAGTAATTAGCAACTTGTCGCTTGGGAATCACTAAAGTGTGCCCTTTTGTAACTGGAAACTTATCCCGAAAAGCAAAGCAACTCGCTAATTCGCCCACTTGCTCTTTGGGTTCTAGTTTTTCAAAAAACGGACTGACTTCTGGTTGATTTTGGTTTAGAAAACAATAGTGTTGGTATTCGTAAATTTCTACATTTTCATTAATGAAAACTGTTTTAAACGGAAGAATGACATTGGTTTGAAACGTTTTTACTTTATGTACAAAATGAGTTCTAAAACCAGGGTTATTGATGTCTCGACGTACACTAAAATAGGCTTTCCCTCCAAATTTTAGTAAGTTAGAAACTTCATATAAAACTTTTGCTTGGTCTTGGTTTTGTAAAACATTCAATACGTAATGGCATAAAATCGTATCAAATTTTTGATTTGGATAATCAGGCTGGTAATACGGATCATAACCTTCAATTTCAAAACCTTTTGCTTTTAACTCTTCAACATCTTTTCCGTGCCCACAGCCAAAGTCTAATGTTTTGCCATCAATTAAATTTTCATTAAGCAAAATACGTGTAGGGAAAGATATTTTTTCTCTTTCTTTAGCGGTGAAATGTGAGTTAGTCTTTTGGTTGGCCATGATTTTATTCTAGAAACTCGAAGCCATTATTGCTTGCAGCCGAAATTTGTGGCTCTAGAGTATCCATTAATTTTTGGTATTTAAAATCTTCAGGTGTTTGATAAGATTTAAATATAGTAATATATTCATCTCGAAATCTTTTTTTCAATCTCTTATCAATTAAATTTAAGGCATCTTTTTGAATATTGTAAAAGCTATTAAAATGCTTTTCAAGAATAGGAAGTTTATTATTTTTAGAACTATTAAACCCTGATAAAACAGGAACTAAGTTCCAAATCAAGTCGTGTGACACCCATGAGTATGGCACAAAATGATCTAACTCATAATTTGATTCATCGAGTTGCTCACCAGTAAAAATACACCTAACATCTCTTTTTTCATTAAGATATATATTCCAAAAATTATTTCTTTGGTACGTCAGTGAATTTCGTTTTGCTGGTTTAATTAATTTATTTACAACATCTGGTATTAATGGGTTTTTACTTTGTACAAATAGTGCTAGATTCCATAGTGTATACTCTTTTAATATTTTTGCATTTGATAAAATATAGGTTAACCAATTTTCATTAACAGTAATTGTATTTTTTTCAAGCCTATACATAGCATAATCATTACTCGCTAAGGATTGTCTATAAATTTCAGTTTTTTTATGCCCTTTAAACCATGGACTCAAAAACCAATGTGGTACGTTTTTATCCAGATGAAATAAATATTTAATGACTTCCTTATCAAGTGATTCAGTCAGGAAATTATATATTTTTGATTTGTCTTCATTCTCTACAAGATTAGTGGTTGTAACAAGATATTCTATGATTTCAGCAATTTTATCTTGAGTGCCAAACGATATCTTAAAATAGTTAATAGGATACCAGGCATTTGCTATCATTCTCGAAAAAATTCTTTTTTTCTCAATTTCACGTCTTCCTTGTTCAACTTCTTCAATAATTCCTAAAAACCAATAAAATTTATAGGTGGCAGAAGTATTATTAAAAATGCTGGCTAAAGCATTATTATTAATATGAGGTGAAAAGGGAAGTTGGCTCATGAATTGGTTTGTAAGTTTAATTTAAAACTAACGAATATAATTTTAACCATCAAATTTTTTTAGAACTTCTCGTTCAGTTGGGCAATATTTAGGCCTATCAGTAAGTCCTGAGGTGGTTATCCTTAACTGATGTTGCCTTTAATTTTACGGTTAGTAAAACCATAAAGCTTTAAGGCACAACCTTTACCTTGCTCACAGGAATGTTAACGCCCATGATTTGTCGTTGCTCAGGCAAAAGAAAACCACCACTGGTCATTTGCCAGTTAAGCCATTGGGCTTCTAAACCATCAAAGGGAATAATACTCACCCACATCTTCATTGCAATAGGTAGGTTTTGATCATTTAATTGCCAAAGGTAGCTGTCGCCAGGTGTGCTTCCTCCAGAAGTATAAGTCACTAAAAGTTGTTGTTGGCCAGCCTCTTTAACCAACTCCCGCTTAGTGCCAGGATCAAAAACTTTATATGGCGCAACCAACCAAAAACTGTCGTTATTAAAATTTTTTACAGCGTAAGCAATCGCTTTGTCTTTCGCTTTACCCGTTAATACAACTTCTTGGTGATATGCGCTACTTTGCTCAGGTGTTTTGGTTTGTAGTAAAACCTGATAATCTTCCCAAGATACCAACACCTGATGTTTTTGTAAATACCATTTGTAATGATTGGTATCGCGAAACACCCAATGAATTTCTTTGGCTTCAGAAAAAGCCTCATGATGCATGGCATCTAACATTTGCTGTGCCAAGTCGTCGGCAGCTGGACCGCTTTCTCCAGAAGGTACAGGCGAATTATAAACTAATTTTAACACCACAAAGCCAATAAGCAATAAGCCCAAGATAGCGGCTAAGACCTTTAATAAACGACTAAAAAAAGTGTGAAGCATATTGATGTAGTTTAGTTATTGTTGAGCTTCGGTTGAAGGCTTTGAAGTAATTTTATAAGCTAAACGCACCAAGCTGTAAGCTATAAAACCCACAGGACCAAACATAAAGCATAGCAATAAACATGGTACCATGAAAGCATGCGAAATACCGTGTTTTTGCGATTGTTGTAATAGCCAATTACCTACTAATAAATCAAAAACTAAATAATGAATCCAGCCAGCTAACACCGCTTGATCAGTCGCAAATAAAGCCTTAATCCCTGCTAAAGTAGAAAAGGCTTCAGGATTAAATTGCCCTAAACCTGATACCACATAAACCGCATAAACCAAAGCCATGAGCAAAGCAATCGTATAAACCACCAATTGTCGCCATTTCTTTTTCGGAAAAAACACTAAACTTAACCAAGCGGGCAAAACTAAGGCATTAACCAACTGAAAAACAAAAGCTGCTGTCATGATTATTTTTTTGGTTGAAGTTACAATAAAAACAAGTAAAACCCAATGGCTCTATTTAAAGCCTATGGAAACTATGAGGCAAAATCTACAAGGTGAATTAAATACGACTAAAAGAACAGCAAACGAACTAAAATTTCACTTTAATTTAGACATCAGTTGAAGCAGCTCACTAAAGAGATACTAGGGAGATACTTAGGGGATACTTGGGGGATACTTGGGGGATACTTAGGGTTAACTAAGGGTTTAGCCTTAACCGAAATACCGATTAAAACAACACCAAGCAAAGCTTATTACCGTCCTAAATATCTGAAAGTATGTTAAAAATAAAACAGCTTAACAGCACAACAAATAACTAAAAAATCAGCCTGCGTTATTAAAGTCAAAAAAAGCCAAGTTTAAATCTACATTTTTTAGTATATTTCAATTAAATTAAGAGTGATTGTATGAAATTAACAAAACTAAAATGGGCTGGCGCACTTCTGTTTATGATGTTAGTAATTATTGCCACTAATTTTGTAGACCGCCATAATTTTGAAAAGCTACAAGAAAGCATCAACAGCATCTATCAAGATCGTTTAGTAGTCAACGATATTATTTTTGAAATTAACTTGTTACTTCAAGAAAAAGAACTCGCGATTTTAGAACAAAACGATGCTTTTTATAACCAAAGAAATAAAGAAATTAATACAGAAATAAATCAGCTACTTGAAAAATTTAAGACCACAAAGCTCGTTCCTGTTGAAGCAACTACACTTAATGATTTAGAGCAGAATTTAGAACAACTTTACCGCTTAGAAAACAAGTTAGGTCAAGCACCTAAATCTTACAAAGATTTACAAATAAAAATTAATACACTCGAAACTAACTTACACAGTTTATCTAAAATTCAGTTAGAAGAAGGCCGCCGACAATTATTTATCGGTAAAAAAGCCATCGCTTCAGTTGATTTATATACTAAGATGGAAGTTTATATTTTAATATTTTTAGCCTTATTACTTTTGGTGACCTTATTCTATAGACCTAAAAAAACCAAGACAACCAACTAATACTGCTTTATATAAAACACCCAAATTATACACTAAATAATCCCACTGCTAATTCTACCCAAACTAGAAGTAGCATAACAAATAACAAAAATATTAAGCCATACTTCAACCACTTGCGCTTTGCAAATTGTATAATAAAAAATACACCATAACTAAAGCTTAATAGTAAAGCGCCCATAACTATAAAATCTAAAATAGACCAATTGACTTCTGGTGTTAGTTGCATGGCCACAAAGGGAATAAGCAGAAGACTTAGAGCCAATAAAGGAAAGAAAGAATTTATGTTTGGTGTTGTTTTCATATCACATTAAATATAAGTAAATATTTTTAACCTTACTACGCCTAGTTAATCTGCTATATCGTTAAAAAATCAAACTTGACTCATCAAACATAAGTCAAACCTTAAAAGTTAATTAGCTTTTGAGTTAAACCCTTTATAAAACCCTACACTAAAATCAAACAGCCATTTAATCCCTAAAAAACTTAACCACAACAAGTTGATGGTTATATGCCAAATAAGCTGTATTAAACCCAATGCCAGCTGAAAAAACATAAATATAAGCTGTAAAGTAGCGGCATTTTTACCTCTAACTTGAACGCCACCCATTTTAAAACTAGAATAGTTTGGTTTAAGTAGATTGTAGGAACCTCTTTTGTTTTTTATCGAGGTACTAACGCCTGATTTAGACACATTAAAATTAAATGGCCCACTTTTATATCTCCCAATAAATTGAAAGTTACCATTTTGTAAACCTATCCTAGCACCTTTAAATAAACGTTTATGAAATCTTAGGCCATGATTGGTATTTATGGTAGCCCCATAACCGTCTTTAGAAATCGTTTTAGTGGCAGATACACCACTAGTTCTAGAAACACGTATATTTTCACCACGGTATTCTATTCGTTTTCTTGGTTGTTGATCTTTAAATGGCATTACAAATGCGTCTTCAATTATAAAATTTAAATATAAATAAATGCTATTTATATAAAACAAAAAAGCCCGATACTTTCGTATCAGGCTTTGTTTGCTCCTCCTCAAAGACTCGAACTTTGGACCCTCTGATTAACAGTCAGATGCTCTAACCAACTGAGCTAAGGAGGAATTTATATGTTAAGAACGTTTTTTCTGTTTTGCGAGTGCAAATATAAACCCTTTTTTAGTTTTGCAAAACATTTTTTTAAAATTTTTTATTCAAAAAAGTAGCGATAAACATCATTACCATTAGCATATAAAACTAAGGCAATTAAAACAAAAAACCCTACCATTTGGGCATACTCCATTACCTTTTCATTAGGTTTTCGACCTGAAACCATTTCGTATAGTAAAAACATTACATGGCCACCATCTAAAGCTGGTATGGGTAAAATATTCATAAAAGCTAAGATAATAGAAATAAAAGCGGTTGTTTCCCAAAACGAAACCCAATCCCAAGTATCTGGAAATAAACCACCGATTGCACCAAAACCACCAACTTGTGAAGCGCCTTTTTCAGTAAAAATATATTTGAACTGTGCGGCATAATTTGTGAGTTGACGTACTCCAAATGAAAAGCCACCAACTAAACTTTCAGTAAAGCTATAATCACGATGACCACGCTCTAAACTAGCATCTACATAAATCCCGATCACAGCTTCTTCAGGAACTCTAATTTTAACGCTATCAATAGCATTGTTGCGCTGGTATTTAATTAGTACATCTTCATCGACACTGTTTTTAACAACAGTTGTTAACTCGTGCCAAAATTGTACAGGTTCACCATTAACACCAATAACCTGATCACCAGGCTGCAAACCAGCTAATCCGGCTGGACTTTCTGGTACAATGCTATCTAATTTAGCCTCAAAAACTGGTGTAAATGGTATTTGGTAACCTGCTTTAAAAAGTTCTACACCTATATCTTCTGGCACTTCTAAAACTTCAATAGAGCCATTGGTATGTTGTACTTCAACCTTTTCGAAATCTCTAAGCATAAAGACTTCGTTGATATTCATCGGGTTTTCTAAAGCTTTACCATCTACACTTAAAAAGTTATCACCGTCTTGAAAACCATACGCTTTTAAAGGTTCAGCAACGGTAAATCCATTCGATAAACTTTCTGGCTTGACATAATCTCTTCCAAAAACTAGAAGAATCATCATGTAAATCACAAAACCCAGAATAATATTAACGGTTACACCACCTAACATAATAATGAGTCGTTGCCAAGCTGGCTTACTTCTAAACTCCCAAGGTTGCGGTGGTTTTGCCATTTGCTCTTTATCCATACTTTCATCTATCATTCCTGAAATTTTCACGTAACCTCCAAGCGGCAACCAGCCGATGCCATAAACAGTTTCGCCTATTTTTTTCTTAAAGAGTGAAAATTTTAAATCAAAAAACAAGTAGAACTTCTCCACACGTGTTTTAAATAACTTGGCAGGAATAAAATGCCCTAATTCGTGTAAAACGATTAAGAGTGATAAACTTAAAAGAAGTTGAATAGCTTTTATATAAAATGGATCCATGATTATTTTAAAATTTAAATTGCAAAAGTAAGGTTTTAGCGCACTAATTAAAATGCCGAATTAATTATTTATTAAATGTTTATCATTCCCGTATGGGGTTGAGCTAAAGAAAGGTATCCTAGCAAGAGCTATTAAACTGATTTTACAAAGATTGATTAACAAATAATTGTAACTTTTATCACGCCAAAGCAGCTAATGAAGCCTTATTTTTGTATAAAATTAATTCATGCTTAAGTTTTTTGCTAAATACAAGTTTTTTGCAGTTGTCATGCTGCTAATGTCGGCCGTTATCGTTACGATTATTTACAATTTATACAAGCCCACACCTAAATTACCTGTTTACCAACCAGATATGGTTACAGCCGATTTAGTAGACACAAGCGTACAGCACATTCGTAAATTTCATAAAGTTGGTGATTTTGCACTTGTTAACCAACTAGGCGATAGTATTTCGCAAGCTAAATTTAAAGATAAAATATACGTGGCCGATTTCTTTTTTACAACCTGCCAAAGCATTTGTATCGACATGGCTAAAAGTATGCAAACCTTACAAAAAGAATATCTTAACGACCCCGAAATCATGTTGCTTTCACATTCAGTTACACCAGAAATTGATGATGTCAAGCAACTGCAAAAATATGCTAAAGAAAAAGGAGTTAATCCTGAAAAATGGCAGTTAGTTACAGGCGATAAAAAACAAATTTATCAGCTTGCGCGCAAGCAGTATTTAGCTTCAAAAACCGAAGGTGACGGCGGCCCATATGATTTAGTACATACCGAAAATTTTGTGTTAGTTGATAAAGAAAAGCGTATTCGCGGTTTTTACGATGGAACAAATCCTGAAGAAATTGAAGACCTTATCGAAGATATTTCAATTTTAAAGCTTGAATATCAACCTGAAGACTAATAGGTTTTAATAACTGTTGAAGTTACTCAGATAAACCTCATGAGCTTCTTTCAGATGTTAATAATTCAAAAAAACTGAATCTTAATCATCCTTAAAACTTAAATGTTTAGTAATTTTGTTTAAAATAAATCTAAATAAACAATGCCAACCATAGCCGATTTAAAGAAAGGGCAAAAAGCCAAAATTACCCAAATGTCGTCTAAAGCTATACCGCTTAAACTTTTTGAAATGGGTTGTCTTCCAGGAAATGAGGTTCAGTTGGTACAAAATACACCGTTTAAAGACCCGCTTTATTTAAATGTAAACGACACCTACTTAGCCATACGTCAAGAAACGGCACAACAAATTGAAATTGAAATTTTGTTATAGTTATGGGTAAACAAATCAATGTTGCCTTAGTTGGCAATCCTAATACTGGTAAAACATCTGTTTTTAATCAACTAACAGGACTCAATCAAAAAGTTGGTAATTATCCAGGTATAACAGTCGAAAAAAAAGAAGGTACTGCAAAATTATCACGGGTTTTAAAAGCACATATTTTAGATTTACCTGGTACTTACAGCTTAAATGCAACTTCTCTTGACGAAAGTGTTGTCATTGAATTATTACTCAACAAAAACGATAAAGATTTTCCTGATGTAATTGTTGTGGTTAGTGATATTGAAAACTTAAAACGTAACTTATTACTATTCACTCAAATTAAAGATTTAGGTATTCCCTGTATTCTAGCGATAAACATGGCCGACCGCATGGAGCGTAAAGGCATTAGTTTAGATGTTAAAGCGCTTGAAGCAAAATTACAAACTAAAATTGCATTATTAAGCGCTCGAAAAAACACAGGTTTTGATCGTTTAAGACAACTCATTGAAAACTATAAATCATTACCAACTCAACCATGTGTAAATGCTTCAGAAATAGATCCAGATTATTTTCAAGCGCTTCAAAAAACCTACCCTAAACAAGATTTATACAAGTTGTGGCTCGTCATTACCCAAGATGTTAACTTTGGTAACCTTAATCGAAATCGCATTCAAGGTGATGGCCTAGAACCTAAAAGCAATGCAGAGCTTAAGCGCTTACAACATAAAGAAACGATTGCTCGTTATAAATTCATTAATGAAACTTTACGAGAAACATTAACCAAAGATATTACCCAAGCTAAGGGTTTACGTGCTAGTTTAGACCGGTTATTGATTCATAAATTTTGGGGATATGTAATTTTTGGTGCTATATTATTTCTAATTTTTCAAGCGATATACGATTGGTCGTCTTACCCTATGGACCTTATTGATGCTTTATTTGCCTCATTAAGCGAACTAACAAAACAAAACCTTCCTACTGGTGCCTTTACAAATTTAATTGCTGAAGGTATTATTCCTGGCATAGGTGGCATTGTGATTTTTATACCACAAATTGCGTTTCTATTTCTCTTTATTAGTATTTTAGAAGAAACGGGCTACATGAGTCGGGTTGTTTTCCTAATGGATCGTATCATGCGCCGATTCGGCCTGAGCGGTAAAAGTGTTGTGCCTCTTATTTCTGGCACAGCTTGTGCCATTCCTGCTGTTATGGCTGCCAGAAATATTGAAAGCTGGAAAGAACGACTCATTACCATTTTAGTTGTACCATTTACAACCTGTTCAGCTCGATTGCCCGTCTATTTAATCATCATTGCTTTAGTGATTCCTGATGAGCGTTTATTTGGGCTTTTTAATTATCAAGGCATCACTTTAATGCTTTTGTATCTGTTAGGATTTATAACGGCCATTGGTTCAGCTTGGGTGGCCAATAAGTTTTTGAAAATGAATTCTAAAACTTATTTTGTGGTTGAAATGCCCGATTATAAATTGCCCATGTTTAAAAATGTAGCGTTTACCGTTATTGAAAAAACAAAATCATTTGTCTTTGGCGCAGGTAAAATTATTTTGGCTATTTCAATTGTATTATGGGTCTTAGCAAGTTACGGTCCAGGAGACGATTTTAATCAAGCAGAAGAAATTGTTACAACTCAAGTTCAACAAAGTGGTGAGCAGCTCACCAGCCAAGAGCTCGATACAAAAATTGCATCTTATAAATTGAAGCATTCCTACATTGGTATTATGGGAAGAGCTATTGAGCCTGCTGTAACACCATTAGGCTATGATTGGAAAATCGGTATTGCAATTATTAGTTCATTTGCTGCAAGAGAAGTTTTTGTAGGTACGCTTGCTACCATTTATAGTGTTGGCAGCGAAGAAGAAGAAACTATTAAAAACCGAATGGCACAGGAAGTTAATCCTATTTTGGGTGGCCCTTTATTTACCTTTGCAAGTGGTGTTAGCCTACTTTTATTCTATGCCTTTGCCATGCAGTGCATGAGTACTTTAGCTATTGTTAGACGCGAAACTGGTACTTGGAAATGGGCCATGATCCAACTATTTGGCATGACAGTTTTAGCTTATGTTGTCGCTTTAATTGCTTTTCAAACCCTTAACTAAAATTATTATGATACAAACAATTTTAGTCATCATCGCATTTGTAGCAGCACTTGCTTATTTAATTAGAAAGTTTTTTTGGTCAACAAAAAAAACATCTAAAGCTTGTGGTATGAGTAATTGTGGCTGCGAATAATTAAATAGCAATCGTTTAAAACAGTAGTAATGCTAATTTATATATTTCGTTAGTGTTATTGTAGTTTTGGTTTTTGGCGAAAGTTTTTCTTTTCAGATTGCTTCTGTTTAGCTTTTAGCCTTTTTAATTTAGCTAATTTAGAGGGTTTGGTTTTTTTTCGCTTTTTTGGAATCTTTAAAGCCTTGTCAACTAGCTGCTCTAGTTTAACAATAGCATCAGCTTTATTTTTATGTTGAGATCTGGTTTTAGCACTACTTACTTTTATAAGTTTGGCATTGTTAATATGTGAACTTAAGACTTTAGAAAGTCGCTTTTTTTGGTCTTGGTTAACTGCTTGAGAATTTAAAAAATCCCAACTTATAATAACTTTAGTTTCTGTTTTATTCACATGTTGACCACCTGGTCCGCCACTTAAAGCAGTTTGAATTTCAATTTCGCTTAACAGCTGTTTTTTATTAAACATCTACACATTCTTGATGTTGAGGTTTTAATAAATCGGCTATACTTTTTACTGGATTAAAACTTTGCTGTGGTACTTCTACAAATAAGGTATGCCAATGCGCCATCCCACCATTCCATAAGCCTGGTAACTCTAAGCCTTTAATCGGATGACCATCTACCGATTTATTAGCTATAAAACCTTGATCTTCATCAACAAATTTTTGAAGATTGAAAATATCACCTTGCGCATTTTTAATAGAACAAACAATATCGACAGGATTAAAATGTGTAGAAGCTTCAAAGTGTTTAATTTGTTTTTTACAATTAAAGTCTATTTGAGATTTTTCAACAATTTGAAGTTTTTCATCTCCATTTTTAAACTGAACCCAAAACGGACCACCACCAGGATCTCCTTCATTTTTAACCATACCACAAACACGAATAGGTTTATCAAGTTCTGAAATAAGCTGATCAGGATCTTCAGTTGAAATGTCAAGGTTAAAGCTGTCATTTAAAAACTGCTTCACTTCCCTGATAAGTTCCTGGCTTGGATGTTGATTTAAAGCTTTGCAAAAATGATTAATTTTAGTTTTGTAAGAAATACAAATGCCTGCAAGTGCCTTTTTATAATCATTGTTTGTTTGCTGAGTTTTTTGCTCAGGATTATAACAAACATTATCGATATTTTTAATAAAAATCAAATCTGTTGTTAACTGGTTAAGATTTTCAAGCAAAGCGCCATGTCCGGCTGGTCTAAACAAAAGTTTACCATTTTTATCACGGTAAAGACTGTGGTCTAAGTTTATAGCAATAGTATCGGTAGAATTAGATTGATAACTAAAGTCAACTTCAAATTTAACCTTAGTTTCAGCCTCTAATCTATCGATAATTTCATTTAAAACGCTGTTAAACTTAGGTTGGTGTGCTTCAGAAATCGTAAAATGCAGCTTAGCCTTTTGCTGATGCTTAGCATAAGCCGCTGCTTCGTACAAATGCTCCTCAAAGGCTGTTAAACACTTATTTTTATAGGTATGAAATGGAATTAATGCCTTTGGAGTTTGAGATAAATGAAGACCTTTTTTATCTAGAGCATAAGCTATAAATTCAATTTTATGTTGGTCCTCATTTAAATCTGCTTCTGTGAAATTGAAATAATGACAAATGCTTTTAGCAAATGGAAGCTGTGAAAGATTTTCAAAAAATGGCTGCCAATGCTCAAGATCTTGAAGTATAAGATTTTCTATTAAACTCTTTTCATGATTATAGGCTTTTATTAAATTATGTAAATCTTTAAACATACGTGTTGCGGCACCACTAGCAGGTACAAATTTACAACGGCTTAAAGTTGAATTATTATAAACATCAATAAAATGCTTAAGTTGGTTTTCTTCTAGAGTAAGAATTCCATCGCCTATAGTTGCTGGTCTTACAATATTTAAGGTACCAAAGCCTTCTTTAAATTTTTTTAAATCATTTTCAACTTTTTCTGGACTTAAGTGGTGATTTTTAATTTGTTTGAGGTCTTCTGTTAGGAATTTTGTCATCATTATTTGGTTAGAATAATTTATCAATGTAGGTTATCGCTTGTTGCAAACGCTGATTTTCATTTCCTGAAAGCATTATAAAATTTAAGTTTCTAGCTTTCAATTCATCTGAAAACAATTTTAGCATTTTATGGCGTTCAGTTGGCTTATCTCTTAAGTCATCTTTAACCCAAGGTGTATCGATGTTGGTTAAGAAATAAAGCTGATAGTCAAGCTGGTTCAGGATGGTTTCAAATCTATTATTTTCATAATTGGTATAATAAGCATTTGCATAAACATAGGTTTGCAAAGGGTTAGTATCGCAAAATAAGAATTTTTTTGCGTTTAAAGCCTTCTTTTTTTCTAATTTCAATTGGCCTTCTACAATTGGCATAATATCTTTCGGTTCACAAATTAGACCAGAATCATCATATTTTTTCTGTAAATAATCACGTGCAAACTCTTCTACCCAATTGGTTTGGTAATGGTTTGCAAGCGATTGGGCAAGTGTGGTTTTGCCAGTTGATTCGGGCCCAAAAAGTACTATTTTAATAAGTTGGTTTTGGGTGTGTTCAGTTGTTTTTGCCATGCTTTATAACCGTAAATTGCGATAATTGTAAATAATATATATTGCAGAGCCGTTAAGGCTAAGCCTTTGTAAAAATAAAGCGGTATTGAAATCAAGTCACCTATAATCCAATACAGCCAATTTTCAAGTCGTTTTTTGGCCATCAGCCACATCCCAACAAAAAACAAAGCGGTTGTAAATGTGTCTACATAAGCCGTCCAGGAATCCCATTTGTCAAACGAGCTATAGACGATTATAATAAAGCAGATAGTACCCATAAAAAGCAGCACGCTGTTAAAATGTTCTTCTTTAGTGGCTTTTTTAATAGGTATGTAGTGGTTTTTATCTTGTTTTCTTGTCCATATGTACCAGCCATAAATACTCATAATGAAATAATAAGCATTAATCATCATATCACCTAACAGGCCATATACAAACAAAATATAAACAAAAATCGATGTACTAATTAAACCCGTAGGAAATACTAAGATGTTATCTTTTTTTGAATACCATACACTCAAAAAACCAAAAACGACACCAATTACTTCTAAAACAATTAAGTGGTTTGGTGTACCAAAATAGGGTTCAAACAACCAATTAAAAATGCGGCTCATAATCGGTAACGATTACTTTTAACAATTTTCATGTATAATAAGCCACGATCTACAGCTTCCATAGCAATTTTTATTTCTTTGTTAAGCACTGTCATGACCTCATCATAATCACCATAAACTTGCGTACTCAACGGATTTTCTAAAACCTTTAAACCTGAGTTTCGTAAATTTTGAATAAGTTGAATAATCGCTGGCTCATAATTATCTTGAATAGGTGTTAAAGTTAATTCTACTGATATATTCATAAGTAATAGGTTTAAAATTTAAATAAATTGTTGCTCAAATGCTGTTCCGACAACAACTAAGCTTGCTCCTGCTTGATAAGCTTGCTCTATTTGGTGCTGAGTTTTTAAGCCACCACCAACAATAATCGGTAAACGGCAAGCTTTATGTACTGCTGAAATAACTTCGGTTGAAACAGGATAAATAGCGCCACTTCCTGCTTCAAGATAGATCAGTTGTTTACCCATATATTCGGCTGCTAAAGCGGTATCAACAATTAATTCAATATTAGATTGTAATATCGCTGAAGTCTGGCTAACGCGCTCTACAGCTGAAGGCTTACCACCGTCGATTAATACATAAGCTGTGGGTAAAATTTCTAGATTAGACGCACGCAAAAGTGGTACAGACGCCACTTGATGATGCACTAAATAATCAGGGTTATGGCCAGAAAGCAAACTTAAAAATAAAATGGCATCGGCTGCTCGACAAACTTGCTGATAATGCCCTGGAAACAAAATAATGGGTAAATCAGTTTGCTGTTTTAATCTTTTAACGCAGGCTTCAGTTTGTTGTGCAGTAGCTGTGCTCCCACCAACAAATAGATAATCAGTTTTGCTTGGCAAGGCTTTAACAATAGCCGCACTTTGATGTGATTTAAACTTGTCAGGGTCTATTAAAATTGCTAATTGTTGACCAACCAACTGCAGTTGTTTAAGTAATTGTTGGGTCTGCGTCTTCATAGAGCTAAGGCATAAACACAAGTATAAGACTCAAATTCTAAAAAATTTAAGCGGTAAGTTGTGGTTAAATTATTTTGATAAACTTCGGCTGTTGTGGTAAAATTTTGAAAGTCGAAATCACGAACAAAAATATCTTCTAAAAACCGTAAACCTTTTTTACCATATAGCTTGTAAAGTGCTTCTTTTGCACCCCAAACCATAGTTAATTTTCTTATTAAATCGGTTTCTCCAAGCGATTGATATTCTTCTATTGGTGTAAATTTAGGAGCAATCCGCTTAATTTTATCCCGTTGTTTTTCAATATCAATACCGACTTTTCGGTTAGAAACGATCACTGCTGAAAATTGAAAAGAGTGACTAATTGAAATCTCTGTACCATCATTTAAGTGCGGTTTACCTTTAGCATCATAAGTTAAATCGAAATCAGTATACCCAAGTAACTTCAGTAGTTGACGCACACTCATAAAGCCTTTTCGATGAATTTCAGAAGACATATTCTGGTAGCGTTCTGCGCAATATTCACTAAGCTCAATTGATTCTTCTAGGACTTCAATGGGTTCTTCAATCTTCCAAATCAGTGCTTTAGTGTATTGATCTATTGTTATTGTTTTGTAAATCGGCATAAAATTCTGCTCGTATTGCTTAGTTTTGCAATTCAAAAATAGATAAATTATTACTTATGAGTACAGAAACTCCAACTTATACACCTTACAAAGTTAAAGATATTAGCTTAGCCGAATGGGGAAGACGCGAAATAGAGCTTGCAGAAGCCGAAATGCCTGGTCTTATGGCTTTACGTGAAGAATATGGCGATGCGCAACCTTTAAAAGGCGCTCGAATTGCTGGCTGCTTACACATGACCATACAAACAGCGGTTTTAATTGAAACTTTAGTTGCGCTTGGTGCTGAAGTGACTTGGAGTTCTTGTAACATATTCTCTACACAAGACCATGCTGCTGCTGCTATTGCTGCTGCTGGTGTTTCAGTTTATGCATGGAAAGGTATGACAGAAGAAGAGTTTAACTGGTGCATTGAGCAAACTTTATTTTTTGGCGAAGACCGACAACCACTAAATATGATTTTAGATGATGGTGGCGATTTAACCAATATGGTACTTGATGACTATCCTGAACTCGCCGATAACATTAAAGGCCTATCTGAAGAAACCACTACAGGCGTTCATCGCTTATATGAGCGTATGAAAAACGGCACTTTACCAATGCCAGCTATCAATGTTAATGACAGTGTAACCAAATCTAAATTTGATAACAAATATGGCTGCCGTGAAAGCGCTGTTGACGCAATTAGACGTGCCACTGATGTAATGCTTGCTGGAAAACGCGTTGTTGTTTGTGGTTATGGCGATGTAGGTAAAGGTACAGCCGCTTCATTTAAAGGTGCTGGCTCTATAGTTACAATTACTGAAATTGACCCAATTTGTGCTTTACAAGCCGCCATGGATGGTTTTGAAGTTAAACAGCTTGAAACCGTTGTTGGCAATGCTGATATAGTCATTACAACTACTGGAAATCGCGATATTGTGCGTGGAGAACATTTTGAAGCTATGAAAGACAAAACCATTGTTTGCAACATCGGCCACTTTGATAATGAAATTGATGTCGCTTGGCTGAAGCAAAATCACGGTAGTACACATGTTGAAATTAAACCACAAGTTGATAAGTATACTGTTAACGGCAAAGATATTATTTTACTTGCTGAAGGCCGACTAGTTAACTTAGGCTGTGCTACAGGTCACCCAAGTTTTGTAATGAGTAACTCATTTACAAACCAAACGCTAGCGCAATTAGAGCTATGGCAAAACACAGATCGCTATAAAAATGAAGTTTATATGTTACCGAAACATCTTGACGAAAAAGTTGCTAAACTTCACTTAGAACGCATCGGTGCCGAATTAACAGAATTAAAACAAGACCAAGCCGAATATATTGGCGTAACAGTTGAAGGACCATTTAAGCCTGAATATTACAGATATTAAAACCATCAACCTAAAGTTATTAAAACTTAAAAAAAGCCTGTATCTCTTGATGTAGGCTTTTTAATTAACCTTAAAACGGCAATCTTAACTGTTCGTGTTGTCTTGAAGCTGCCGCCGCTTCTTTGGCTGTTAATTCACTTGAATTTTGCTCGCTATTAAGCTTATGCAAACTAATGCCCAACAAACGCACTGAGTTTTTTAAGCGTTCCTGATACAGCAAATCTTTAGATTCTTCTAATATTAGTTCTTTTGAAGCTATAAACAAGCCTAAAGTTTTACTTCGCGTTTGAACCGAAAAGTCGCTATATTTAATTTTTAGTGTAATCGTTTTCCCCGCTAAACCATGCTTTTTTAGTCGCTTTTCTAACTCTTCAGCAATTGCTTCAAGTCGAGAAATCATATAGATTTCAGAAGAAATATTTTCATTAAAAGTGCGCTCAGCACCAACCGATTTTCGTTGGCGTTCGGTTTTAACTTCGCTTAAATGAATCCCTCGAACCACCTGATAATAAAAAGCACCACTTTTTCCAAAATGCTGTTGTAATTCATCTAAAGACTTAGATTTTAAATCAGCACCAGTAAAAATACCAAGTTGATACATTTTATCTTTAGTCACTTTACCAACGCCATAAAACTTTCTTACATCAAGTGTTTCTAAAAACCCTAAAACCTCATCTGGAGCAATTGTTTTTTGACCATTAGGTTTATTGATATCACTCGCAATTTTGGCCAAAAACTTGTTAATCGAAATGCCTGCCGAAGCATTTAAACCTGTTTTTTCTTTTATTTTTTGCCGAATTTCTTTGGCTAATAAGGTTGCACTTGGTGCTTTTTTACGGTTAACAGTCACATCTAAATAGGCTTCATCTAGAGACAATGGCTCGACCAAAGGTGTATATTCAAAAAAAATATCCCGTATGCGTTTAGAGATCTCTTGGTAGCGTTCAAATCGTGGCTTTACAAAAACCAAATCTGGACATAATTTTGCCGCAAGCCTACCACTCATAGCACTTTTAACGCCATATTTTCTAGCTTCGTAACTTGCCGCAGCAACCACGCCGCGCTTTGAACTACCACCAACAGCAATAGGCAAATAGCGCAAATTTGGGTCGTCTAACTGCTCTACCGATGCATAAAACGCATCCATATCAACATGAATAATTTTTCTAATATACGCCTTAAAATCGTCTACTACCATACTACAAATATAAGTTGATTTGTTGTGCCTTAATCCAGCTTTACGTTGCAAATCCGCGTTAAAAAGCCAAGTCCTAAGTGCCTTTTAGCAAGAGCTCCTAAAGTCGCTTTGCAAAAGACTTTAGGCTAAGGCTTTTAAACTGTGGGTTTTTCACTACAATCTGGGGCAGGTTTTAATCGGGGTAAACATGAAACCATAAATTTCACCACTAAAGAGATATTTTGTAAATTTAATTTTCAATTTAAACAGCTATTTCATTGAGTCGAGATCAATTTATAAAACAATGGGAGCAGAAAAAGAAAAAGGGTATTTTAAAATTTATCTATACCGAAGGTCTTGTTTTTGCTGTTATTGTAATTGGTTTACAAGAAATTTATTTTTTTAGCACAAACCAATCTGGCCTATTCAACTGGAGTTTAAAAGGTTTGTTACAAGTTACAGTTGTATGTTTATTAACAGCAATTATATACACCGCTTTATTTTGGCCTCTAAACACTTATCTTTACCAAAAATATAAGCGTCAATGCAAGAAGTAGAACGTAAATTTTTAGTCAACTCGACTCGTTTTATCAAGGAAGCAGAGTCTCACTATTATATTAAACAAGCCTATTTAAACACGCATCCTCAGCGAAGTGTACGCGTAAGAATTTTAGCACAAACTGCATTTTTAACCGTTAAAGGCCAATCGAGTCAAGATGGTACAAGCCGTTTTGAGTGGGAAAAACCAATTAGTATTTTAGATGCCCAACAACTACTACAACTATGTGAAGACTATCCAATAGAAAAAACGCGATATGTAATTCCATTTGGCCTTCATAATTACGAAGTTGATGTGTTCGAGGGAGAAAATAAAGGACTCATTCTTGCAGAAATAGAACTTAGTAAACCTAACGAAACTTTTAAAAAGCCAGATTGGCTTGGTAAAGAAGTGACAGGAGAAATTAAATATTACAATTCAAGTCTAAGTAAAAAGCCTTTTAAAAAATGGTAATACCAGATTAAAAAAATTAATTTAATCTGGTATCGACATATTTACTGCTTATTTTTAGCTTCGATGCTTAATGTAGCATGAGGGACTAATTTTAAACGCTCTTTATTGATTAATTTACCCGTTACACGGCAAATACCATAAGTTTTGTTTTCAATACGAATAAGTGCATTTTTTAAGTCACGGATAAACTTTTCTTGTCTAATCGCCAATTGAGAATTGGCTTCTTTACTTAAAGTGCTACTACCTTCGTCGAAAGATTTAAAGGTTGGCGAAGTATCTTCTGTATCGTTTGAACTTCCATTTTTATAAGCATCTACATACTGCTGTAATTGATGTTGTGCTTTTTCAATTTTGTCTTCAATTAAAGCCTTAAACTCTTCTAGCTCTTGGTCAGAATAGCGATCTTTTGTATTTACATCTGTCATTTTAATTATAATTTAGTAATGCTCAAAATGGTGCTCACATCGTCAAATTCTACTTCAACGCCATTTTCAACATCGGTGTTTATATTTAATTCGTTTGCTAATGTTTCTTTTTTAATATATTCTAAATTAGCCTGAACTGCTTGTTTCAAATTAGCTGTTTCTTTCAGGTCTATTTTAATACGATCGGTCACTTCAAAACCAGAATCTTTTCGTAAATTTTGAATACGATTGACCAATTCACGTGCAATACCTTCATATTTTAACTCATCATTAAGGCTAACATCTAAGGCTACCGTTAGCCCATTTGCTGAAGCAACCAACCAGCCTTCAATATCTTGCGAAATAATTTCAACCTCATTACGTGTTAATATTGTCGGTTCGTTATTTATACTAATCTCTAACTGTTCTTCTGCTTCAATTTTAGCGATAGCATTGGCATCAAGCTGATTAATTGCTTGAACAGCTAACTTCATATCTTTACCAAATCGAGGCCCAAGAACTTTAAAATTAGGTTTAATTTCTTTAATTAAAATACCTGATGTGTCATCAATAAATTCGATTGCTTTGACATTAATTTCTGACTTAATCAAGTCTGCTACTTCACTTATTTGTGACTTGATATTTGAATCGAGCACAGGAATCATAATGCGTTTTAAAGGCTGCCTTACCTTTATCATTTCTTTCTTTCGTAATGAAAGTGCTAATGAAGATATGGTTTGTGCCATTTGCATTTTATGTTCTAAATCGGCATCGATTAATGATTCTTCTACTTTAGGAAACTCGGCCAAATGTACACTTTCAAAACCTTCAGTTTGTATACTGGAAGTTAAGTCTTTGTAAAGCCGATCTGAATAAAACGGTGCTACTGGCGCTGATAATTGAGCTATGGTTTTTAAGCAAGTAAACAGAGTTTGATAGGCTGAAATTTTATCAGATTTGTAGTCGCCTTTCCAGAAACGTCTTCTGCTTAAGCGCACATACCAATTACTTAAATTTTCTTGAACAAATTCTGAAATGGCTCGTGTTGCTTTAGTTGGCTCATATTCAGCATAAAAACTATCGACTGTTTTTATGAGTGTATTTAATTCAGATAAAATCCACCGATCGATTTCAGGTCGGTTTTGGGTCTGGATATCATCTTCACTATAACTAAAGTTATCTAAGTTAGCATAAAGTGCAAAAAATGAATATGTATTGTATAAGGTACCAAATAATTTACGTTGCACTTCGCCAATACCTTCAAGGTCGAACTTTAAGTTATCCCAAGGATTGGCATTAGAAATCATATACCAACGTGTTGCGTCTGGACCATAAGTTTTTAAAGTCTTAAATGGGTCTACTGCATTACCTAATCGCTTGGACATTTTTTGACCATTCTTGTCAAGAACCAAGCCGTTAGAAACAACATTTTTATAAGCAACGTCATCAAATATCATGGTTGCAATGGCATGAAGTGTGTAAAACCAACCACGTGTTTGGTCAACTCCTTCAGCAATAAAGTCGGCTTTACGCCAAGTTTGCTCGACTTCTTCTTTTTTCTCAAACGGATAATGCCATTGTGCATAAGGCATAGAACCCGAATCGAACCAAACATCTATTAAATCGGCTTCTCTGTGCATTGGTTGGCCTTCATCTGATACTAAAACGATATGATCAACTACATTTTTGTGTAAGTCGACTTTGTTATAGTTTTCGTCAGTCATGTTACCAACTTCAAATGCTTGATAAGGATTTTCCTTCATTAAGCCAGCTGCGACAGATTTATCTATTTCAGCTTTAAGTTGCTCAATAGAGCTTATTATTTTGGTTGCTGATTTATCTTCTGTTCTCCAAATAGGAAGTGGAATTCCCCAATAACGGGATCGTGATAAATTCCAATCATTAGCATTAGCTAACCAATTACCAAAGCGACCTTCTCCAGTTGATTTTGGTTTCCAATTAATGCCTTGATTAAGTTCGTGCATGCGTTCTTTAAACTCGGTAACTTTAATAAACCAAGAATCTAGTGGATAGTATAAAATTGGCTTATCTGTTCGCCAACAATTAGGATAACTGTGCACGTATTTTTCAACAATAAAGGCTTTATTTTCTTCTTTTAGCTTTATGGCAATTTCTACATCAACTGATTTTTCGGGTGCTTCGCCATCAGCGTAATATTCATTTTTAACATACTTGCCACCAAGCTCTCCTAACTCTGGTCTAAATCGTCCTTTCAAATCGACTGTTGGTACCAAGTTACCGTGTTCATCTTCTAATAACATAGCTGGCACTTCTGGTTGAGCTTGTTTTGCAACCATAGCATCATCAGCACCAAAAGTTGGTGAGGTATGAACAATTCCTGTACCATCTTCAGTGGTTACAAAATCTCCAGCTATGACTCTAAATGCATTTTCAGGATGATGATAAGGTTTTACATAATCTAAGAGTTGCTCATAGCGTGCTTCGACTAAATCGACACCTAAAACGCTTTCTGAAATAAAATAAGGAATTTTTTTATCGCCAGGCTGATAACTTTTAAGTTCAGCTTCGGCTTCGACTTGTGTATATTTCTTTTTGAAAAGTTTAGAAACTAAAGCTTTTGCAACAATTACATTAATCGGTAAGTGTGTATATTGGTTAAATGATTTAACCAACACATATTCAATTTTTTTACCAACTGTTAATGCGGTGTTACTTGGCAAAGTCCATGGTGTGGTTGTCCAAGCTAAAAAGTGCACGTCACCACTAACCGTTTGTAGAACTTTAGGTAAGGTATTTTTGACCGCTTTAAATTGTGCTGTTACCGTTGTATCTGAAACATCTTGATAAGTTCCTGGCTGGTTTAACTCGTGTGAACTCAAACCAGTACCCGCTTTTGGGGAATACGGCTGAATAGTGTAGCCTTTATAAATGAGACCTTTTTCATAAATTTGGCCTAGTAACCACCAAACCGATTCCATATATTTCGAGGTATAAGTTACATAAGGTTGTTGCATATCAACCCAATAACCTATTTTTTTGGTAAGATCATTCCAAACATCAGTATAACGCATCACTGCATTTTTACAAGCCTTGTTATAAGCTTCTACTGAAATTTTATTTCCAATATCTTCTTTAGTAATGCCAAGTTCTTTTTCAACTCCAAGCTCAACTGGTAAACCGTGCGTATCCCAACCAGCTTTTCGTTTAACTTGAAAACCTTTTTGTGTTTTATATCGGCAAAAAATATCTTTTATTGAACGCGCCATAACATGATGAATACCAGGTAAACCGTTAGCCGATGGAGGACCTTCAAAAAAAACGAAAGGTGCTTGACCTTCACGCGTTGTTACACTTTTCTCGAAAATATTGTTCTCTTCCCAAAATTGTAGAATTTCTTCGGCAACTTTCGGAAGGTTTAAACCCTCATATTGTGGGAATTTTTTGCTCATTTTAACACAGATTTCAAATGATTTGCGAAAATAATGAATTTTACTTAACTCAATATGAGAAACTAAGCTGATATTCAAATTTGTTTATTAACTCGGTAAATTTTGGGTAACATAAATTGAAAAATTAAAACCCTAAATTATTTAAAACCTCTTTAAAACAATGAATTGAATAAGGTGTGAAGTTAAATTTTAAACCCATTTTCACGAAATTTGATAACTAACTGAAGTGTGAAAGTTTCAATTTTTTTTTAAGTCAACTTCAAAAAACGTAATTTTGTAAAAATTTAATGCTGTGGCAAAAATAGGACCGATTGATGTAGGCGACTTCCCGTTACTTCTAGCACCGATGGAAGATGTTAGTGATCCACCATTTAGAGCTTTGTGTAAAGAACAAGGCGCTGATGTGGTTTATACAGAGTTTGTCTCTTCTGAAGGTTTAATTCGTGATGCGGCAAAAAGTGTTCAAAAACTTGACATTTACGAAAAAGAACGTCCAGTTGGTATACAAATTTTTGGTGCTAACCTTGAATCGATGTTACGCTCCGTTGAAATTGTTGAGAAAACCAAGCCTGATATTATAGATATTAACTTTGGTTGTCCTGTTAAAAAAGTGGTCTCTAAAGGCGCTGGCGCTGGTATTTTAAAAGATATTGACTTGATGGTTGAACTAACTGAAGCCATGGTTAAACACACCAATTTACCAATTACTGTTAAAACGCGTCTAGGTTGGGATCATGATTCTATTAAAATTATTGAAGTTGCCGAACGACTTCAAGATGTAGGCTGCCAGGCTATTTCAATTCATGGTCGAACACGCGCGCAAATGTATAAAGGAGATGCTGATTGGCGACCAATTGCTGAAGTTAAAAACAATCCTCGTATGCATATTCCTGTTTTTGGTAATGGAGATGTAAATACTCCCGAACGCGCTGTAGAAATGCGTGACCAATATGGACTAGATGGCGCTATGATTGGCCGAGCAAGCATTGGTTATCCATGGTTTTTTAGAGAAGTGAAGCACTTTTTTGAAACTGGAAAACATTTGCCACCACCAACACTTCAAGAACGCGTTGAAGTAGCTAGAAGACATTTAGAAATGTCGATTGATTGGAAAGGCGAAAAATTAGGCGTTTTTGAAACAAGACGCCATTATACCAATTACTTTAAAGGAATTCCGCATTTTAAAGAATACCGCATGAAAATGGTAACATCTGACCGTGCTGAAGATGTTTATGATACCTTTAATGAAGTTGAAGAAAAATTTGGTGATTTTAATTTTGCAGTTTAACCTTCAAGCATTTAAATAATTTTCTTTACCCGACTCGCAGCTATCCTTGATGCTAATGCGCCTAATACTGAAATTGTAATAAATACGATAAGTATATTTACCACTTCTATTTTAACCGGATAGGCTAAGTTAGGTGTAAACATAATAAGACTAAATTGCTGTTGTAAGAAAACCAAAATCAAACCTAAGATTAAACCCATTACACCACCAAGTACACTCATAAGTGTTCCTTGATAAAAAAAGATATTCATAAGTTTTCCTTTAGTAAAACCTAAATTACACAACACCTTTACATGTTCTCGCTTGTCAAGAATCGCCATTGAAATTGAGCCAATAACATTAAATAAAGCAATAATAATAACCAAAGTAAAAATAAGGTAAACCGCTAAGTTTTCTGTATTGAGCATTTTATGAAGGCTATCATTTAAGGCAATACGATTTTTTACTTCAATAGGTGTAGGAATAATTTGAGTAATCGCTTCAACTATGTTAGCCTCATTAGCTTCTGCTGAAAGTTTCAACTCTAACGCAGTCACTTCATCTTCAGTTGTATTTAGCAATTCTTTTGCAATATTAATGTCACCAATAATATAATTTTGATCAAGTTCTTCGGTTAAATTAAACACACCTACAACACTTGTACTAGCCTTTTTAAAAGCTTGATTAATATCTAAAATTTGTCCTTTTCCTGGTTTTGGCACATAAATATTAAGTAAGCCAGCGTAATCACGTATTCCGACTGACAAGTCACGCTGTAGACGTGAACCAATTACCACTTGATAAAGGTTTTTACCAAACCATTCGCCGTAAATAACTTGACTTGTAACAGCGTTAATTTTAGCATAATTAGTGTCGACCGCCTTAAAGTATGCAGGAGCAGTTTTATCTTTAAATTGAAGCAAAACACGTTCTTGAAGCACTCTAGAAACAACCTTAACGCCAGGTATGTTTAAAATTTCTTCAGCTTGATTTTCGGTTAAGTTGAAGTGCTTTTTTTGGGTTGGAATAACTTTTAAATCTGGATCGTAAGCATTAGTAAAAGATAAACTAAACTCTTTTAAACCTGAAAAAACAGATAATACCACAAATAGTGCAAACGTACTTGCTATAACACCTAAAGCAGCAATGCTACTAATAATATTAATTGCATTATGCTTGCTTTTTGAAAATAAATAGCGCTTGGCAATGTACAGAGAAACGTTCACCTTTTTTTAGAGTCGTCTAGTAAGTCTGGATTTTTTATGGGGTTGTTTTTACCTTTAAATGCTTCTTCTATGTCATTAATATACTCAATAGAATCATCATTAAACAATAACAAATCTGGCATTCGGCGCAATTGCTGTTTAGTACGCTGAGCAATGGCATGTTTAATTGTTTTACGAAGCGATTGAATTTCGGTCATCACTGGCTCAGCTTTTGAAGGCGGAAAAATACTGAGATAAGCTTTTGCTTGAAGTAAATCGGGCGTTACTCGAACTTTAGTAACTGAAACTACAATATTATGAGTACCTGCATCTCGTAAAATTTGTTGTATAACTTCAGCCAAATCTTGTTGAAGTAAACCACTAATTTTTTTCTGTCTATTTGTTTCCATACTGCAAAGGTAAGTTTTTATACTTTTGTAAGATACAAAACTGAATTCAGGCATGAAAAAAATTGAACATATTGGTATAGCAGTTTCAAATTTAGAAGATGCAGCTAAAACATACGAAGTTTTAATGCAAGAAAAACCATATAAAACTGAAAATGTAGATAGTGAAGGTGTTGCAACCCTATTTTTTAAATCTGGAGAAAGTAAAATTGAGTTGCTTGCCGCCACAAGAGATGATAGCCCAATTGCTAAATATATTGCTAAAAAAGGTGAAGGCATACACCATATTGCGTTTTCTGTTGAAGATATTGAGGCCGAAATTGAACGCCTAAAAAATGAAGGTTATCAACTCATCAGTGACCAACCAAAAAAGGGTGCTGACAACAAGCGAATTGTTTTTTTACACCCTAAATCTAATCATGGGGTTTTGGTAGAGTTATGCCAAGAGCGTACAGATTAAATATCGATTAATAAAAAATAGTTTGGCTGTAATTAAACTTATGTTTATTTTTGCCATCCTTTAAAGTCAATTTTTTGACTTGGGCCTATAACTCAGCTGGTTAGAGTATCTGACTCATAATCAGAAAGTCCCTGGTTCGAGCCCAGGTGGGCCCACAACAACAAAAGCCTTTCATTTTGATATGAAAGGCTTTTAATTTTTAATCAGATTTTTCTTTTCGTAAGTCCTGAATCAGCTAGTATAACTTTAAATTATGCTTTAATGTAAAATAAATAATATCCCTGCTAAAAAAATCAATACCACTTGCACGCTGCTGAAACCAATACATATAACCAGTTATAAGTTTAAATTTTGGACTTATCTTGTAAGCTATTTCAGCTGAAAGTCGGTTTTGGTCAAATACGTTATTTACCACTTGATCTCCAGCATTAATTAAAATTTCTTCTAATACCTTTGCTGTATATTTTTCGTTAATTTGGTAAGATAAACCCATACGCATGCGTAAACGTAGCAACCGATACTTATAACTATTTTCGGTTGAAAGTTTTTTAAATCGCAACTCTGATTTAAAACGACTTAAAAATGTTAATCTTGTAGACGTGATATTGTGTTTAAAATTTAGTGCTAATTGTGGTCGCCATTCTCGCTGAATCTCTTTACTCACGGCTTCTGGGTCTTGAGGTGTAAGCATTTCAAAATACAATAAGGCTGGTGTTAAACTAAAACCACTATTTAATTGATAATTTACCCCAATACTTGGTAAAAACTGATGCTGACGAAACGGAAACATATACATGCGTTCTTCTACGTCTAAAAAAGGCGTCCATTTTTCATCAACTTCAAAGTTAACCAAGTATCTGGTCCAAAGTAAATCTTGATGTTCTACTGATTTGGTTTGTGCAAGAACATAATTCAAATTGAGAAATAAAATGAAAACAAAAAAAAACCTTAGCATTGTAAAAAATTTACATTACAAAGTTAATTGCTTCAAGACTCTTGATATGTGATAAAAGTCACATAGCTATTTAATCAGTGTTGTAAAAATAACATTAATTGTTTTGGCGATAAATAGGAAAAAGCACGACGCTGAACACTTAAATCTGGGTTAAGAATAACTAGAAATGGTAAACTAAATTGATCTTGAGAACGTTGAGCAAGTTGAAGTGCTAAATCATGAAAAGGTCTTCGGTAATAACCTATTCCTGAGTTTTTAAAAGTATAATGACTTAATTGAATTGATTCGGGGTAATGAACGTCTATCTCGACTGAAAAATAATTAGACTCTAATATTTTAACAAGCTTTGGCGATTGAAATGCAGCTTGTTTCATTTTTTGACAATACACGCACCAATTAGCCGTAAAAAAAATAAAAATGGGTTTTTCAATTTCTTCATTTAATAATTTAGACTGTAAGCTATCTAAACTTTTCCACTGCATTTGCGCATAAGTTTTAGACTGAAGGCCTAAAATCATTAAAAAACAACAGATGTAAATTAATCTCATTTAAAGCGAGTTATTAATGTAATTTACCAAACTTTAAGCCTACAAATACAGTTCGTGGCAAACCAGGTCCATAAATATATTCAGAATCTCGCGTGGCTCCTCGATCAAAATCGTCTTGATAGCTGTTAAATAAATTACGAATGCCTCCAGATAAAGTCATCATAAATAAATCGCTTATGTCCCAGTGTTTTTCGACTTTTAAATTTAAATCAAAAAATACAGGCGATTTATTTAATTGAATTAATCCATTAGAGTTTACCACTCTAGGAACTTGCATTTCGCCTGTTAGATTACCAGTTAAATCTATATTAAAGGCCTCACTAGGTTGAAAATTAGCCGTAAAAAAGCCATACCAATCAGGATTACGAACAAATGAATCGATGAACACATCAGATTCTCCAGAAGCTGGCGGTGCTTCGTAAAGTAACTGCGATTCTTCGTAGGCGGTTTGCTGATATGTTGCACCAAGTTGAAACCGATACACTGAATTTGGAGAATACTTCAACTCAATATTAGTTCCATAAACTCGCGCGCCGCTACCGTTTCTAACTTCTTCCAATAGCGATCCATTAGGCAGGCTGCTTCCTGTGCTTATAATGGTAAACGGGTTATTGAGTTGTGTATAAAATCCTTCAACCAAGACATCGTACTGCTGCTGTTGCTTAATTTCTGAAAGATTAATTGAAGCTGTAAACGCATCAGAATATTCAGTCTCTAATTCTTCCGAAAGGATAACAAACTGTTGTTCACCACCTACTCCAGCTACATGTAAGTCTTCATTAAAGGCTTGTGGTGCTCGAAAACCACGCGCATACCCAGCACGTAAACGAATTTTATCGGTCCATTTATAATTTAGAGTTAATCTTGGGGATAATGCGGTTTGATCAAGATCTACGCTTCTTGAAATCGATTCAACTTGGTAAAGCCCGTCGACAGCAATGTAATCAAGTCTAGCCCCAATTAAAGCCTCTAATCTAGAATTAATATTCCATTGGTACTGACCATAGGTGGCATAGGTATTAACTTCTTGATCAATCAAACGATTATAACCTAAAATTTCATCTTCTGTACGGCTATGATTAATATCAATCCCAGTTGTTAATACATCTTGATTTTTGAAGATCTTTGAAAATTTTGCCCCATTAACCCATGCTAAATCTTTAGTCGTACCAAAGGCATTGTTAGCCGATATACTGTCTTGAGCTGTTCTTCCGCCGCCTAAACCGCCATAATAACTTTGGCGGTTGGTGTGTGAAACAGAAGTAAATAACTCTAATGTTTTGGTTTGATCTGCCGAATTTAACGTGTAATCTATACCACCAATAAAAGTATCGTGGTCTAATTCTTCGGTTACATCTGTAAATTGGGGCGCTAGATCTAAACGATCTCCACCACGACGATATTCTCTTATAGCTGTTAGGTTTAAGCCAATTCGACTTAAGTTAGTTGGTTTAAAATAGGCATTACTCCCAAAAGTAGTATTGGTTAGCTCAACGATTTCTGTAAATCCATCACTGTTGGCGTCGTAAGACTGGCGGTTTCGGTAATTCCCAAAAAAAGTAACACCACTATTTAAATCATTTGCCACACTCGATGAATTAAAATTAAGCAATCTATCAAAAGCTTGACCGTCAATGTAACTTAGGTTAGATCCGATTTCCCAAGTATTTAACACTGGGTCTTTAGTAATCACATTTACAGTACCTGCAATTGCATTAGATCCATATAAAGCGGAACCACCACTTCTTACTACTTCAACCCGATCTATAATATTACTAGGGATTTGCTCTAAACCATACACGCCTAATAATGAAGAGAAAATCGGCCGGCTATTGACTAATATCTGTGTATAGCTTCCATCTAAACCATTTAGTCTTACTTGTGTAAACCCACAATTTTGACAATTATTTTCTACCCGTAAACCAGGCGAAAACTGTAGCCCATCAGCAAGAGACAAAGATTGTGTGGCGTTAAATAACTTTGGCCCAACAGTAGAAACTACAACGGGAGCTTCTCGTCGTTTTACTCGATTACGCGTTGCTGAAATGATAATTTCGTCGAGCCCTAAGGCATCTTCAGTTAAAACCACATCTAACTGAATAGGCTGTTCAAGACTTAATTTTACCTGTTTCTTAAAAGACCTAAAACCTTGCGCACTAATAATTAGCTGATACTCACCTGGTGTATGCTGAAGCTTAAATTCTCCGTCAATATTACTTGAAGTACCTATAGTAGTATTTTTAAAATAGACATTAGCAAATGGAATTACTTCTCCAGAAGTGGTTGATATACGTCCTGAAATTTCAGCTAAATTTTGTGAATTTGCAGTTGATACCAAAAACATAAGTAAAAGCGCTAAAAGCTTAAATTTTATCATGCCAAATCATTTTTTAATTTAAAGCAAAAATAAATGTTTAGTTTTATCTAAAAAAATATTTTTATATAAATAAACCCATTTTTTTAAAATGGGTTTATTTGTTAAGCATTACTTTACTCTAATGAAGTATCACCGCCATTTGGGTTATAAACATAATTAAATGTGTAGTAGCGTGTTTCATCTTCAAAAGGGTCTGGTTCAGCGGGCGCATCTTTGTAGTAACTTAAAATTTCTACTTTAGCATAGTTACCTTCAGCTGTTCTAAACACTAATATTTTACCTGGGATTGGTGCTACGATGTTAGTCATAAAGTTATAATTATACCAGCCATTATCACTTCCTGTTGGAATAGCAAAACCAGTTGAAGAATCTTGCGAAAAGCTTAATTCTGCAGCACTAGTTACACTCTCAAAAGTACCATCGACTATAGCTGCACCAGCATTAGCGTTACGTTCAGGCTCATCATTAGTACCTGTTGCCTCGCCGCCGTTTATGGCAATTGTTGTCCCTCGAAACGCTATATCCCAATCGGTTTCACTGTTAGTAACAGTTCCTGAGCTAAAATCGAATTTGGTAAAATTGCCGCCAACTGGTTGACCTTGTCCACCTGTTTGTGGAGCGTGAAGATTACTAATAGTTTCAGTTTCAACGGCAGCAACAGGGACTAGACCATCATCATCACTACAAGAAAAAAGGCCAAAACTAAGCGCTAAACCTAAAATTACATTTTTAATTTTCATAGTACACATATTTATAGAATTTATAATTGTTTTAAAATTGATAGTTAAGTTTTACAAAACCCTGTATTCCGGGCATAGATGGAATATTGGCATCAGTATAATCTAGGAGATTGTTAGCACCAATTTGTAATCTAAAATCATTAAAAAATTGTTTACTTGCCGCAAAATTTACAGTTGCAAAACCATTGACGAAACTTGTGTCATAGGTGTCGATTAAACCGTTTCCATTGGTATCAAACTGAGCATATTTACTTCGGTATAAAAGTCTTAAACTTACATCTGTTTCTAATTTCGGTAGGTCGTAAAACAGCTTCAAATTGGCATTGTGTCGTGACCGATTGACTAAACCAAAATAATCTGAACGAGAAACTAATTCAGTTTGGTTATTTGCTGGGTTTCGAACAAACACCTGATTGTTTTCTATACGGTCTAAGTTGGTCTTATCATAGGCGTATAACAACTGATAACCCGCATTAAGTGTAAAGTTCTTCGTCACTTCAATATTAGAATTAAACTCTAAACCTGTCGTAAATACTTCATCAAAATTTACATAACTAAACACGTTTTGCCCATTGTTTAATCGTGCTATAATTCGGGTGTCGATAAGGTTTGTAAAATCGTTTCTGAAGAAATTTAACTCTGCATTCCAACGGTCACATTTATAAGTAATACCAAGGTTATAACCCGTTGAGCTTTCAGCATCTAAGCCTTGATTTAATTCATTTTGAGAAACGACTGTTTCTAATATTTGACCTTGGTTTTGTAATTCTTCAAGTTTATCGGCTGCAACATTATACCCTAACACCACATAACCAACGGCAGAATTTAAAAAATCGAAATAAAGTTGCCTAAAGTCTGGAGCTTTAAATCCGCGACCTACTGAAGCCTTGAATGCTAGTTGATCGTTGAATTGATAGCGCATGGCTAATTTAGGACTTAATTGATTGCTGTATTCAGAATGATTATCGAACCGAAGACCCGCAATTACATTGAGCTGATCTAACAAGTCTACATCATATTGAGCGTATAAATACTGCGAATTAAAGTTTACCTGATTATCAAAAAAAGTTCGATCTAAACTTTCATATTGGTAACCTAAACCTGTTGTTAGCGTCCCTTTTTCTTCTAATTGTAAGTTAGTTCTTATTTCAGGTCTAAAAAGCTGTTGATTAAAAAAATTATTACTTGACAGACTATTTAACGTCGAATTAAAAACTGTTTCTTCTATCTTATAATTGGTGTAATAAAGCTCATAAGTAGCCTCAAAACTAGTACTCAATTCATGATCAAGCTTAGTATGTAAATTCCACTCATTTTGCTGGGTGTCTCCATTAAATGCTTCATCTTGGGATGAAAAGCCAATATCTTGATTTTCATTAAAAAAACGCGTTGAAGAAGAAAACTTTAGACGATCTGAAAAATCGTAATAAACACGCGCATTTAAGGTGTAGTTTTCGAATGGATTCACCGTCTGACCTTCAGTTTGATTATTCAAATCATAGCCTTGGCTTGAAAATCGATTCATAAAAACACTATATCTAAGTTGATCAAAAGCTTGATTAAGCTCCAAGTTAATGTCTTGTTGTGAAAAGCGACCAATACGATAAGAAGCTGAACCTTCAAGATCTTGTTGACTAGGCTTTTCGGTAATGATGTTAATTACGCCGCCTAAGGCCTCAGAACCATAAAGGCTACTTGAAGGTCCTTTTACAACTTCAATTTGTTTTATATTACCAACGGTTAATCGACTTAAATCAAAATTTCCTGCACTACGACCAACAAGCGGTACGCCATCAATGAGAATTAGTATATAGTCTGATGCTATACCTTGCATTTGAACACCTTCAAAACCACTTTCGTCAGTTACCGTTACAATACCTGTTTGCTCTCGAAGAATTTCATCAAGACGAACACTACCTGATTGATTTATAGTTTTTTTTGATACTAAAGTAACTGGCATTGGCAAGGAAGATAGTTGGCGTTCTGTACGTGTAGCTGTTAGAATTACTTCATCTAATTGATTAAATTGTGTCGTGTCAATTTCAACTTGCGCTTGCATCAAAACACCAAACATCAAAAACAAACAATTGATTACCAATAACTTAAACTTCATTTTATTTATATTTAATCTAAATAAGTGCACAAATATAGTTAATTCTTATTTAGAACAAATAAAAATAGTTAGTTTTGTACCAAAATTTTAAAAACCTTAATAATTGGAATTATGAAAACTGTGATCAACTTTTTTTTAATCGCTTTAGTTTCTAGCTTAACCTTTGCACAATCCTCAAAACTGAAAAAAGACCGTAAAGCTATCAAATCAATGTGTGGTTGTTATGAAGTTACATTTAACTTCGCAGAGACATTTCAACACAGCAAAGACAGTCTTTACAAAGCTTCTCCTAATAAAGTGAGTAAAGGTTTAGAATGGGCGCAATTAGTTACTGATGAAAAAAACGAAATTGTAATTCAACATATTTTACAAGTTGGCAACCCAGCTGAACCGATGATTGTCAAGCATTGGCGACAAGATTGGTTATTTGAAAACACAGAATTATACCAATTTAATCACGACAACCAATGGACTTATACCAAGTTGCCTAGAAAAGACGTGAAAGGACAATGGACACAAAAGGTGTATCAAGTGGATGATAGCCCTAGGTATGAAGGAACAGCAACATGGGTTCATGTTGATGGTAAAAGTTACTGGGAAAACACAACCGATGCACCACTTCCAAGACGTGAATATACCCAAAGAAGTGACTACAATGTAACACAACGCACTAACCGCCATGAGATAACAGATAATGGTTGGGTTCATGACCAAGACAACGCTAAAATTTTAAGAGCTGAAGGGAAAGATGATATCATTTTAGCCAATGAAAAAGGCTACAACACCTATGTTAAAGTAGATGACAGCCGTTGCCAGGCTGCGCAAGATTGGTGGAAAGAAAATCAAGAAAAATGGAGCATTGTTCGCCAAAAATGGGATGAAGTCTTTAATCGAGATACAGACTTAAGTTTAAAAGAAAAAGTAGAGTTTAAAGTGCTTTACAAGCATTTGTTTGACGACTCTTTAAATACTTACAAAGAAATAAGCACAACCATCGATAAATTTGTTGAGTAATGAAAATTATCCTGTTGAACCTTTTGCTATGCTTGAGTTTTGCAACTCAAGCTAGTAACCCTTTAATGCAAAGAGACTATTGGAAGTCTAAGCCTGAGTTAAAACAATTAAAAGCTGATATTAACAGAGGTCATGATGCAACAGCATTAAATCAGCATGGTTTTGATGCATTAACATGGGCTATTTTAGAAAACGCAAACTTTGAAGTTTTAGATTATTTAATTCAACTTGAAGGAAATACTATTGATAAACTCACACATGACGGTCGCACATATTTGTTCTGGGCCGTTTATAAAAACAACTTGAAATTCTCTGAGCAACTTATTAAAATGGGTGCTCAGGTTAATCTAGTAGATGATACAGGACATACACCAGTAACTTTTGCAGCTGTTGGCGGTACAATAAATCCAAGCCTATATGATTTACTAAAAACTAGTGGTGCTGATTTAAAAAAGCCTCACCGTAGTGGCGCTCAAGCTCATCTCTTACTTATGCCAAGCATTAAGCAAATTGATGATTTAAACTACTTTTTAGATCAAGGCCTATCGCTAGAAGCAAAAGATCATCAAGGAAATACGGCTATACATTATGCGGCTAAAAAAGGTAATTTGTCGATTATTGAATATTTAGTTGAAAAAGGTTTAGAATTAAAAGCGATAAATGAGAATAATGAAACCGCTTTATTTTTTGCAGCGAGAGGTGCTCGAGGACACACCAACGATTTAAAATTTTTTAAGCATTTAATAGACTTAGGTTTAGATCCTCTTCAACGCAATAGTCAAGGTCAAACTATACTGCATAACCTTGCGGCACGCTCTAACCAAGCAGAGCTAATAACATGGTTAATTGAAAAAGGGCTTGAACCACAGTTAAAAGATCAAAACATGCATACACCCTTATGGTATGCCGCCAAACATAACTCCGCAAATGTTGTTACAACTTTACTTGAATATAATTCTAATCAAAAAAATTATGACGATAATTTTCAACCGTTATTAGAAGTAGCAACTCGTTATAATTCAGCTGAAATCGTCAAGCTTTTGCTAGATTCTGAAAGCCTAGAATCAGAAAAAATGGGAACTAACCCGAGATTGGGTCATCAGTTATTTCAATCAAACAAAGATCTTAAGGCAAAATATGAACTTTTAAAATCTTTAATTGAATACCAATCAATTGATGAAGATGGTAATACTTTATTTCATTTAGCTGTTGAAGCTAAAAACCCGTACTTAGTAAACATAGCACATCAACATGGAGTACCTCTAAATCAAAAAAATAAAGAAGGACTTACACCACTTCAATTAGCAGTGATGACTTTTAAATCTACAGACCCTATTAAGCAACTTATTCAATATGGAGCAAAAACAGATGTCAAAACAGATTTTGGTGAAAGCCTTTACGATTTAGCTCAACAAAACGAGCAACTCACAAATGATTCTATTAACTTTTTAAAATCATAATAATGAAATATTTTAAAACACTGGCACTTATTATCATAGGTAGCTTGAGCTTGTCTTCATTTAATACCAATACAGCTTACAAGTGTTTAATACAAATGAAGAATTACTCTGGAGAAGGCGCCTACGTTGTTATTTCAGTGCTTGATGAAGCCGACAATTATGTTGAAACACTCCATGTGCGAGGAGAAGATGAAGAATGGTACCATGATATCGACCAATGGTGGGACTTTTATGGTAAAAAGCGTCCCTCATTAGACGGAAAAACAGGAGCTACAATAGCTGGTGGACGTAGAGCAGTTACTCAATTTCAGCTTCAACCAGAATGGATTAATAAAGGTTACAGCCTTCGTTTTGAAACTGCCGTAGAAGATCAAGCTTATCATCTAGATGATGTTAAAATTAAAATAACCTCAGAATTGCTTGAAGGGGAAACCACTAACGGAAAAGGATTTATTCGATTTATTAAGCTATTACCGCTCTAATTTTTCATGAACTTTATTTGGCGAACAACTCACCGAATTTTGGCTCTGGCCGCTAGTTTATTTATTATTTTAGCCTCTATAACAGGCTCAATATTAGCTATTGAGCCTGTCTTAGAACGAAATAAAAATATCTCTGCTTCAAATAAAGCATTAGACCAAGATTTAGGTTTTTTTTTAGCTAAAATTAAAGACAACTATCCTGAAATTTCACGACTTGATCGCAACCAATTTGACCAAGTAAGTGTTGAACAGCTTGGAGACGATTTTGATATTGAAACCTTTTACATTAACCCTATTAATTTTAATCGATTAAGTAAGCTTGGCGAACGCCATCCTGTATTTGAATTTACAGAAGCGCTACACCGCTCACTATTTTTAAAATCAACCGGTCGATTAATGGTTGGCTTTACAGCCATTTGTTTAGTCTTGTTATGTATTTCAGGTAGTGTTTTACTTTATAAACGCTATGGAAGTTGGTATTTATTTAAGCGCGAATCACTTCAAAACACCTGGGATTATTGGCATAGTATAAGCAGTAAATATAGTTTAGTTATCCTTTTAATTATTGCTTTTTCGGGATCTTACCTCAGTATTGATCGCTTTTTTATTAAAGAGAAAAAAACCGATGTTTTTGCACAACCACAGCAAACACCTAGTCACAAGAATACTGAAATATCATTAGCTGAATTTAAATTTATTAAAAACATCAAACTAAGGGATTTAAATTATGTACAGTTTCCATTTTCAGATTCAGCTGAAGACTACTATTTAATTAAAACCAACCAATCTGAAGTCTTATTACATCAATATACAGGGCAAGTTATCAGTGAGGTTAAGGCTTCTCATTTAAGTATATTCAAATCACTTAACTATCAACTTCATACAGGTCATTTCAATAGTGTTTGGTCTATTTTAATTGGGCTAGTAAGTTTAATCTCGGTGTTTATTGCCATTAGTGGATTAGGGATTTGGATTTTAAAAATGAAGCGTCAAGGTTTTAAAAATAAAACAGCTTTTAGTCGCGCTGATATTTTAGTCTTGGTTGGTTCACAAACAGGATCGACTTTTCAGTTTGCTAAAGACCTAGTCAAAGCCTTACAAAAAAACAGTAAAGTACATTTATGCACCTTAAACAATTACAAACCTGAGCATAAAGCTAGTTTGGCCTTAATATTAACAGCCACCTATGGCGATGGTGAGCCTCCAGAAAATGCTCGTCATGCTTTAGAGAAACTCAAAGCAACCAAAACGCCTATGAATTATGCTGTTTTAGGATTTGGCTCTAAACGCTATCCTAAATTCTGCGCATTTGCCAAAACTTTAGATCATGAATTATCTAAACAAAAAGAGTTTAACCAGCTACTTAAATTAACTAAAATCGACCAAAATAACTGCATTGAACTCAAACAATGGATTAAAGTTTTATCTAATGTTTTACACAAAACTATTGACATAAATTTTTCAAAAAAAGAAGATTTATTTCAACTAAAATCTTCAACATCATTAAACCGAGATAGCTGTTTTTGTTTAGAGCTAACTTCACCTAAACACTTTAAGTCGGGTGATTGGTTAAGTATTTCAGCTGAAGACGGTCGAGAACGACTCTACTCTATGGCTAACATAAATAATAAGTGTGTATTAAGTATTAAAAAACATGAACATGGAGTATGTTCAACCTTCTTATCTGAACTTGATGAGGGTCAAAAAATTCATGCCTCTATTAAATCAAACCCTGAATTCCATTTACCGAAAGATTCGCCTGTTTTAATGATTTGTAACGGCACTGGAATTGCGCCATTTTTGGGAATGATTAGCGAAGCAAAACCAAGTCAAAAACTAAGCTTAATCAGCGGATTTAGGACTAAAGAAAGCCTTGAGATTTATGAAGATTACCTAAAAGATTCTCGCCAAAAACTAGACAAACACTTCACTGCTTTCTCTCGTGAAGATGAAGGTCCAAATTATGTTCAAGACCTCATTAAACAAGAGCACAAGTTTATTTGCCAACACCTAAGCAATAATGGTATAATTATGATTTGTGGCAGTTTAGCAATGGAACAAGCGGTAAAAACAGAATTAACATCTATTGTAAGCAAGCATCTTACTAATACTTCTGTAGACTTGACTAGTCGAATACGTTCAGATTGTTATTAAACAAAAAAAACGTGACTTTAATCAATTAAGCGTTGTAAATAACCGTAATAATCTCCCTTTTTACCTTCAATTTGATGAGCGATTTGAGCTTTAGTTACCCAATTTTTCTGCAAGGCAATCTCTTCTAAGCATGCTATTTTAAGTCCTGTTCGTTTTTCTAAAGCTTTAATAAATTCAGTTGCTTCAGTTAAGGCTTCATGAGTTCCCGTATCAAGCCAAGCAAAGCCACGATTCATAGTTTGTAAATGTAAGTTTCCATCATTCAAATAAACTTCGTTTACCGAGGTAATTTCTAATTCTCCACGATCAGAAGGCCTAACATTTTTTGCAATTTTAATAACCGAATTGGGATAAAAATATAAACCAACAACGGCATGTTGCCCTTTTGGCTTAGCTGGTTTTTCTTCTACACTCAAAACTTTACCTTCTTTATTAATTTCAGCGACACCATACCGCCTTGGGTCGTCTACGCGATAACCAAAAATAACAGCTTCTTTACTTGCTTCAACTTTATTAACAGCGTTTGATAATAATTGTGATAAACCAGCACCATAAAAAATATTATCTCCTAAAACTAAACTTACATCGTCATCTCCAATAAAATCTTCGCCAATAATAAAAGCTTGTGCTAAACCATCTGGACTTGGTTGTACTTCATAGCTTAAATTAATACCATATTTACTACCATCACCTAATAATTTCTTAAAGTTAGGTAAATCTTCAGGTGTAGAAATCACAAGTATATCTTTAATATTTGCTAACATTAACACCGAGAGTGGATAAAAAATCATGGGCTTATCATAAACGGGTAAAAGTTGCTTAGAAACAGCGTGTGTTAATGGATGAAGTCTTGTTCCTGAGCCGCCAGCTAATATAATTCCTTTCATAAATAGTTGTTTTGGTTATTGAGTTGTTGAGCGAAATTAGTGATTTTTTTCAAACCGCTTAGTTTAAACTTTTTAGTATTTTGAGACTCTAAATTATAAATCTAAATTTATGCGACATCTTATATTATTATTTTTACTAGCAACAAACATCATTTATGCTCAGAAAAATAAAACTTCTGAAGATATTCCTTTCAATGAAAAGCTAGAAAAGCTAGATAAAAATCAAGGCTTGGTTAATACCTTTTTTGGTGATGATAAACTTTACTTTAAAATACCGAAATCAGTTTTAGAAAAAGACCTGCTTATGGTTACACGGTTAAAGCAAATTCCAGGTAATTACTCACCTTACACCAACGCTGGGTCTAAAACTTCTGAACAAATGATTCATTTTGTGAAGCGCGGGAACGCTATTGATTTATTACAGATTTCAACTGTAAATGTGGCTAATGAAGAAGACCCGATTAGCTTGAGTGTTCAGCAAAATAACTTCAATCCAATTCTTGCAAGTTTTAAAATTGAAGACGAAGATGATAAAATGATAACAATTGAAGTTTCTTCGTTTTTTAATGCAGATTCACCTTCATTTAATATTATAGGAGATTACCAGAAAAAAGAATATAAAATCGGTGGTGTCGATAAATCGCGTAGTCGAATTGATCGCGTATCTGCATTCCCTAAAAACATAGAAATACTACATACTTTAACATTTAATGTAAAAGAACCGCCAAGAGGAAACAGTGCCAATACATTTAGCTTTCAAGTCAACCATTCGATTATAGAACTTCCTGAAGACAAAATGAAAGTGCGCTATGTAGATTCACGAGTAGGTTGGTTTAGTTTGAGAAAATACAATTTTAGCTCAGATGCTTTAAAAGCTGATGATTACAGAATTGCAAAACGATGGCGTTTAGTCCCTAAAGACAAAGATGCTTATGCACGTGGAGAATTAGTTGAACCTGTAAAGCCAATAGTTTATTACCTCGATCCTGCTACGCCAAAAAAATGGATACCTTATTTTATTAAAGGAATTGAAGATTGGAATTCAGCCTTTGAAAAAGCAGGTTTTAAAAACGCAATTATTGCAAAAAAAGCACCCACTAAAGAAGAAGATCCAGACTTTAATCCTGAAGATATACGTTACTCAACTGTTCGATATGTAGCTTCAACAACCAGAAACGCTGTTGGCCCAAGTGTAGCCGACCCTAGAACTGGTGAAATTATTGAAAGTGACATTATTTGGTACCACAACCATCTACGTTCTTACAGAAATCGCTATTTACTAGAAACTGGAGCCGCTAATCCAAAAGCAAGAACCTTAAACACACCAGAAGAAGAAATTGGCGAAATGATGCGTCGAGTAATTTCTCACGAAATTGGTCATGCCATCGGCTTACCACACAATATGAAAGCAAGTTCGGCGTATCCAGTAGATTCGCTTCGGTCAGGAAAATTTACACAAAAAATGGGGATTGCAACAACAATCATGGATTATGCGCGCTACAACTATGTTGCACAACCTGGCGATAAAAATATTCGATTTATAAGAAAGCTTGGCCCATACGATGATTATGCAGTTGAATGGGGTTACCGCTATTATGAAGATAAAACTGCCGAGGAAGTCAAAAACATCTTAGAACAATTGGTAGATGATAAAAGTACTCAAAAACTATACATGTTTGGCGGCTACAATGATGACCCTGATTCACAAACTGAAAATATTGGAGACAACACCATAAAAGCTAGCAATTACGGTTTATCTAATCTTAAAATTGTCGCTAAAAACCTCAACGACTGGACTACAGAAAATGGACAAACCTATGATGACTTAGAGGAGTTATACGGCGAAATGCTTTCGGTGTACAGACGCTATATATATCATGTAGCTAATAATATTGGTGGTGTACACGAAACCTTACTTCACAAGGGGCAAACAGGCACACCTTACCAATTAGTTAACCGCGAAAAACAAATTGAATCATTAGCCTTTCTTAACAAGAATGTATTTCAAACACAATATTGGTTAATCGATAAAAAGTTAGTGTCTAATTTTTCTGAAAACGGAACATTAGAACGCTTAATCGATATAAATGTCAACTTACTGAAGCGATTAACGTCTTCAAGGTCTCTTAATGAAATGATGAGTAGTAATGCAAGCCTAGAAGGCAATGGACTTTCAGTTCATGAACTCCTAAATCAATTGACTGATGATCTCATTTACAAAAATGAAACACCAGATTTAGCTGAACGTGAATTACAAAAGCAAATGATTAATCATTTTGAAGATTTAATTGAAGATGATCAGTTAGCTTCTGAAATAAAAGCTTACATCTTAAACATTCAAAAAGATTTAAAACCTTACTTTAAAAAGTTGAGCAAACGTAAAAATGGCATTTTAAAAACACATTATTTATTTCTACATCACTCATTAAATGACTAATAATAGATAAGCATACAACAAAAAACGCTTGGAGTTTTCCAAGCGTTTTTTTGTAACTATAAACTGATAAAAATCAATCTGTAACTCTATTTTTTATCATAACTTTCAGTCGAAAATTTAAAACAAAATGACAGATATAGAGATCGCTAATTCAGTAAAATTGAACCACATTAATACAATTGCTGAAAAAATTGGTATCAATCCAGACCAACTTGAACATTATGGTAAGTTTAAAGCAAAATTACCGCTTGATTTAATAGATGAAGCAAAGGCATCAAAAAACAAATTAATTTTGGTCAGTGCCATTTCACCAACACCAGCTGGAGAAGGTAAAACAACCATGTCTATCGGTCTAAATGAAGGTCTCAATAAGCTCGGCAAGTCAAGCATTGTAGTGTTACGCGAGCCCTCATTAGGACCCGTATTTGGCATAAAAGGTGGCGCCACTGGTGGTGGCAAGTCTCAAGTATTACCTATGGAGGACATTAACTTACATTTTACAGGTGATTTTTCTGCCATCGAAAAAGCGCATAATCTACTTGCCGCAATTATCGATAATAATATTCAAAGTAAAACTAATAATCTAAATATTGATGCCCGAACTGTTAAGTGGAAACGGGTATTAGACATAAATGATCGTGCATTACGTCAAATCATCGTTGGCCTTGGCGGTACCACAATGGGTGTTCCTCGAGAAACTGGTTTTGATATCACGGCAGCTTCAGAGCTTATGGCCATTTTATGCCTCAGTAATAATTTAAACGATCTAAAAGATCGCTTAGGCCGCATTTTTATTGGGTTCACTTTCTATAAAACACCTATTTATGCCAAAGACCTTAAAGCCGAAGGTGCCATGGCAACTTTGCTTAAAGATGCCATAAAACCAAATTTGGTACAAAGTATAGAAGGAAACCCAGCCATTATTCATGGCGGTCCATTTGCCAACATTGCACAAGGTACTAACACCGTTTTAGCAACAAAAATGGGGTTAAGTTTAGCCGATTATACTGTAACCGAAGCTGGTTTTGGGTTTGATTTAGGCGGGGAAAAGTTTCTCGATATAAAATGTCAAAGTGCTAATCTTAAACCCGAAATTATTGTACTCACAGCAACTATTCGCGCTTTAAAATACCATGGTGGAGCAGCCTTAAATGAATTAGAAACCCCAAATCCAAAGGCAGTAAAAAAAGGTCTACCTAATTTAGAAAAACATCTTGAAAACGCCCTCAAGTTTAATATTACACCAATTATAGCAATCAACCAATTTACGAGTGACACTCACGAAGAAATTGAAATTATACAAGAATTTGCCAAAGCCAAAGGCATCAAAGTGGCCTTAGCCAATGTTTGGGCTGAAGGCGGAAACGGTGCCATTGAACTTGCTACGGAAGTGATTAAAACACTAGAAAATACTTCAGCTAGTGACTTTAAAGCTTTATACAAATGGGATCAACCAGTCTTAGATAAAGTTGAAGTGATTGCGAAAAGCATTTACGGAGCGTCTTCAGTTGATTATTCACCTAAAGCCAAAGCCGATTTGAAACGTATTGAAAACTTGGGCTTAAGCCATTTACCGATTTGTATGGCTAAAACTCAAAAATCATTATCGGATGATGAATCTCGTCGCGGCAGACCTGAAAACTTTATTTTAAATGTAAGAGAGATTGAAATTGCAGCTGGTGCAGGTTTCATTATTCCGATTACCGGTAAAATGATGCGAATGCCAGGCTTACCTGCACATCCCGCATCTGAAAACATTGATATCGATGACCAAGGAAATATTTCAGGGCTATTTTAAGACTCGTAATACCTTTTTGAATATATTCTCTAACTACAAAAAGCCGCTAAAAGCGGCTTTTTTATAATTGAACTTCAACCAAAATTAGTCTCTTCCTAAGTAAATGCTAATAAAATAAAGCAAGGTAGCTAATGAACCAATAGCAGCAACTACATAAGTTCGTGCTGCCCACTTTAAAGCGTCTTCAGAGCCTTTATATTCATCTGCAGTGACCATATTTTCACGCTTTAACCAAGCCAAAGCGCGGTTACTTGCGTCATATTCAACTGGTAAAGTAATAAAACTGAAAAGTGTTCCTAAACCAAACATGATAATACCAGCTAGTAAAACCATTTGCCCAACGCCAACTGACACCATTCCCATTAAAATAAGTCCACCAAAAATAACCCATTGAGAAAATTGAGAAGCCACACTCACTATAGGAACAAGTTGACTACGCATTTCTAACCAAGAATAGGCCTGAGCGTGTTGTACCGCATGACCAACTTCATGAGCTGCTACAGCAGCTGAAGCCGCATTGCGTTGAGAATACACACTTTCACTTAAATTAACTGTTTTTTTGGTGGGATGATAATGGTCTGTTAATCGACCTGGCGTAGAAATAACTTGCACATCTGTAATACCATGATCAGCTAACATTTTTTCAGCGATTTCTTTACCGCTCATCCCATTTTGTAACTGAACTTTTGAATATTTTTTAAATTTTGACTTTAATTGGCTGCTTACCAACCAACTCACTAGTAATATTGCTCCTATTAATATATAATATCCGCCCATGTTTAATTTTTAATTTATTGTTTAATTACAAAATATACAGCAAATTTAAGACCAACTTAAAAAACTGACAAAACTGCTGTTTAACCGACTAGATTAACAATTTTACCAGGAACTACAATCACTTTTTTAGGAGTTCTTCCTGCCAGTTGTTTTTGCGTGCGTTCATCATTCATGACAGCGGCTTCAATTTCATCTTTCGATAAGTCTAGTGATAAATCTAAAGTAAATCTCATTTTACCGTTAAATGAAATCGGATACGTTTTAGTGTCTTCTTTAAGGTATGATTCATCATACTTTGGATAATCTACAAAAGAAATACCACCCGAATAACCTAACTTCTCCCATAGCTCTTCGGCAATATGTGGTGCATAAGGTGATATTAAAACGGCTAAAGGTTCTAGAACCTCACGATGTTGACACTTTTGTTGACTTAATTCGTTGACACAAATCATAAACGTAGAGACCGAAGTATTAAAGCTAAAATCTTCGATATCTTGTGTGACTTTTTTAATGGTTTTGTGTAAAGTCTTTAATGATTCTTTAGAGGCTGGCTGATCGCTTACTTCAAAATGTTCGCCATTATGGTAGAGTTTCCATAATTTTTTAAGGAAGTTGTGTACACCAGATAATCCAGCCGTATTCCAAGGTTTAGCTTGATCAATTGGGCCTAAAAACATTTCATACATTCGTAAGGTATCAGCGCCGTACTGCTCACAAATCTCATCGGGATTAACCACATTAAACTTTGACTTCGACATTTTTTCGACCTCACGCGAAACAATAAGCTTATTATCTTCATTTTTAATGAATTGGGCTTCAGAAAACTCTGGACGCCATTGCTTAAATGCTTCAATATCAAGCTCGTTAGACGTATTTACTAAAGAGACATCAACATGTATTGATCTTACAGGAAATATGTCTCTAGACCATGCCATTGATATAAAACCTTGTTTTTCGGAGGCTTCTTGTAATAGCAGATAGATATTTTTTGCTCTTTTTAATTCTTCAACTGTAATTTTATAATTTTCAAGTATCTCTTGGTCAGAAATTGATTTCCCAACCCAAAAATTATGAAATAAGCTAATATTACTTTTAATAAACTCAACTATCTCAGTGCTTAAAATTAGATTTTTCTTATAATCTCTTTCTGAATCAGCATCTTTACTAGCATAACCACCATCATAAATATGTACAAAAGCACTTTCACCTAAAATCATGCCTTGGTTAATCAGTTTTTTAAATGGTTCTTCAACCTGAATGAGGCCACGATCGTATAAAAATTTAGTCCAAAATCGAGCATAGAGTAAATGGCCTGTGGCATGTTCGCTACCACCAATGTATAAATCTACATTTTTCCAGTATTCTAAAGCTTCAGCTGAGGCAAATACTTCATCTCGCTGATTGGTTTCCATGTAACGAAATAAATACCATGAACTTCCAGCCCAACCTGGCATTGTGTTTAATTCTAATGGAAATATGGTTTGATGATCAATTTTAGTGTTTTCAACAACTTGGTTATTTTTGGTGTCCCAAGCCCACACATCAGCTCGACCTAAAGGTGGCGCACCGTCTTCGGTTGGTAAATATTTTTCAACCTCAGGAAGTTTTAAAGGTAAATGCTTTATATCTATTAGTTTTGGTAAACCATCAACATAATAAATAGGAAAAGGCTCGCCCCAATAGCGCTGGCGTGAGAACACCGCATCTCTTAAGCGATAATTAATTTTAGCTTGGCCTGCGCCAATTTTTTCAAGCCTTTTTATAGCTTCTGAAATAGCTTGTTTAACATTTAAGCCATTTAAAAAATCTGAATTGACGATGGTAGTTTGGTCTTTGTCACCATGAGCCTTTTCTGAAATATCAACATTTTGAAATACGTTTGGTATTGGAATATCAAAATGTTGAGCAAAATCAAAATCTCGCTGATCGCCACAAGGCACAGCCATCACTGCGCCTGTGCCGTAACTAGCTAACACATAGTCACCAATCCAAATCGGGATAGGCTCTTGAGATAAAGGATGTTCGGCATAAGCGCCTGTAAACACACCTGAAATATGTTTAACATCAGCCATACGCTCGCGTTCGCTACGTTTAGCTGTTTCTTTTATGTAAGCCTCGACAGCTTTTTTCTGTTCTGGTGTTGTAATTTGCTGAACCAATTCGTGCTCTGGCGCTAAGGTCATAAAACTCACCCCAAAAATGGTGTCTGGTCTTGTGGTAAAGACTTCTATGAAGTTAGAATGTCCTTTAATTTTAAACTTGACTTGTGCGCCAACCGATTTGCCGATCCAATTGCGTTGAGCATCTTTAAGGCTGTCTGTCCACTCAAGGTCCTGCATTCCTTGCAGTAGACGTTCTGCATAAGCCGAAATGCGCATGCTCCATTGTTTCATTTTTTTTCGAACAACTGGATGCCCACCACGTTCTGAGACACCATTAACAATTTCATCGTTAGCTAAAACCGTTCCTAAAGCTGGACACCAGTTAACTTCAGTTTCAGCGAGATAAGTTAAGCGGTATTGAAGTAGAATTTGCTCCTGTTGTTTAGCCGTAAAAGCTTTCCAATCATCTGCTGAAAATTCAGAAACATCACTATCACAAGCAGCATTTAGGTTAGAGTTTCCTTTGGTTTGAAATTGAGCGATAAGATTTTCTATAGGTTTAGCCTGTTGATCTTTGGTATCGTAATAAGATTGAAATAATTCGCTGAATATCCACTGCGTCCATTTGTAATAATTAGGGTCACTTGTGCGAACTTCTCGATCCCAGTCAAATGAAAAGCCAATTTTATCGAGTTGTTCTCGGTATCGTTTAATATTGACTTCGGTAGTTTTTGCTGGATGCTGACCTGTTTGTATGGCATACTGCTCAGCTGGTAAACCAAAAGAGTCATAACCTTGTGGATGCAAAACATTAAAGCCTTTATGGCGTTTATAACGGGCATAAATATCACTAGCAATATAACCTAAAGGATGACCGACATGTAAACCCGCACCTGATGGATAAGGAAACATATCTAAAACATAAAACGGTGGTTTAGGTTTATCTTTGAATTGATCGGGCTGTTTAGCTTTAAAAGGCTTGTCTTTAGCCCATTTGTCTTGCCATTTAGATTCTATGGATTGGAATTTATATGCCATAATGGTATTTCTCTTCTGTTTATGGCAAAAATAAGATTATTAGGTTGAACCTATAACTTGAGACTTAAATAAATTATATTAAAACACCATCCTTAGTTATGCTTTAAAAGTAAAAATGCTTGCTGATTTTTTTCTAATTTAGTTCTTAATTTATGCTGCTCTTGTTTTGCTCTTAAAACTAAACTAACTGTGTTAGGTGCTTTTACACCAATATTATTTGCCACGACAGCAATTGTCATCTCAGGTTGGGTAAACGGTAATTTGAGTATCTTTTTTTGATTTTTTATTTCATAATTTTCTAAAACAAGTTTTTTGTTAACAAAAACATCTATTTTATCTCCGTCTTCAAGCTCTTCGTCCCAAATTTCAAGAAATACATGCTTTGCTTTAGGTAAAAATAACGCCACAACATCTTCATTTTGAAGTGTATTATTTTCTACTTTATTTTTGAAAATTGAAGTTGCTAATTTTGCTTTGGTAAGACTATCAATCTTGTTGATTCTACTTATTCTACGGTTAAATCGATCCATTTTCTTAAAGAAGAAATCTGTACCAACTAATCTAATTTCACCAGAGACACATGGCTCATCATTAGGATACTTACCTTGAAAGCTGCCTTCAATTACGCTTTTGCGGTTTCTGAGTTTAATGTTTGCCTTATTTAGATGAATGTAACAAAAACTATCGTCTTCATAATTTGACTTTGTTAGCAAATTTTTAGTCTCTTTGTAGGAAATTGTATTGTTTTTATAATCTATTTGACCTTCAATAGACGAAATTGTACGATGTTCTCCAGCAAAATCTGTAATTGATTGACCTGTAATTTTACCATTGCCAATGTCTTTAAAGCTGAGTTTATAAGAAATCATTGTGTCGTCTTCTAATAAAACTGAGCCTATAAATTCATAGTTTTCTGAATTTTGACCAATTATAACAGTCGTCATCAAAAAAAATAAATAAAAAAAATTTCTTAATTTTAACATAAAACATTAAGTTTACAAAAACAAAATTCAAACTTATGAAAAATTTTATGTTATTTATGGTGTTGTTTTCAACATCTTTAATGTTTGCGTCTTTTCCTGTAAACAAAGACAATGTTAAAAAAGCTGAAGCAAATGTTGAAACTACAACTATTGAGGTTGAAAGTGCAAACATAAACTCATCTACTACTGAGATTGTTGCCAGTGAAGACGCTTTAACACCTATTGCAGCTGCTGGCTATGACAAATGGGTTGCCGTTGCATTTTGGTTTTTCTTAGGTTGGCCTTTTGCTGCACACCGTTGGTATGCTAAAAAACCAGTTTGGGCAAACATTTTATTCATCATTACTTTTGGTGGTTTAGGTATTTGGGCAATAATTGATTTAGTTAATATCTTAACTGATAATTTTTAATCAAAAAAAGACTTTTACCAAAAAAGCCGCTTAACAAAATTGAGCGGCTTTTTTATGCGCGCTTGATTGTAATGAAAACCCCGTAAAAGCTAAAATTTTACAAATGCAGGTTTAAAAGCTTGATGCCTTGAAAGCCTATTAAGCTTAGCATTTGTTAATTATAGCTTGCGGCGTTGCAATGAAAGCAAGCAAAAGCGCCCAAAAAATAAATGTGTAATTTGAGCGTTATACAATTGAGTTTTTTATTTTTACGAAAATATTTAAGATGGCCTCATCGTTTGAAAAATACCAGAAACGCCGCTTAATTACTTCCTATTTTTCGGTTGTAATTAGCATTGCCTTGGTTTTGTTTTTGGTTGGTTTGCTAGGTATTTTAGTTTTAAATACACAAAAAGTTGCAGACCATTTTAAAGAGCAAATTGCACTTACCATTTATCTTGACGACACGGCTAAGGAGGTTGAAATTAATCAGTTGCAAAAATCGATTGCATTGTCTGACTACACTAAATCGATTCAATTTATTTCTAAAGAAGAAGCTGCCAAAGCTTACAGCAAAGAAATAGGTGAAGATTTTATGGATTTTCTGGGTTATAATCCTTTACAAAACGCTATAGATATTTATTTTAATGCCGATTATGTCTCTGAAGTACAAATAGCTGAAATTTCACGTGATTTGAAAGAATATGAATTTGTTGATGAAATTATTTATGATAAACCTTTAATTGCACTACTTAATGATAATATTAAAAAGCTGAGCTTTTGGGTGCTTGTAATAAGCGGTGTGTTTACATTTATCGCCGTTTTATTGATTAATAGCTCCATTAGACTTTCGGTTTACTCTAAACGATTTACCATTAAAACCATGCAAATGGTTGGTGCTACAAAAGGCTTTATTAGAAGACCTTTTATTTGGAAAAGTATTAAACTTGGAAGCATTGGTGCTATTTTATCACTCATCGGTATGGCTGTTGTGCTTTATTATCTCGATCAGAGTTTCCCAGAACTCTATTTGATTGCTAATAAACCTATATTAGCAGTTCTTTTTGGTGCTGTTTTTTTATTGGGGTTAATCATTTCATGGTTAAGTACATTTTTTGCTACTCAGCGCTTTTTAAATTTGAAAACAGATGAGTTATATTATTAAAAACCTATTATATTAGGACTTATGGGAGAAAGCAAATTAAAACGAGAACGCAAAAACAAACATCAAAATACATTTATTTTTGGTCAGCGAAATTATAAATTCATGGTGA